>JBBSVE010000001.1:0-80455 GCA_038233815.1 Rhodobacterales bacterium
GGCCGCGAAAGACGTTGAAGCCGGGATATTCGGGGACGTTCGGGGTCGAGAAATGGCCCGAGGCGACGATGACGTTGTCGAAAACCTCGTCATACATCCGATCCTCGACCAGATCGTGCGCGGTGACGGTGAACGTCTCCGTCGCCTCGTCGTAGCGCACCATACGGATTGTGGTGGAAAACCGGATCCAGTCGCGCACGCCCGCCTTGTCGACCCGGCCCTCGATATAGTCGAAAAGCACCGCACGCGGGGGATAGCTCGCGATCTGCTTGCCGAAATGCTCCTCGAACGAATAGTCCGCGAACTCCAGCCCTTCCTTCGGTCCGTTCGACCAGAGGTAGCGATACATCGAGCCGTGCACCGGCTCCCCGTTCTCATCCAGACCGGTGCGCCATGTGTAGTTCCAGAGCCCGCCCCAGTTGGACTGCTTCTCGAAGCACACGACCTCCGGGATCTCCGCGCCCTTCTGCGCCGCACTCTGGAAGGCGCGAAGTTGCGCCAGGCCCGATGGCCCCGCGCCGATCACGGCTACGCGTTTCGTCATGTCATCTCTCCCGGTCCGGACCAATTGCTACATCTGGTCTATGTGGTTTGGACCAGATTGGCGAACCGGTATGTGTCCTGTCAATCCAAACTTTAAACTGGCGGTAAACTTCGCGGGCGATTCCCGTGGCGCCCGGAGTGCAGAGGGATACAGTCCGCGCATGACACAGGGTAGCTTTGCACAGCGGCTGGCGATCCGGGGGGCGCTGCCGCACCTCTCGGTGCCCGCGGGCGATACGATCGCGATCGGGTTCATGGCGCCTTTGACCGGGCCAGTGCAATCCTGGGGCCTGCCGGGTCTCAACGGCTGCGAGATCTGGGTGGATCACCTGAACCGGCTGGGCGGCTTCTCCATCGGCGGGCGCCGGCACCGGGTGCGGATCGTGCCCTACGACTGCCAGTATTCCGCTGACCGCGCGATGGCCGGAGCGCAGGATCTGGTCCGCACGCATGACATCAAGCTGCTACTGACGCTCGGCGGCGACACATTGGCACCGGTGCTGGACTATCTCACGGACCGCAAGCTTCTGACGGCGACGCTGCTGCCCAGCGATCTGTCCCCCGACACGCCTTACCTGATCGCGCCGAGCGAGACGCACCCGGTCTACAACGTCACCGGGATCGAGTGGCTGCGCCGGTCTCACCCGGAGTTGCGGCGCATCGCCCTGTGCAGCCAGACCGATGCGCTGGGTCTGCCGTCGCTCGCCACCTACCGTGCTGCGTGCGGGGCGGCCGGGCTCCAGGTGGTGAGGGAGATCCGCTACGATCCGGCGAGCCGCGATGCCGCGGGTATGGTGGCGGCGATGATGGAGGACCGGCCCGACATCCTGTGCTGGTGCACGAGCTACACGCCGATGGTCCATGCCCTGACCGAAGCCGCCTTTGCCTCCGGATTCCAAGGCCAGATCGTGTCCTGCACGCTCGATTCCTATGCGCAACTGATCGCGCGGACGTCGCGGGATTTCATGGAAGGCTTCCTGTTTCAGTTTCCCGACTTCGACGATCCGGCGCTGACCGAAAAGGGCTTTTTCTTCGACCGGCCGAGCGCGTTCTTTGCCGACTACAACCGCCGCTTCCCCGACAGCTGGAGCGCTGTATCGTGGGAATATGCAGCGACGCTCGACATCTGGCGCCGGGCGGTGGAGCGGGCGGGGAGCGTCGCCTCCCCGTCGGTGCTGGCCGCGATGAAGCATTCGGGGACGGTGATCCATGCGTTCGGGGCTGCCGAATGGTGGGGCACCGATCTTTTCGGGATCGACAATGCGCTGGTCGGCGACTGGCCGGTGGTCCGCATCCGGGACGGACGCGCGCGGATCGTGGCCTTCGGATCTATCCCCGACTGGCTGTCGCGGCACGGCGACCGCCTGCGCGCGCAGATGGTCGATCTGGGCCAGATGTGGGACCAGCGACAGGTGGGAGGCGGGGCAGGGACCGCACTCTCGACCCGGAGCCTGTAGGCTCAGGGCTCCTGCAGCAGCAGTTTCTGCTCCTCGATCAGGTGCAGTTTGATGAACTCCACCGACGCCTCGATATCGCGGGATGCGATAGCGTTGAACAGCGTGTTGTAGCGCCGCTGGTAGTCCGCAATCCGCTTCGGCGTCAGATGCCGGCGCAGCAGGGCGGAGCGGAAGTTCTGGCGGCAGGCGTCGATGGTCAGCTCATAGCACGCCATCAAAAGCGGATTGCCGGTGCCCTTCGCGATGTGGCGGTAGATCGCCTCCTCCTCGCCCGAAAAGGCCACGGGATCGGTGCGGATCTGCTCCATCCGCGACAGGGTCTCGCCCAGCGCGTCGATCTCGCGCGGGGTCATGTTGATGGTAGCAAGGCGCACCATCTCCGGCTCCAGGATCGCGCGCATGACGAGATGCTGGAGCGGGCTCGTCTCATGCGCGAGGGCGGAGGGAGGGGCGGCGGTCGCGACGCCGCTCCGGTAAATGACGAAGCTGCCACTGCCCGCGCGCCGCCGGATCACGCGGCGCGTCTCCAGCACGTCGAGCGCTTCGCGAACCGTGTTGCGCGCGACGCCGAGTTCGGCGGCCAGCGTCCGCTCCGACGGCAGGCGCTCCTCGGGCTGATAGTCCTGCGCCACGATGCGGGTGAAAAGCGTGTCGATCACCGTCTGGGCCGTGGCCCCGATGGTGGGCTCCGGCGACTCCGCCGGCCGGGTGGAGATGAGGCGTGTCGACATGGAGGCACCGTCCTTTCAGCGAACGGGCGGCCCCATGGCCGCCCGACCGTTGCGATCCGTCAGACCGGCAGGACGAAGAACCAGTTCGCCCAGAGAACGATCGCGGCCCCGGCGGCCAGCGCCAGATAGGGCAGCATCCCGGCCTTGCGCTCCCCCATGTTGCCGTCCTTGAGGCCCAGATCCTCCATCGCCTCCGGCGGGAACTTGCCGCCGTCCTGATAGTAGTGCCGGAACCAGAACACCGGCAGGATCAGCGCCGCGAACACGATCCCGGACCAGAGCGCGCCCGAGTAGCCCCAGACCTTCGCTCCGGCCCCGAGCAGGAGCGCATTGACGAAGGCCAGAAGTGTGTTGAACCCGATCAGCGCCGTGGGCGCCTTCCACGGCCGATGAATGTGACCCGAATCGATCCGATGGATCCAGCCCGCGTTGAGGTTCAGGAAGTTGAACGTCAGGTAGCCAACGTTGGAGATCGCGAGGACGTAGAAATATCCCCCCGCGTCCGAGGCCAGCGCCAGCAGGATCAGGTTGAAGCCGAGGTCGGTCCACATCGCGCCGACGGGTGCGCCATGCTCGTTCACGCGGCTCAGATACTTCGGCAGCCAGCCGTCGCGCGAGCCTTGGTAAAGCGTGCGGGACGATCCCGCCATCGCCGTCATGATCGCCAGAAACAGCGCCATGATCATCAGGATCACGAAGATCTGGACGAAGATCTGCGACGTGCTGACCATCGAGGCCAGTGCCGCCCCGACGCCGGTTCCGTCCACGATCCCGGGTTCGAGCAGACCCGCCGCCCCGAACACGCCTTGGAACGAAAACGGGATCACGAAGAAGAAGAGGCAGCAGAGCAGGCCGGAAAAGAAGATCGCCTTGAACGTATCGCGGGCCGGATCGCGCATCTCAGCAGTATAGCAGACGGCCGTCTCGAAGCCGTAGGTCGACCAGGCGGCAATGTAGAGCGCGCCCAGAAAGAGCGTCCAGCCGCCGAGATCCCACGACCCCGTATCGCCGGCATAGGCGGTGGACGGTGGCACGATATCGGTCACGTTCATCGAATTGATCGACCCGGTGAAGATCGGGTAGAGGCCCACGAAGAGAAGCGGCACGAGCACGATGACGGCGAGGATCTTCTGCGCCGATGCGGTCGAGGCGATGCCGCGATGCTGGATCGCGAACATGATGAACATCAGGATCGCACCGATCACGAACGTCGCGTTGAAATGCAGCGTGCCGAGACCGGGGATGACGATGCCGAACGCTTCCCACGTGCGAACCGCAGGCGTCAGCGCATCCATCGCGGAGGCGGTGGAGACGGCGCTTATCGCATCCGCCACGGAGGTTCCCGCGTGCGCCGCCATGTAGGCCACAACCGCGGCGCTGCTTTCCGTGAACTGCGCGCCATTGGCCGCGATCCAGTCGAGCACCGGCTGGCTGGTGGCGGCGGGGATCGCGAAGAGCGCGTTCAGGATGTAGCCCGCCGCAATCGCGCAGCCGAGCGACAGGACCGGCGACCAGGCGAACCAGTTGCACCAGACCGACAGGGGCGCGATGATCTTGGAATACCGCAGCCAGGCCGTCGCACCGTAAATCGAGGTGCCGCCGGATTTGTTGCCGAACATCCCCGCCATCTCGGCGTAGGTGAAGGACTGCGAGAAGCCCATGATCATCGAGATGATCCAGACCACGAACGCCGCCTGACCCGCCACGCCCGCGATCCCGCCGAGCGAAAAGAGCACCAGCGGCGGAACCCCGGCCGCAACCCAGAAGGCCCCGCGCCAGTCGAGCGTGCGGCGCAATCCCTCCGTCGCTGCCGGGCCGGTTGTGGCGGACCGTGTGGCCGCCGGAATGTCTGTGGGCATTATCGTCTCCCTGCTGTGGCCGATCTGGTGCCGACCGTTCGCCGATTGGTTCCCTGCGGTTCCGCAGATCTCCCGGACAATGTGCCGCAGAGAAGGCCACCGCCAAAGAAAAAATTTGCATGCGAAGAAATTAACCTCAGATCCGGCGGCGTGGTAACGGACATGAGAGCATTCCCTACACGCGACATGTGGTCTAAAAGCGGTTCCCTCCAGCGGGTTGACTGGTCCGCTTGTCTCTTGGGTGACCGCCCTGCTGCTGGATCGACGGATGGGGCGGCGGGAGATGAATGGATGCGGAATTGCCGGAAATAGCGGCACCCTGACCGTACGACGTTACCGGGTCGCGAGGCGAATCACGGCGGCGGATCCTCTCCGCCGCCGCAGCTCCGCTAGGCAGTGCCCTTCACGCGATCCTTCTTCGGGTCGAAATGCGGGAACGGCACCACCGTCGCGGGAAGTCGCATCTGGTCGCCGTCGAGGCGCCCGACCTCCAGCACGGTGCCGACCCCCGAATGGGTCACGTCGACCCGGGCCAGAGCGATGACCTTGCCGAGGATGGGCGACTTCACCGCCGAGGTGATGATGCCGATCTGGGGCTTGCCGAAATGCACGCAGTCGCCGGGCGAGGGGACGATGCCGCCTTCCAGTTCCAGCCCCACGAGCTTCTTCTGCGGGTTGGCCTTCCGCGCCTCCAGCGCCGCACGGCCGATGAAATCGTCGGTCTTGCTTTTCAGCGGGACGGCAAAGCCGATGCCGGCCTCCATCGGGTCGGTCTGGTCGTCGAACTCCGACCCGGCGAAGATCAACCCGGCCTCGATCCGCAGCATGTCGAGCGCCTTGAGGCCGAGCGGAATCATCCCCATCGGCGCGCCCACCGCCCAGACCGCGTCGAACACCGCCGTCGCGTCCTTGGGGTGGCAGAAGATCTCAAAGCCCAGCTCCCCCGAATAGCCGGTGCGGCTGACGACCACGGCAGGACCGTCGAAGCCGTGCAACCGCCCGATGGTAAGGCGGAACCAGCCCAGTTCCTCCACCGTCGGCTGCGCGGGCGGGGTCCAGATCACGTCCTTCAGGATGTCGCGAGACAGCGGACCCTGCACGGCGATGTTGCAATGATGGTCGGTCGAGCCGCGCACCCAGACGTTCAGGTTCCGCTCCCGCGCCTGCTGCTTCAGCCAGAGGCCGGACTGATCGTTGCCGCCGATCCAGCGGAAGTTCGTCTCGCCCAGACGGAACACGGTGCCGTCGTCGATCATGCCGCCGTGATCGTAGCACATCGCGGTATAGACGATGCCGCCGACGGGCAGCTTCTTCATGTCGCGCGTGACGCAGACCTGCATCAGCGCCTCCGCGTCCGGCCCCGTCACCTCATATTTCCGCAACGGCGAGAGGTCCATCACCACGGCTTTCTCGCGCGCCGCCCAGTATTCGGCGACGGCGCCGTGGTTGGTCATCTCCGACGGCAGCCAGTAGCCGTTGTATTCGACGAACTTGCGCGTATGGCGCGCGAAGCAATCGTGAAAGCCGGTCTTCTTCGTCTCTTCCAAATCCGCCCCCGGTGTCTTGCGCCATCCGATCGAGCGCCTGAAATCTTCGCCGGCCCCGTAGGTCCGCAGTTGAATGTCGGTGGGATTCCACCCGTTCGCGGGATCGACGTCGCACGGACAGGCCGTCGAGACGCAGACAAGATCCGTCAGCGCGCGCAGCAGCACGAAATCGCCGGGCCGCGACCACGGATCGTCCATCCCGATGGCGTTGGTATCGTCGAGGATCGTGTTGAAGAAATAGTTGATCGCGGGCCAGCCTCCGCGCGGCCGGATCCCAAAGGGTGCCAGTGCCGCGTTCATGTTGTCCGAGCAGTTGATATGACCGGGATAGCCCAGATCCTCGTAATAGCGCGCGGTGCAGGACAGCCCGAACGTGTCGTGCCGCCCGATCGTGTCCTGAATGATCTCCAGCAGCGGCCTGTGATCGACGGTGAAATACTTCCCGCTCAACCCGGGCATTGGATAGAGCGAGCCGTTGAGCGACCGCGTGGTGGTGGGGTCGATCTCCCGCTCCAGCCCGCGGTCGAGATCGCGCAGTGCGAAGGCCTGAAAGTCGGAGCATTCACGCCCCTTCACGTCGAGGATCTGGATATACTGCCCCGCCTTCACCTCATAGGGCACCGCCTCTCCGGGACGGATGTTCACGTCCATCAGCGGGTCGGCCAGCGGGTCGGGAGCGGTCAGCGCGCCCTTGGCCTCGGGCAGGGTGGCGCGGTGGATATAGAGCACGACATCGGTGGGCGCCCACTGGTCGTGCGCATCCATCGGCCCGCCCGCCGCGCAGACGATCAGCAGACCGTCGACTGAGGATGCGAACTCCGCAAAATCACCGGGACGCGAGCCTTCGGCAAACACCACCGTGCCATCCGCCCGGCCCAGATCGAAGCCGGACTTTTCCAGCGCGCGCACGACCTTGCGGCCCGACGGATCGCGGACGAGCGAAGCCTTCAGTCCCGCCGGATCGCGCCCGCCCGCGGCCCCGATCATCGCCGCATCGGAGCGTCCGTCGTGCGAAAAGACGACCATCTCCACCGGTTGCAGGCCTTCGCGGTCCTGGATCGTGATGCGGTCGCCGCGAAAGATCGGCACGGCGCGACTGCCGCCGCCCGGAACGGGATGCCGCTCCACCCCGGGGGGGAGGATCGGGAGGCCCGGGATCCTGACGCCCGCCCTCTCGAACGGTTGCTCGAAGACCTGGTTCTCAATCATGGCAAACTCCGGACGGGCGCATCTGGCTGTCATATGGTGGAAGCCGCGCGAAACTCTGCGTAGAATTATGGTGGTCTCTGGCGCTAATAAGCAACGGCATGACGCTGACCGGAAAGGCGACACCAGTGCCCACCCCCGAACGCCCCGCCCAGGAGCGGCGCAAGCCCCTTCCGCCGCTCGACTATATCCTCGCCTTCGAGGCCGCGGCCAACAACGGCAGCTTCGCGCGCGCGGCCCGGCAGATGAACCTGAGCGAGACCGCGATCAGCCGGAAGGTCCGCCTGCTGGAGCAGCATTTCGGCCTCGCCTTCTTTACCCGCGGGCATCGCTCCATCGACCTCACCCCTTACGGGCGCGAATTCCTCGCCCGCATCGCCCCCGCGATCGAGAAGTTGCGCGATGCCGCCGACGATGCGCTGAAAATCGGACGCCAGCGCCCGGTGATTCTTGCGGCCACCAATTCGGTCGCCTCGCTCTGGCTTTCGCCCCGGCTGCATGCGTTCCAGCAGGGCGAAGGCGCGCCGGGCATCATGCTCGTGGCGTCCGACGTCGATGCGGAATGTCTCGCCGATACGGTCGACCTCGCGATTCTGCGGGGCGACGGAGCATGGAAGGATCACGACAGCCGGCTGTTGTTCGGGGAGACGGTGTTCCCGGTCTGCGCGCCTGATTTCCTCGCCCGCAATCCGGCGCTGACGGACCTGTCCGCACTTGCATCGTCCGCGCTGATCGAGGTGGCGAGCGCGCATACCGAATGGATGAACTGGCATGTCTGGCTGGAGCGCGCCGGAACCCGGCCCCACCGGCTGGAGCGGCCGCTTCTGGTCAACACCTATCCGCTCTCGATCCAGGCGGCGATCGATGGCGTGGGTGTGGCGCTGGGGTGGGGGCATCTCGTCGACCCGCTGCTGGACAGCGGCAGGCTGGTGCGGCCCCTGGGCGCTATGCAGGTCCGCACCGACGCGGGCTACTATCTGCTGACCCCGCGCGCCCATTCCGCCTTTGCTGCGCGCAGTGCGGTGGAGGACTGGCTGATCGGGATCAGTGCCAAACGCACGAAATATTCCGACGATTGACGACCCTGTCGGATTTCGCATCGGATTTGTCCGATCCGACCCTATCGCCCGGCGCGCCGAAGGGGCATGTATCGTCCCGAACGCGCCGGAGATGACATGCACTATTCGGGTTTCAGGGTAATCAAGGAAGCGCTGACCGGTCACAAGGGCTGGAAGCCCGCGTGGCGCGATCCTGCACCCAAGGCACGCTACGACATCATCGTGGTGGGCGGCGGCGGGCACGGTCTGGCCACCGCCTATTACCTCGCGAAGATCCACAGCGAGGCGAGTGTCGCGGTGGTGGAGAAGGGCTGGATCGGCGGCGGCAACGTCGGCCGGAACACGACGATCGTCCGCTCGAACTACCTCCTCGACGGCAACGAGCCGTTCTACGAGCTGTCGATGAAGCTCTGGGAAGGGCTGGAACAGGATTTCAACTTCAACGCGATGGTGAGCCAGCGCGGTGTGCTGAACCTCTGCCATTCGGACGGGCAGCGCGACGCCTACCGCCGCCGCGGTAACGCGATGCGGATGAACGGGGTCGATGCGGAGCTTCTCGATACCGAAGGGGTGCGCAAACTCGCGCCGTTCCTCAATTTCGACAGCGCGCGGTTCCCGATCAAGGGCGGTCTCTTGCAGCCGCGCGGTGGGACCGTGCGGCACGACGCCGTGGCTTGGGGCTACGCACGCGGGGCGGATCGGCGCGGCGTCGATATCCTTCAGAACTGCGAGGTAATGGGCTTTCGGATCGAGGGCGGCAAGTGCCTCGGGATCGAGACCACGCGCGGCTTCATCGGCGCGGGCAAGGTCGGCGTCGCGGTCGCGGGTAATTCGGGGCAGGTGATGGCCAAGGCGGGCATCCGTCTGCCGATCGAGAGCCATGTGTTGCAGGCGTTCGTCTCCGAAGGGCTGAAGCCGCTGATCCCCAACGTCATCACCTACGGTGCGGGGCATTTCTACGTCAGCCAGTCCGACAAGGGCGGTCTGGTGTTCGGCGGCGATATCGACAGCTACAATTCCTACGCCCAGCGCGGCAACCTGCCGATGGTGGAGGATGTCTGCGAAGGCGGGATGAGCCTGATGCCGATGATCGGTCGCGCGCGGCTTTTGCGGATGTGGGGCGGGATCATGGACATGTCGATGGACGGCTCGCCGATCATCGACCGGACCGGGGTGGACGGGCTCTTCTTCAACGGCGGCTGGTGCTATGGCGGGTTCAAGGCGACGCCGGCCTCGGGCTGGTGCTTTGCGCACCTTCTGGCCACGGGCAAACCGCACGAGACGGCCACCGCCTACCGTTTCGACCGGTTCCGCACGGGGCTCATGATCGACGAAAAAGGCATGGGCGCGCAGCCCAACCTTCATTGACCAACCTTTAGGACAGTCCCGATGATCATTCCCCACCCGCTTCTGGGTCCGCGCGACGCGCAGGAATTCACTTACATGGGCGACGAGAGCCTGATCGACCGGCCCGACTGGCAGGCCCCGGATGCGAACGAGTTGTTCCATGACTATCTCTACCTGCGCGACAATCCGGCGGGTCTGCACCGCGAGCTCTGGTATCACGAGCAGGGCGACCGGAGCTGGCTCGTCGTCACCCGCAACACGGTCACGCATGAGGTGATCTCCGCCGAACTCGCCCGCGATGTGGCGCGCGCAAAGGGACGCAGCCGATGAGCCCGAGCAACCGGATCGAAGGCGGCCTGATCGACCGCGCGCGCAGCGTCAGTTTCCGCTTCGACGGCCGGAGCTACACGGGCTTCGGGGGCGATACGCTGGCCTCCGCGCTGCTCGCCAACGGGGTCCGCCTGATGGGCCGGTCGTTCAAGTATCACCGTCCACGCGGCCCCCTCACCGCAGGGTCGGAAGAGCCGAACGCGCTGGTGGAGCTGCGCACCGGCGCGCGTCAGGAGCCGAACACCCGTGCCACCGTCGCGGAGCTGTTCGACGGTCTGGACGCGCGGAGCCAGAACCATGTGGGACCGCTGTCTTTCGACATGCTGGCGGTGAACGATCTGCTGTCGCCGTTCTTTGCCGCGGGGTTCTATTACAAGACCTTCATGTGGCCGAAAGCCTTCTGGGAAAAGCTCTACGAGCCGATGATCCGCCATGCCGCGGGCCTCGGCCGCCTGACGGGCGAGGATGATCCCGACCTCTACGACAAGGGCTTCCTGCACTGCGATCTGCTCATCATCGGGGCCGGGCCTACGGGTCTTGCCGCCGCTTTGACGGCGGGTCGGGCGGGTGCCGACGTGATCCTCGCCGACGAGGATTTCCTGCTCGGCGGACGGCTCAACGCGGAGACGCACGGGCTGGGCGCCATGTCCGGCGCCGACTGGGCGAGGGCGACGCTGGCGGAACTGGCAAGCCTGCCCAACGTCCGCGTGATGGCGCGCACCACGGTCATCGGGGCGATGGACCACGGCATCTTCGGCGCGCTGGAGCGCAACGCCGACCACCTCGCCACACCCGGTCCGGGCAAGCCCCGCCAGACGCTGTGGCGGATCTACACAAAGCGCAGCCTGCTCTGCGCCGGGGCGATCGAGCGGCCCATCGCGTTCCGGAACAACGACCGTCCGGGCATCATGCTCGGCTCCGCGATCCGCAGCTATGCCAACCGCTGGGCCGCCCTTCCGGGGCGCGAGGTGGCGATCTTCACCAACAACGACGACGGCCATCGGACGGCCGACGACCTTGTCGCCAAGGGCGTCCATATCGCGGCGGTGATCGACAGCCGCGCCGATGCGCCGGATTCCAAGCGTTACGAGGTGCTGAAAGGTGCCGTCGTCACGGATACGGCGGGGCGACTGGGCCTCAGCTCTGTTTCGGTGCGGATGGCGGGGGGGGAGACGCGGCACATTCCCTGCCTTGCCCTTGGTGTCTCCGGCGGGTGGAACCCGAACGTCCATCTCACCTGCCACCAGCGCGGGCGTCCGGTCTGGGACGCCGATCTTGCGGCCTTTGTTCCGGGCGGCACGCTTCCGCCGGGGATGTTGGTGGCGGGGGCATCAAAGGGCATCCTCTCCACCGCCGGCGCGCTGTCGTCTGGTGTTGAGGCCGCCATTCAGGTGCTCGACGGCCTTGGCATCGCCGCCAGATCCGTGGACCTGCCGGAGGCGGAGGATGCGCCGGTGCGGATCACGCCGCTGTTCCACGTCCCGGGCAAGGGCCGTGCGTGGGTCGACCAGCAAAACGACGTGACGGTGAAGGATATCAAGCTCTCCCATCAGGAAGGCTACATCTCCGTCGAGCATCTCAAACGCTACACGACGCTCGGGATGGCCACCGATCAGGGCAAGACGGCGAATGTCACCGGCCTCGCCGTGATGGCGGAGATGACCGGCAAATCCATCCCCGAGACCGGCACAACGATCTACCGCCCGCCTTATACGCCGGTGCCGATCGCCGCCTTCGCAGGCCGGTCGGCGGGCAAGGATTTCCGCCCCGTCCGCCTGCCGCCGAGCCACCATTTTGCCACCGAACGCGGCGCCGTCTTCGTCGAGGCCGGAATGTGGCTGCGCGCGCAGTGGTTCACGCGCGACGGCGAGACGACCTGGCGTCAGTCCGTCGACCGCGAGGTTCTGGCCACGCGCAAGTCCGTCGGCATCTGCGACGTGACGACGCTCGGCAAGATCGACGTGCAGGGCGTGGATGCTGCTGATTTCCTCAACCGCGTCTATGCCAACCCGTTCGCCAAGCTGGCCGTCGGCAAGATCCGCTACGGAATCATGCTGCGCGAGGACGGCATCGTCATGGATGACGGCACCACCGCGCGGCTGGCGGAGGATCATTTCGTCCTGACGACGACCACCGCCAATGCCGTGGGCGTCTATCGCCACATGGAGTTCTGTCGCCAGTGCCTCTGGCCCGATCTTGACGTGCAGATCATTTCCACCACCGAGGCGTGGGCGCAGTATTCGGTAGCGGGGCCGAACGCGCGCAGGCTGTTGCAAAAGATCGTCGACCCCGCCTGCGACATCTCCAACGAGGCGTTTCCGTACATGGGATGCGGCGAGATCACCGTCTGCGGCGGGCTTCGCGCAAGGCTCTTCCGGATCTCCTTCTCCGGCGAGCTGGCGTTCGAGATCGCAGTGCCGACGCGCTACGGCGACGCGCTCGTGCGGCGCATGATGGAGGCTGGGGCACAGTTCGACGCGGTGATCTACGGCACCGAGGCGCTCGGCGTGATGCGGATCGAGAAAGGCCATGCGGCGGGCAACGAGCTGAACGGCACGACGAGCGCCGTGAACCTCGGGATGGGCGGCATGGTTTCGAAGAAGAAGGACTCCATCGGCTCCACCCTGTCGGAGCGCGAGGGGATGAACCGCAAGGACGAGTTCGGCCTTGTGGGCTTCCGCCCGGTCGATCCCGCGGACAGGTTCGAATCCGGCTCCCATCTGATCGTGCGGGAAGAGGAGGCGACGATCGCCAACGATCAGGGCTATCTCACCTCCGTCGCCTTCTCTCCGAACCTCGGCTACATGATCGGCCTCGGATTCCTGAAGAATGGCGCGGCCCGCAAGGGCGAGGTCCTGCGTGCCGTGAACCCGGTGCAGAATGCCGAGACGCTGGTCGAGGTGGTCAGCGCCCATTTCATCGATCCCGAGGGGGAGCGTCTTCGTGCATGACCTGAAAAGCCTGACCCCGCTTGGCGCCGCGGCGCCGAGGGTCGACCGGATCGGCGCGGTGTCCATCGCCGAGGTGACGGACATGGCGCTGGCGTCGCTTTCCGCCCGGAGCGGGAAGGTGGAGGCGTTGGGGACGGCCATGACGGCCCTGACCGGTGCCAAGCTTCCCGAGCCGGGGACATGGGTGGACGGCGCGCCTTGGTCGGTGATCTGGACCGGACCGGAGCAGTGGTTCGTCGAGGCGCCCTTCGCCAGCCATGAGGACATCTCCCGCGCGCTGAAGGACGCGGTGGGGGAGGCGGCCTCCGTCACCGAACAGACCGACGGCTGGGTCCGGTTCGATCTGGAAGGCGCAGGAACCGTTGACATGCTGGAGCGGCTCTGCGCCGCCCCGTCCCGGCGGATGGAGGCGGGAATGGCCACCCGCACCGTGATCGAGCATATGGGGTGTCTCGTCATCTGCCGTGCTGCGGCCGAGCGGTTCAGCATCCTCGCCCCCCGGTCCTACGCGCGGTCGCTGCATTATGGGCTGACCGGCGCCGCGCGCTCTATCGCCTGAACGGCTCAGACCGACGGCAGGGGTCGGTTGTCCTCCACCCGGAAGCGGTTGATGGTCCGGCGATCCTCCGCCGGGGTCACGCCGAACTCCGCGCGGTAATGGCGCACCAGCGGGGGCACCGTCTCATACCCCACGCCGGCCGCGATCCGCACCATCGGATCGCGGGTATAGAGGACGAGCTGTCTTGCCGCCTTCATCCGCAGCGTCCGGTAGTAGCGCGACGGACTTTTGCCGGTGGCTTTCTTGAACAACCGTTCCAGCTGGCGCGGTGAGATGCCGACATGAGCTGCCACATCCTCCATCGGAACGGGATCGGCAAGGCGGTCGCCCAGAAGGTCGATGGCCTTGGCGACGGGCGGGACAAGCGTGTCGGCGGTGTCGGGACGGTGGAAGGTCGGCGTCTTCTGCCGCACGCCGCGCCCGCGCACGACCGGGTGCTGGAACCAGCAGGCCACCTCCGTCGCGATGTCAGGACCAAGGCGCCTCTCGATGAAGTCGAGCATCAGGTCGAACGCCGCGTCGGCCCCGGATACGGTGTAGAACGGATGGTCGAAGAGGATCACGTCCGAGGATACGCGCAAATCGGGGAAAGCCTGCGTGAAGGCGGTCTCGTAGCACCAGTGGACGGAGACGAGGCGACCGTCCAGCAGGCCCGACCGCGCCAGGGGGAAGACGCCGCCGCTGACGCCGCCCAATGCCGTGCCGTGACGTGACAGGCGGCGCAGATGGCCCTCCGACGGTTTCCGGTCAGTGAACGTCGCGGCCGGGCTGCTCAGCAGGAACAGGTAGTCGATCCCCTCCGCCATTGAGAGCGGCAGGTCCGGGTCGAACGTCACGGCGGCGCTGGAGGTTACGCGCGCGCCGGTTTCGGAGACGATGGTCCATCCGAAAGCCTTGCGGTTCGCGATCTCGTTCGCGGCGCGCAAAGGCTCGATCATCGAGGTCAGGCAGGCCATCGGAAAGCCGGGGAAGATCAGGAAGCCGACTTCCGTGATGCGGTTGACTTGCAGTTCACTCTCAGGAAACATGCGACGATGCGGACCCATGGAGGTTTCGATGACAACGCCCGTTCTCGCACAGAACCCCCACAAGGTCACGGAGGAGCGTGAGAACGTCCTCGAAGTCGCCATCGGTCGTGAGGTGCGCGCCTTTCGCCATCAAAGCGCGCTGACCATTGCGGATCTCTCCGCGCGCACGGGTCTGTCGATTGGGATGCTGTCGAAGATCGAGAATGGCAACACCTCGCCGTCGCTCTCCACCCTGCAGGCGCTGGCCCATGCAATGAGCGTGCCGCTCACCTCCTTCTTCCGGCGGTTCGAGGATGTGCATGTCGCGATCCACACCAAATCCGGCGAAGGTGCGGAGACGACGCGTCGCGGCACGCGTGCGGGGCACCAGTATAACCTTCTGGGCCATATCGGCGCCAACACGAGCGGTGTGGTGGTGGAGCCCTACCTCATCACGCTCACATCGGATTCGGATGTGTTCCCGACCTTCCAGCACGACGGGATCGAGATGCTCTACATGCTGGAGGGCGAGGTCGACTATCGCCACGGGCACTACGTCTACCGGCTGGAACCGGGCGATACGCTCTTTTTCGACGCCGACGCGCCGCACGGGCCGGAAACCCTGACAAAGCTTCCGGCGCGCTATCTTTCGGTCATCTCCTATGTCCAGACCCGGTAGGGATCAGTCCGCGAAGATGCCTGGGGTCGTGGGCGCGCCGTCGTCGTATCGCGACAGGTAATCGACGATCATCGTTCGGTTCCGCGCAAAGCCCTTGTAGGTGGCAAGCTCGTCGGGCAGGTCGCGCAGGACGCGGTGCAGGCGGCGGCCCCATTTCGGCACCGTCACCAGATCGTCGAGCCGGATCAGGTAACAGCGGATCGGGAACACCATCGCGTTGGACCGCGGCAGGCGGAAGAAGGTCTGCAACTCGACCCGCAGATACTGCTTCTGGCCTACGTTGTCGGGCGTCACGCTGGCCTTCTGCACGCCCCATACGTGATAATTCTCGGGGCTGGTGTCCAGAAGCGGATTGACCGTCATCGTCCAGTTCAGCCGCCGCACGGGCGCACCTTGCTGGATGTTGAGAAGAAACTTCAAGGCGCGCTTGAAGATCCCCATTTCGTGCGCCAGCGGCACCGGCGCGTGCCATTCGAAGAAGTTCATCCCGATGTCGAAATCGAGCGACCAGTCCGCCTGCGTCGTGACCGTGCCCGCATCCATCCAGAGGTTGTCGTCGCGCTGGTCCAGCAACGCGAAATCGCCCTGCGTCTGGCGTGTAATATATTCCATCGGACCGCAGGGCAGGGTGGCCTCGTCGAGGAAGGTGAAGCGTTGCTCGATGCCCAGCGGGCGGTTGATCCAGTGCCAGCGGTCGCCGTCGCGGTGAAGCTCGAAAAGATCGGGATAATCCTGCGCCTTCGCGACCATGATGAGTTCCAGCAGGTCCCAGCCCGCCAGCGTCATGTGCGGCAGCGTTTGGCAACGCAGCGGATCGGCGGCGAGAACGCGGGCGCGGTCCTTCATCTCCGACACGTAGTGCTCGTCCACGTCGAACGCATGCTCGAAGATCGAGCCTTCCCGGCGCGGGACATGCGCCTCCATGTTGACGGAATACATGTAGCCGTCCTCGTGGAACGGGAACGGATAGCGTTGGATCGCCCAGTCGGAGTTGCGGAAGGTGAAGGTGTCGTGAAACGTCTCGTCGCGGAACTGGATCGTCATTCTGTCGCTCCTATCGGTCGATCACGAGGGACGGACCCTCGAAGCGGGACACGCAGGGCATGATCTTGCGCCCGCCCGCCTTTTCCTCGTCGGTGAGCCAGTGGTCGCGGTGGAGGAACGTGCCCTCATGGCTCAGCACATCGGTTTCGCACTGCCCGCAGGCCCCACCACGGCAGAGATAGGGTGGTTCCAGCCCCGCAGCCTCCAGTGCCTCGAGAAAGCTCTGGTTCTCCCCCACCGTGAGGGTCCGGCCGGACCTGGCCAGCGTCACCTCGAAAGGCTTGCCGGGCTGGGGTGCCAGAAACTCCTCATGGTGCACGGTGGCGTCGGGCCAGCCGAGGCCGCGCGCCGTGTCGCGGACCCAGTCGATCATGCCCTTGGGTCCGCAGACATAAAGATGCGTGCCGAGGGGCTGCCCGGTCAAAAGCGCGTCGAGGTCGATCTTCTGGCCCATATCGTTGAGGTAGAGGCGCACATGGCCGGGATATTGCGCGGCCAGATCCTCGGCATAGGCACCGATCGCCGCAGACCGCACGGAATAGTGCAGCTCGAAATGGCCATCCGTCGCACCGAGCTGCTGCATCTGCGCGATAAACGGCGTTATGCCGATCCCGCCCGCGATCATCAGGTGTTTCTTCGCCCGGTGATCCAGCGGGAAGAGGTTGACCGGCATGCTCAGCACCATCCGGTCCCCGGCATTCACGGTGCGGTGCATGAAGAGCGACCCGCCACGCCCCGCCTCGTCGCGCCGGACGGAGATCATGAAGCCGGAAAGGTCGTGTGGGTCCGACATCAGCGAATAGGGGTTGAGCCGCGTGACCTCGCCGTCGCGCATCTCGATCACCGTATGCGCGCCGCCGGAGAAGGCGGGCATCGGCGCGCCGTCCGTCCGCTCGAAGCGGAAGCGTTTCACGAGATCGTTGACCTCGATAACCTCGGCCACGGTCACGTCGATCTTGCGGGAGGCGGTCATGGGTAGATCGCTTTCACGGGCGGGATGAGGCCCGGATCCTCGGCATCGACGCGCACGCCCTGAAACGCGGCGAGCCGGTGCGAGTA
This sequence comes from Rhodobacterales bacterium, assembly GCA_038233815.1. Classification (GTDB taxonomy): domain Bacteria; phylum Pseudomonadota; class Alphaproteobacteria; order Rhodobacterales; family Rhodobacteraceae; genus JBBSVE01. The sequence goes on from JBBSVE010000001.1 coordinate 17,378, forward strand.
ATGGTCCCGGACATAAAGGTGTAGCCCGCAATGGGCGCAGACGAAGGGATCGGTCGCGACGTCCTCGGTGATTCCCTTGCAATGGACGCACTGCATCCGCCGTGCGGTCGATCCGCGATGCTCGCGCTGGATCGCCTCCATGGGAAAGCCCGCGATCACCGCCTCCTGCATTGCCTGACCGATGAAGCCTTCGGTCCCGGCGATGTAGATCCGGAGACCCATGTGCGCGTCCGTCAGCGCCTTGCGAAGAACCGGCACCGCGGCCAGATAGGTCGGGGCCACGTAAAGCTGCGCGGGCGCCAGCGCTTCTACCCTTTCCCGTCCTGCCGCGTGATCCCCGGCGACGTAGATCACATGCGCGCCGGCCATCAGATCCGGTGCGGCCTCTGCGAGATCGCACAAGGCCTTCACGCCTTCACCGCTCGCCAGCATCAGATGCGCCGTGCCGGGCCCGGCCGCGAGCGCCGCATAGACAGGCCGGCTCTCGATCGATTTTGGAAACTGGAATGCGGGCATCGTCCGGACATCCCCCTTTGCTGATACGGGATCGAACCGGCGGACGCTTCGGCCCGCCGGTCTTGCGGCCTACCCTTTCGCGGTGCGGCGCTTCTTGTCGGTGTCGTAGAACGGCATCGAATGGGTCGTGGCGGCGATGTCGCCATGCGTCCCACATTTCACCGTCAGCTTCGTGCCGTCGTTGGCGCAATCCACGGGCAGGCGGGCGATGGCGATCGTGTGCTCGTTCAGCGGCGAATACATCGCCTGCGTCACGACCCCCACCTTTTCGTCGCCCCGGAATACCGGTGCGCCGTTGCCGGGCGCGTTCTTGCCCTCCAGCGTCAGACCCCAGATCTTGAAGCGTTCGTGGCCCTTCAGGCGGTAATGCTCCTCCGCGCCGCGAAAGCCAGTCTTGCCGGGCGAAACGGTGAAGTCGAGACCCAGTTCCCACAGCGTATCGCCGGGGCCTTCGTCGGCAAAGGGATACATCTCCGAATTGTCGTAGGGGAAAAACAGCAGGTAGCTCTCGGTGCGGAGCAGATCGAGCGTGGTGAAGCGGCAGGGTATGATGCCCATGTCCTTTCCCTCGTCGAGGATGCGGTCCCAGATCCGCCCCGCCTCCTGCGCGCGGCAGAAGATCTCGTAGCCACGCTCCCCGGTATAGCCGGTGCGCGAGATCATCACCGGAAAGCCGAAGAGCTGCGTCTGCATGTGGCTGAAGTAGTTGAGATTGCGGATGCCCTCGACATGCTTTTGCAGGAAATCGACGGCGAGCGGGCCTTGCAGCGAGAGGTCGTGCAGATTGTCGTCAAAGCGGACGGACACATCGCGACCGTTCGCCGCCATGGTCAGCTGCTCGAACCCCGCGCCCGCGCCGTGGACCACCATCCAGGCGTTCGGCCCGGTGCGGTAGATCACACAATCGTCGACGAACTTGCCCGCGTCGTTCAGCATCGCGGCATAGGTCGACCGACCCGGCATGATCTTCTCGACGTTGCGGGTGGTCGCGCGGTCGATGACGTGGCTCGCACCCGCGCCGGTGATGTGGACCTTCTTCAGCCCCGACACGTCCATCAGCCCCGCCTTCGTGCGGATCGCGAGATATTCCTGTTCCGGGTCGCCGGTCGTGTAGGACCAGGCCGTGCCCATGCCGCTCCAGTCCTCGAGCTCCGATCCCATGGCCCGGTGACGATCGGCCAGGGCCGAAATCCTCCAAGATGCCGTCATTGAAGTCTCCTCAAGCAATTTGTGGTCCCGGAGGTCCGGTTCCGGTTCTATGCGGCGCCCGCACACCATGGCCCCTAAACGCCGACGTGGGGCGTATAGTTTTCGCGGCCAAAGCCGTCGAAATCCTGAGCCTGTGTGCTTCGGCTGGCGGACCAGAGCGCCCATTCGGCCGACACCAGAGAGCCCACGCGCTGCTTTGTCAAATATTTCTTTGAGGAAATAATTATTCCCTTATTGTTGCCGGACGCTGCGCCGACTGCTAGCGTAAGCCATCCTCATGCAGGGAATCGAGATATGTGCGGCATCGTCGGACTCTTCCTCAAGGACAAATCGCTGGAGCCGCAGTTGGGCGCCATGCTGACAGACATGCTCGTCACCATGACCGACCGCGGCCCCGACAGTGCGGGCATCGCGATCTATGGCGGCGCGGGCGACGGTCGGGCCAAGATGACGATCCAGTCCTCCGACCCGGATAGTGATTTCACCGGTCTGGATGGCATCCTCGGCGACGCGATCGGATCGCCCGTGTCGATCCGTGTAAAGAGCTCCCATGCCGTGCTCGACATTCCCGAAGGCAAGGCCGACGCCGTGCGCGCCTCCCTGCGCGGAAGTCATCCCGACGTGAAGGTGATGAGCGTCGGCGACAGCCTCGAGATCTACAAGGAGGTGGGTCTGCCCAAGGACGTGGCGGCGCGCTTCGATCTGGCCTCGATGGGCGGCACGCACGGGATCGGCCATACGCGGATGGCGACCGAATCCGCCGTGACGACGATGGGGGCGCACCCGTTCTCCACCGGTTCCGACCAGTGCCTCGTGCACAACGGCTCGCTGTCGAACCACAACAGCTTGCGCCGGATGCTGGCGCATGAGGGCATCTTCACCGAGACGATGAACGATACCGAGGTCGGCGCGGCCTACCTCACATGGAAAATGAAAACCGGCTCCACGCTGGGCGAGGCGCTCGAAAGCAGCCTCGACGATCTGGACGGGTTCTTCACCTTCGTTGTCGGTACCCATGACGGGTTCGGTGTGGTGCGCGATCCCATCGCCTGCAAGCCTGCCGTGATGGCGGAAACCGACCGGTATGTGGCCTTCGGGACCGAATATCGCGCGCTCGTGAACCTGCCGGGCATCGACGCCGCCCGCGTGTGGGAGCCCGAGCCCGCCACCGTCTATTTCTGGAAGCACTGAACGCCATGCAGACATTCGACCTCGAGGCGCAGGGCCTGCGCGCCCTGAACTCCGCCCTCCACGCACTGAAGGGCCAGACCAACGAGACGGCGTGGGAGGTGATCAACCCCAAGGGCGCGCATTCCATCGCGGTGGCGCTCGATGCGCCGATCGAGGTGACGGTGCGCGGGCCGACGGGCTATTACTGTGCCGGCATGAACAAGCAGGCGACGGTGCGGGTCGAGGGCTCCGTCGGGCCGGGCGTCGCGGAAAACATGATGTCGGGCGCGGTGATCGTGGACGGCAATGCCTCGCAATATGCCGGGGCCACCGGGCGCGGCGGGCTGCTGGTCATTAAGGGCAACGCCAGTTCGCGTTGCGGCGTGTCGATGAAAGGCATCGACATCGTGGTGCATGGCAATATCGGCCATATGTCCGCGTTCATGGCGCAGTCGGGCAACCTCGTCGTGCTGGGCGATGCGGGCGACGCCCTTGGCGACAGCCTCTACGAGGCGCGGCTCTTCGTGCGCGGATCGGTCAAATCGCTCGGCTCGGACTGTATCGAGAAGGAGATGCGGCCGGAGCATCTGGAGATCCTAGGCGATCTGCTGAAAGCAGGGGAGGCGGATCATCTGGCCCGTCCCGAGGATTTCAAACGCTATGGCTCGGCCCGCAAGCTCTATACCTTCAATATCGACAATGCGTCGGACTACTGAGGTTCCATGACCGAATTTCCCAAGACCCCCCCGCGCTACTCCGCCACCTTCACCCCTGCCGTCAACGCCGAGATCCGGCGCGCGGCGGCGTCGGGCATCTATGATATCCGGGGCGGTGGCACGAAACGCCACCTGCCGCATTTCGACGACCTGCTGTTCCTCGGCGCCTCGATCAGCCGCTATCCGCTGGAAGGCTACCGCGAGAAATGCGCGACTGACGTATGGCTCGGCACGCGGTTCGCGAAAAAGCCGATCCATCTGGAGATCCCCGTGACCATCGCGGGCATGTCCTTTGGCGCTTTGTCGGGGCCTGCGAAAGAGGCATTGGGGCGCGGCGCGTCGGAGGCCGGAACCTCCACCACCACCGGCGACGGCGGCATGACGGAGGAGGAGCGCGGCCATTCCCGCACCCTCGTCTACCAGTATCTGCCGAGCCGCTACGGCATGAACCCGGACGATCTGCGCCGCGCCGATGCGATCGAGGTCGTAGTGGGGCAGGGCGCCAAACCCGGCGGCGGCGGAATGCTTCTGGGACAGAAGATCTCCGATCGCGTGGCGAAGATGCGCAACTTGCCCAAGGGCATCGACCAGCGTTCGGCCTGCCGTCACCCCGACTGGACCGGCCCGGACGATCTGGAAATCAAGATCGCCGAGTTGCGCGAGATCACGGATTGGGAAAAGCCGATCTACGTCAAGATCGGCGGCTCGCGGCCCTATTACGACACGGCGCTGGCGGTGAAGGCCGGTGCGGACGTGGTGGTCCTCGACGGGATGCAAGGCGGCACGGCGGCGACGCAGGATGTGTTCATCGAGCATGTCGGCATGCCGATCCTCGCCTGTATACCGCAGGCCGTGAAGGCATTGCAGGAACTGGGGATGCACCGGAAGGTGCAACTGATCGTGTCGGGCGGCATCCGAACCGGCGCGGATGTGGCGAAGGCGATGGCGCTCGGGGCCGATGCGGTGTCGATCGGGACCGCCGCGCTGATCGCACTCGGCGACAACGATCCGAAATGGGAGGCTGAATATCAGAAGCTCGGCACCACGGCGGACGCCTATGACGACTGGCACGAGGGCCGCGACCCTGCGGGCATCACCACGCAGGATCCCGAACTTGCGGCGCGGTTCGATCCGGTGCTCGGCGGGCGGCGTCTGAAGAATTACCTCAAGGTCATGACACTGGAGGCGCAGACCATAGCGCGCGCCTGCGGCAAGAACCACCTCCACAACCTGGAGCCGGAAGACCTCTGCGCCCTGACGATGGAGGCGGCGGCGATGGCGCGTATTCCTCTCGCCGGCACTGACTGGTATCCGGGCAAGGCTGGATTCTGACGCAAACGGCGGGAGGCTTTGAGGCATGGCCAAGACACTGGCTGACTACGCGACGAAGAACGGGATCAAGTTCTTCATGATCTCCTACACCGACCTGTTTGGCAGCCAGCGCGCCAAGCTCGTGCCCGCGCGGATGATCGGCGATATGGAGGAGGACGGCGCGGGCTTTGCCGGTTTTGCCACATGGCTCGACCTGACCGCCGCCCATCCCGACATGATGGCGGTGCCCGATGCCTCGGCAGCGATCCAGTTGCCGTGGAAGCCGGAGGTTGCGTGGCTTCCCGCCAACCCGGTGATGGAAGGGCGACCCGTCGATCAGGCGCCGCGCAACGTGCTGCGCCGTCTGGTGGACGAGGCCGCGAAGGAAGGTCTGCGCGTCAAGACCGGGGTAGAGCCGGAATTTTTCCTTCTGGCACCCTGCGGCACCAAGGTCGCCGACGAGAACGACACCGCGAAAAAGCCCTGCTACGACCAGCAGGCGATCATGCGCATGTATGACGTGATCACACAAGTCAGCGACTACATGCAGGATCTGGGGTGGGAGCACTACCAGAGCGACCATGAGGACGCGACCGGCCAGTTCGAGATGAACTGGAAATATGACGACGTGCTGGCCACGGCCGACAAGCTTTCCTTCTTCAAGTTCATGCTCAAATCGGTGGCGGAGCAGCATGGCCTGCGCGCGACCTTCATGCCGAAGCCCTTTGAGGGCCTGACCGGCAACGGGATGCACGCGCACATTTCGGTCTGGTCGACGGACGGCAAGACCAACGCCTTCGCCGACGAGGCGCACCCGCTGGGCCTGTCAAAGCAGGGGCACCATTTCCTTGGCGGGATCATGAAACACGGCTCCGCCATGACCGCGATCTGCAACCCGACGGTCAACAGCTACAAGCGGATCAACGCGCCGCGCACCGCGTCGGGGGCGACATGGGCGCCCAATTCGCTGACATGGACCGGCAACAATCGCACGCACATGGTGCGTGTTCCTGGTCCAGGTCGGTTCGAACTGCGCCTGCCCGACGGGGCCACAAACCCTTACCTTCTGAACGCCGTGATCCTCGCGGCAGGTCTCGACGGCGTGCGGTCCAAGGCCGATCCCGGCCCACGGTCGGACATCAACATGTATACCGAAGGCCACACGATCACCGGGGGGCCGAAGCTGCCGCTGAACCTTCTGGACGCACTGCGCGCCTATGACGGCGACACGGTGCTGAAATCCATGATGGGGGAGGAATTCTCCGCCGCCTTCGTCAAGCTCAAGCGCGAGGAATGGAACAGCTACGTCTCCCACTTCTCCGCGTGGGAGCGGCAGAACACGCTCGACATCTGAGGCTTTTGCCATTCGGGTGGACTGTCGGCGTCATTCTTTGTAGGGGAGCGGCAGGGATCGCCCGCCGACACCGATTGCACGGGGCGCGCGCTGTCCGGTGGGGCAGGCCCGCAATCCGGCCTCGGAGGGGCGAAGTTTCGTGATATCACTCGACGACTACCGCGATCAGTGGTTCGGCAACGTCCGCAACGACCTGATGGCGGGAATGGTGGTGGCGCTGGCGCTGATCCCGGAGGCCATCGCCTTTTCGATCATCGCGGGGGTGGACCCGAAGGTCGGGCTCTACGCCAGCTTTTCCATCTCGGTGCTGATCGCCTTTGTGGGCGGGCGACCCGGCATGATTTCTGCCGCGACGGCCGCGACGGCGGTGCTGATGGTGACGCTGGTGCGCGACCACGGGCTGCAATATCTGCTGGCGGCGACCGTGCTGGCGGGATTGCTGCAGATCGGGATGGGCCTTCTGAAGCTGGGCTTTGTCATGCGCTATGTTTCGAAATCGGTGATGACCGGATTCGTTAATGCGCTGGCGATCCTGATCTTTCTGGCGCAGTTGCCGGAGCTTGACCCCTCCCGGGTGCCGATGCTGACCTATGTTCTGGTCGCGGCGGGACTTGGCATCATCTACCTCTTCCCCCGGCTGACGAAGGCCGTTCCATCGCCGCTGGTCACGATCGTCGTGCTGACCGCGCTGACGCTGGGTTTCGGCCTCGAGGTGCGGACGGTGGGCGACATGGGCGCGCTGCCCGACACGCTGCCGATCTTCATGATCCCGCAGATCCCGCTGACGCTGAAGACGCTGCTGATCATCCTTCCCTATTCCATCGCCGTGGCGGTGGTGGGGCTTCTTGAAAGCCTGATGACGCAGACCATCGTCGACGATCTGACCGACACAACGTCCAGCCGGGATCAGGAGTGCATCGGGCAGGGCATCGCGAACTCCGTGACCGGGTTCATCGGCGGCATGGCAGGATGCGCCATGATCGGCCAGTCCACGATCAACGTGAAGTCCGGCGGGCGGGGGCGGCTTTCCACGTTCGTCGCGGGATTGCTGCTGCTGATCCTCGTGACGGCGCTTGGCGATTTCGTCAGCCGGATCCCCATGGCGGCGCTTGTTGCGATCATGATCATGGTCAGCATCGGCACATTCTCCTGGTCGTCGATCAAGGCGCTGAGGACGCATCCGAAATCGTCCTCGGTCGTGATGCTCTCCACCGTCGTGGCGGTGGTCTGGACCCACAATCTCGCCATCGGCGTGCTGGTCGGCGTGCTGTTGTCGGGCATCTTCTTCGCGGCCAAGATCGCGCAGCTTTTCCGCATCACGTCGGAGGCGAGCGCCGACGGGCGGGTCCGCACCTACCGCGTGGAGGGCCAGATGTTCTACGGCTCGGTCGAGGATTTCATGGCCGCCTTCGACTTCCGCGAGGCGCTCGACCGCGTGGTGATCGACGTGTCGGCGGCGCATATCTGGGACATCTCCTCGGTGCAGGCGCTCGACATGGCAGTGCTGAAATTCCGCCGCGACGGTGCCGAGGTGGAGATCGTCGGCATGAACGCGGCCTCGGAGACCATCGTCGACAAGCTCGCCGCCCATGATAAACCGGGGGCAATGGACAAGATGATGGCGCATTGATGGAGGCCGGTGACATGAGCGAGCCCGCACGCAGGATCGTGGCTCTCGTGGACGAGGGCGCGACATCGGGTTCGGTCTACGACCTCGCGGCCTTCGTTGCGGTGCGGACGGGGGCGGCTGTCGACCTCCTCCATGTTCTGGGCCGCGGGGAGGGTGGGGCGCAGGATCTGTCGGGTGCGATCCGGCTCGGTGCGCGATCTTCCCTGATGGAGGAACTGACGGCGCGCGACGAGCAGCAGGCCAAAGGCGCCGTGGCGGCCGGGTGGGTGCTGCTGGACGCGGCGCGGGCCAAGCTTGCCGCACACGGGATCGACACGCCGACCGCTCGACTGCGCCACGGCGAGCTGGCCCCGACCGTGGCCGAGGCCGCGCAGGACGTGGATATTGTCCTCTGCGGTCGGCCCAGTGACGTGACGACGGTGGAACGTATCGTGCGGGCGGTCCACAAGCCGGTTCTCGTGGCACCAGACTCCTTCCGTCCCATTGCGAGGGTGTTGGTCGGATACGACGCCAGCACCCCGGCGCAGCGGGCGGTAGACCATGTTCTCCACGATCCTTTGTTCCGGGGTCTCGCCGTGCATGTAGTCACCGTGGGCGAAGATACGGCATCGGCACGGAAGGATCTGGACCGCGTGCGGGTGCGGTTGGCGGACACCGGGATCGACGCCGAGATATCCATCGTTCCGGGTCAACCGGGACACGCGCTCGCCAGGCTGATCGACGAGGGCCGTTTCGACATGCTCGTGATCGGAGCTTACGGCCACAGCCGCCTGAGGCGTCTCTTCACCGGCTCGACGACAACCGAGACCCTGCGCGCCTGCAAGGTCGCGGCCCTCATCGTCGGCGGGGGATAGATTTCGCGTTCAGAGGATGGAGCGGGTGAAGGGAATCGAACCCTCGTCATCAGCTTGGGAAGCTGCTTCTCTACCATTGAGATACACCCGCGACGGATTCGACCTACGGGAAAGCCCCGACAGCGTCAAGCGCGCAGCTACCCGACACGCACCACCATCTTGCCGAAGGACCGCCCCGCCAGCAGGTCGTTGAGCGCGGAGGGCGCGTTTTCCAGACCCTCCACGACCTGTTCGGTATAGGTGATGCGATCGTCCGTCAGCCAGCCGGTCATCGCCGTGCGGAACTCCTTCTGGAGATCGGGGCCGAAACTGTCGAAGACGATGAACCCCTCCATCCGAACCTTCATCCTGAGGACCGTGCCCATGATGGCCGGACCGTGATCGGGGCCAGACGGCTGGCCATGCTCGTTATACCACGCGACCAGACCGCAGACCGGGACGCGGGCAAAGGGGTTGAGCAGGGGCAGGACGGCATAGAGCACCTTGCCGCCGACATTCTCGAAATAGACGTCGATGCCGTCCGGGCAGGCCGCCGCCAGACGCTCGGCGAAATCCTCGGCGTGATGGTCGATGCAGGCATCGAAACCGAGCGTATCCACGACATGCGCGCATTTCTCCGGCCCGCCTGCGATCCCCACGGCACGGCAGCCCTTGATCTTTGCGATCTGGCCCACGGTGGCGCCGACCGGGCCAGAGGCCGCAGCGACGACCACCGTCTCACCTTCCTTGGGTGCACCGATCTGCGTCAGGCCGGCCCATGCGGTAAACCCGGGCATGCCCAGAACGCCGAGGTTCCAAGACGCATTCTCCGGCGCCTTGCCGAGGCTCTTGACGCCGGTCCCGTCCGACAGGGCATAGTCCTGCCATCCGGAGCCCGCGAGAACATGATCGCCGGGCGCGAACCCCTCCAGCCGCGACCGCACCACCTCGGCCACGACCTGCGCGGTCATCACCTCGCCGATGGCCACGGGCTTTGCGTAACTTTTGGTGTCGTTCATCCGGCCGCGCATATAGGGGTCAAGCGAGAGCCAGACGGTCCGCAGCAGCATCTGCCCGTCGGCGGGGTCCGGCACATCCCCCGTCTCCAGCCGCAGGGTGTCGTCGTCGGGGGCGCCTTGCGGCCGCTGGGCCAGAACGATGCGCCGATTTACGTCGGATGATTGCGGCATGATCTCTCCTCGATGAACAGGGAGGGTAGGGCGCATGACCGGGGCGGACAAGGGCCTGTCGTGCGACGGGGCCGTGTCACGAAAACAGCCCCCGGCAGATGCCGGAGGCTGAGATCAGAGGGGTGCGGATACCCCCTCGGTTCGAAGGGCGCCGATTACTTCTTCGGCGTCATCACGGCGTCGATCACGTGGACCACGCCGTTCGACTGCTTCACGTCGGCCGTCTCGACGGTCGCGACAGTGCCGTTTTCGTCGGTCAGCGTGATGTTCTCGCCGTCCATCGCAGCTTCCAGCTTGCAGCCGCCGAGCGTGTCGACCTCGGCCTTGCCGCCATCATCCTTGATCATCTTGGCAAGCGCCTCAGACGAAACGTCCGCGCCGACGACGTGGCACTTCAGGATCGTGGCCAGCATCTCCTTGTTCTCGGGCTTCAGCAGCGTGTCGACGGTGCCTGCGGGCAGTTTTGCGAAGGCATCGTCGGTCGGCGCGAAGATCGTGAAGGGACCGGCGCCCGAGAGCGTCTCGGCCAGACCTGCGGCCTTCACGGCGGCAACGAGCGTGCTGAGGTTCGGTGCTGCGGATGCATTCTCCACGGCGTTCTTCTCGGGCGACATCTCGGCGCCACCGACCATCGGGTTCATCTGGGCGAACGCTGCGCCTGCGATGAGGATTGCGGTGCCTGCGAGCGGTGCGATACGTGCGAAATTCATGGACTTCTCCCTGAGTGTAGCGAGGGGGATCCCCGCCGTCTTTGTCAGCTACGAGGTGATATGGCCCGCAGTTTCAGGACGTCCAGAATTAATGACGTTTGAACCTTACGCACGGTCACAAGTCAGAGCGTCTGCGCGACCTTGCCCGTTACGAGGATCGGCCCCGTAGGCGCACCCGTGGGCGACCCTCCGGCAGGCTCCAGACTGACCGCGAAAACCATCCCGTCGGCGAGGGCAGGGACCGCGACCGTCTCCGACCCGTCATCGACGAGCCCGAGCGGAACCGGGGCATTCTCGCCCACGATCAGCCAGAGCTGGTGCGACTTGCCTGTCGCGGGGCCTGGTCCGGCGACACGGGTGACTGTGACCTGATCGCCCTTGCGAGCCACGTCAAAGCGCAGATCCTGTCCTTCGCCCGAGAGCACGGCGACCGGGACGGACGGCTGCGGCGAGACCATCGGCAGCACTGCCACGACGACCGCAGCCAAGGCGGCGGCTGCGACCGCACCGGCGAGCCATGTCCACCAGAACGGACGCCTCGGCGCGGTCTGTCCGAAGAGGCGCGCCTCGATCTGCGGCATGAGGTCGGGCACCGGCGCATCGGGATAGCCGTCGTTCAGACCGGCAAGCCGATTTTCCCAAGCCAGCACGGCTGCCGCGAAGGCAGGCTCGCTCTGCAACCGTCGTTCGGCCGCGAGCCGGTCGGGCAGGGTGCCGACGCCCAGCACATATTCGGCGGCGGCGATGTCGTCCTCGTCACGCGGCGACAGGGGGGGGAGATCGGTCATTGGTCCAGACACTCCCGCAGCTTGAGGAGCGAGCGGCGCAGCCATGTGCGCATCGTGTTGAGCGGGACGTCGAACCGCCGTGCCAGATCGTCATAGGACCAGCCGTCGAGATAGGCACCCTGCACGCAACTCGCGCGATCCGGCTCCAGCGTTCCCATGCAGTCCACGATGCGCCGCGCCTCACCCCGCGCCACCAGCGCATCGAGCGCGCCGGGCCGGTCGTCGGCAAGCCGGTCCACGGCGTCGCCATCCGCGCCCGCACTCACGGGGGTGGCGGGACGCGCGCGCAGCCGATCGATGGCATGATTACGCGCGATGGCGATGAGCCAGGTCATGCCGCGACCCTTGGCGGCGTCGAACCGGTTCGCCCTGAGCCAGATGCGCGTGAAGACCTCCTGCAACGCATCCTCCGCCTCTGCCCTGTCCTTCAGGATACGCAGTATGACGCCCATGAGTTTCGCCGAGGCCGCCGGATAGATGTCCCGGAACGCCGCACGATCCTGACCCGCTATGCGGGTGAGCAGCACGGCAATCGGATCGTCGGTCATCGGGTATCTCTCCGTCGCGGGCCGGCTTGCCGAGCTTATAGCAGGAATGACGGACGCGCCAAGCCTTCAGGCACCCCGCCTGCGCCGCCGGGTGCCGTCCGTGTCAGAGCCTGCGTTGAAATTGATCTCCGGCAGCGTCACGATGGAGCGCAGGATCGGGAATGGCTCCACCGCGTTGGGGATGTTCGAGGCATTGACGAAATGCTCCTGAAAGCGCGGCTCGATGGCGGTTTCGATCTTGTGGATATGGCGCACCGTCGTCTCGATCTCGGCCCGCGCGCGGCGATTCAGCAGGGCGATCCGCGCGCCCGTGCCCGCGGCATTTCCTGCCGACGTCACGCGGTCAAGCGGCGCATCCGGGATCATGCCCAGCACCATCGCGTGCTTGGGGCTGATATGCGCGCCAAACGCGCCGGCGAGCACCACGCGGTCCACCTTGTCCACGCCGAACTTGTCCATCAGCAGCCGCGCGCCGGAATAGAGCGCCGCTTTCGCCATCTGGATCTCGCGGATGTCGCGGTTGGTGACGGTGATCTTCGGACCGCCCGCATCCGTGCCGTCATGGACGAGGTAGCTGTGCGTGCGGCCGTCCAGAAATACCCGGTCCGATCCGGTCTGCTGGGGCGAGCCTATGAGCCCCGGCCCGTCCACGATTCCCGCCATCCGCATCTCCGCCACCATCTCTATGATGCCGGAGCCGCAGATCCCGGTCACGCCGGTCGACTTCGTCTCCTCCCAGAACCCGTCCTCGTCAGACCAGAGGTCGCAGCCGATCACCTTGAAGCGCGGCGCCTTGGTGACAGGGTCGATCTCCACCCGTTCGATCGCGCCGGGCGCCGCGCGCTGGCCGGAGGAGATCTGCGCCCCCTCGAACGCGGGCCCGGTGGGCGACGAGCAGGCGAGCACCTTTTCCGTATTCCCCAGCAGGATCTCCGCATTGGTGCCCACGTCGACGACGAGCATCAGGTCGGCGGACTTGTCAGGCGCCTCCGACAGGGCCACCGCTGCCGCGTCCGCCCCCACATGCCCCGCGATGCAAGGAAGGATATAGACCCGCGCCGCCGGATGCAGGTCGAGGTCGAGGTCACGCGCCGTCAGCCGCAGCGCGTTGGAGGTGGCGAGCGCGAAGGGCGCCTGTCCCAGCTCGTAGGGGTCGATGCCGAGAAACAAATGGTGCATCACCGGATTGCAGACGAAGACCGCATCCATGACCAGCGCCCGCGCCACGTCCGCTTCAACGCAGAGCTGGCCGAAGAGCGTGTTCATGCCCGCCCGCACGGCCGCCGTCATCTCGGCGGCACCCGACGGGTTCATCATCGAATAGCTCACCCGGCTCATCAGATCCTCGCCAAAGCGGATCTGCGGGTTCATCAGACCCGACGACGACACAACAGCGCCCGAGCGCAGGTCGCACAGATGCCCCGCGATGGTGGTGGAGCCGAGATCAACCGCGACGCCGTAGACCGAACCCTCGTAGAGCCCCGGCCAGATCTGCATGATGCGGGGTGCATCGGCATCCTCCACCCGGTGCAGCGCCACGGTGACGTGCCACTCCCCCTTGCGCAGCGCGGGTTGCAGCATCGTCAGGACAGCGAGGTCGATCTCGACCCGCTCGATCCCCCATTGTGCACGCAGCGCATCCGACAGCCGCTCCAGATCGCCGGAGGGGTCGTGCATGTCCGGCTCCGCCACCTCGACGAAGCGCAGCGTGACGGACGGGTCCATGTGGATCTCGCGCGCCTCGACCCGCTTGCGGATCACCTGCTTGTGGAGCTGGCTTTCGGGCGGCACGTCGATCACCACGTCGCCTTCGACGCGCGCCTGACAGCCGAGCCTGCGCCCGGGGGCCAGGCCGCGCTTGGAGCGGTAGCGTTCCTCCACCGCGTTCCAGTCGGACAGCGCATCGGGCCGCACCGTGACGCCGTGCTTGGCAAACTCGCCGTAGCCCGGCGTGATCTGGCATTTGGAGCAGATGCCACGCCCGCCGCAGACCGAATCGAGGTCCACACCAAGCTGGCGCGCGGCCTGGAGCACCGGCGTGCCGTGCGCGAACCGCCCGCGCTTGCCGGAGGGGGTGAAGATCACGAGCGCGTCGTCGGTCATGGCGGAAGTCCTCGATATACAGTCCCGGTTCTAGGCCGTCCCCGGAACGGGGGACGGGCCGGAAACGGCAGTTCGGTGAATGGTTTCGCCGGATCGCTGTCCGTCAGAGCTTGCGAATATGCAGCCGCACGATGCGGTTGTCCTTCTTGGCCGCCACCTCGAACCGAAAGCCATGGAAGGAAAACGCCTGCCCCTCGTTGGGGATCATCTGCGCCTCGTGGATGACCAGCCCCGCAACCGTGTTCGCCTCGTCATCGGGCAGGCCCCAGTCGGTCAGCCGGTTGAGGTCGCGGATCGTCATGGCACCCTCCACGATGAAATCGCCGTTCTCGGCGCGGGCGAGGGTCTGGTCCTTTTCCACGATGTCGAACTCGTCGCGAATCTCGCCCACGATCTCCTCCAGGATATCCTCCAGCGTGATGAGACCGCGGAGCGCGCCATACTCGTCCACCACGAGTGCGAAATGCGTGCGCCGCTTCAGGAACTGGCGCATCTGTTCGTCGAGCGGCGTCGTCTCCGGGACGAAATAGGGCTTCATCGCGATCTTCAGGATGTCGAGGTCGGAGAGCCGCGCAATATCACCCGACGCGCCCCGGATCAGGCGGTCCACCTCGCGCAGCAGATCCTTGGCATGGACCACGCCAAGGATATTCTCGTCATCGCCCCGATAGACCGGAAGGCGCGTGTGGGGCGAGGCCAGCGCCTGCGTGATGATGTCGCCCGGCGCCTTTTCGGCGTCGATCATCTCCACCTCGCGGCGGTGGCGCATGATCTCCTCCACCGTGCGATCATGCAGGTCGAGCGCGCCCAGCAGGCGGTCGCGGTCCTCCTTCTCGACGGCGCCCTCGGAATGGCCGAGGGTGATGGCGCCGAGGATCTCCTCCCTCGCCGACAGTACGTCGGTGTCGGGGTCGGTCTGCACACCGAACAGCCGCAGCGTGCTGCGCACCACGACGCGCACGAAGGCCACGAACGGCGACAGGATGCGGATTACCCAGATCACGAACTTTGCGGACACCGCGGAGGCGGAGGCGGCGCGCGTGATGGCATAGGTCTTGGGCAGCACCTCGGCAAAGATCAGGATCAGCACCGTCATCACGAGCGAGGCCAGCGCCACCCCGTTCACGCCGAAGATCTTCGTGAGCGCCGCCGTCGCAAGCGAGGTCGCGACCACGTTCGCGATGTTGTTGCCCATCAGGATCGCGCCGATGAACTTCTCCTGATCCTCCTTGATCTCCAGCGCTTGCGCGGCCCCCCGGTCGCCCCGGTCGGCCATCGAGCGCAACTTGCTGCGCGACGCGGCGGTCAACGCCGTCTCGGTCCCCGAAAAGAACGCCGATACCATGAGGAGCAGAAGGACGACGCCGCAGGTGAGCCAGAACCAGAGGTTGATCGCGTTGGGTGAGGTATCCATAGCTCCGGTCTGCGCGAGGGAAATGGGAAGGGCCGTGTATAGGTTTCACCCACGCGCGGCACAAGCGCGCGGGTGGGCGCGATTACCGCCGGGCCAGCGGGTGACGGGTGAGCACGAGGTCGCGCAGATGCGCGTCGAGAACGTGGGTATAGATCTCGGTCGTCGCGAGGTCCGCGTGACCCAGCAGCGTCTGGATCACCCGCAGGTCCGCGCCACCGGCCAGCAGATGCGTGGCGAAGGCGTGGCGCAGCGTGTGCGGCGTCACCCGTGCCGGGTCGAGCCCGGCACGGATCGCCACCTGCTTGATCAGCACGAAGAGATGCTGGCGCGTCACATGGCCCGTAATCCCCCGTCCGGGAAAGAGATGCTTCGAGGGTGCGCGCCCCGCCGTCACGGTCTCCGCCTCCGCCCGGTCGCGGTCCGCCAGCCACAGACCCAGTGCGGCGCGGGCGGGCGATGATAGCGGCACCATCCGTTCCCTACCGCCCTTGCCGCGCACGAGGATCATCGCGGGCGCGCCGCGCGCCGCCGCGACCGGTAGCTCAACCAACTCGGACACGCGCATCCCAGTGGCATAGAGGAGTTCCAGCAGGCAGCGGTTGCGCACCCTGTCGGCCGCGTCGCCCATAGTTTCCACGGCCGAGAGCATTGCCTCCACCTCCGCCAGCTCCAGCGTCTGCGGCAGGCTCTTGGCGCGCCCCGGACCCTTCAGGCGCAGCGCAGGATTGTCAGCGCGCCAGCCCTCCTCCACTGCGAAGCGGTAAAGTTGGCGGATCGAGGACAGCCGGCGCGCGCGGGTCGCCTTCGACAGCCCATGCGCCTCGCAGTGGACGAGGTAATCCTCCACATCAGACCGCGAGGCCTGTGCGAAACCGCTGCCCCTGCGGGAAAGCCACAGGGCGACGTCGGACAGATCGCGCCCGTAGGCGAGCTGGGTGTTGCGCGCGGCCCCACGCTCGGCCGACTGCGCCTCCAGAAACGCAGAGATCCAGCGCGCCGCCGTGGTGTCCGGGGCAGGGGGGGCGTCATCCCCCGGCCCGGTCATCCGCGCCGCTCCAGCACCATGAGTTGCAGCGCGGTGCGGCGGGCGACAGACTCCAGCCCGATGCGGCGCAGGAGCGTCAGCCCTTCGGTCACGCCACGCACATCGCCTTCGGTGCCGGTGGCGATCCGGTCCATGGCGTCGAGCACCGCCTCACCGATGCGCTTCTGGTCCAGCAGGGCCGCCAGATCGGCGGGCAGGGTTGCGTCGCCGAATGCGGCGGCGATCGCGCGGGCCATGCCGTCGGGGACCGGAACGCCCACCAGATCGCCGCGCGCGAGGCCGGACAGGAACCGTTCCTCGTCGTCCACCGGGGTCCGCGCCCGCGCCGCAGTCTCGTAGAGCGGAGAGATCAATGCCACGCGAAAGGCCACCGCAGATTCGCGCGCGGGCAGGTCCGGTCGCAACAATCGTGCGGCGAAGAGGCGCGCGAACGGGGCCTCCGTTTCCGCCTCCTTCATCGCGCCCCACGCCGGGGGCAAGGCCGAGGCTATCGCCTCCGCCTTGCCCGAACGCGCCGCTGCATCGAGCCGTTGAAAGGCAGCAATCCGGTCCCAGATGCCGCCCGAGGCCGCCGGTTCGCGCGCGGTCAGGATCGCCTCCATCACGCTGGGGTCCAGATCGCCGGCCCGTGCCAACCGCTCCACCGCCTCGCACTGCGCTTTCCAGCCCGCGGTATCGCGCAGGTCGATATGCGAAAAGGCCAGCGGCAGCGTCGCCGTCGGCGGCGCCTCGCCCGAGGCGTCGAGCATGCGCCATACCAGCGGCGTGATCCGGGGCGGCGGCAACAGGTCGTCGCCCTCCTCCGCCAGATCGGGATCGAGAAACCGCGAGACGAGGCGGTCTTCCGACGGGGTCACGTAATCCAGCGCCTGCGCCATACGAAGGGTCAGGGCCGCCGCATTCCAGTCCCCGGTGCGCGCAAGGCAGAAAATACGCGCGGGATAGGTCGGCGACAGGTCCGGGGTCGCGCGCAGAATCTCGCAGGCATGATCCTCGGTCCCGAGCAGCAGCGCCACGTCGAATGCACGGCGAAAGAGCGTCGGTGTCATCGGTCCCGACGCATCGAGCAGCGCCTGTGCCTGATCGAGAGCGCCGAGTTCCAAGAGCTTGTCGATCCGCGCCAGCAGCAGCGTGCTGCCATTGGCCGAATCGGCCGGTGCCCGGGCGCGGGCCAGAAGTACCGAGATCAGCAGATCCTGCAGTGCCGGCACCGCACCCGGCCGCTCCCGCGTGATCCGGGCCGCGATTTCCGCCGTCCGCCCGATGCCCCAGAGGTCGCGCGGCAGACCCGTCTGCGCCGGGACGAGCACGCCCGAGCCGTCCGGTGCCGGCCCGTCGAGCGTCGACGTCACGACGTCCTGCGGCAGCGCCTTGCCTTCGGGCGCCACCGCTTTTTCCGATCCGCGGGTGCGGACCTTGGAACCCGCCGGCATCACCACCGATTTGGAAAGCCAGTCGATTGCACTCAGCGGTTGCTGGGCGCCGAGCGGCGTCGCGAGCACCAGCGCCGCACAGACCAAGATAGGCAGCCGCCTATCGGGCATCGAGCACCACGGGCTTGGAGACGGTTTCCTGACGCGGCGACAGATCGCCCAGATACGCGTAGGCCACGAGGCCGATCAGCGCCAGAACGACAAGCAGCAGCAGGAACCGGATCAGCTTTCCCATCATCGCCGCACTCTCCCGCCTCGTCGTTCCGACCGCGTGGGGCTATGCCCCCGCAATGCTCGTTTGCGGCAGACTATAGCGGGCATGCCGCGCGACTTCACGCCCCTTCGGCGATATTATCGCCGGGCGTGCGCGAAAGACGCGCGCACCGGGTCCGGTCCGCTTGCCCGCGACGGGACTGGACAGGGATCGGACGCGCCCGCTATTGGGTCAGGGACGGTCTCACGCCGGGCGGGGCGGCATGCGTTTGATGAAACCGGTGGTGATGGTTGGCATGATGGGGGCGGGCAAGACTGCCGTCGGCTCCCAGCTTGCACGCACGCTCCGCGTTCCCTTCCTCGATTCGGACGAGGAGATCGTGCGCGCGGCCAACCTCTCCATCGCCGAGATTTTCGAGCGCGAGGGCGAGCCGTTCTTTCGCGAGAAGGAGGCGCTGGTCCTGTCGCGCCTGCTTGACGGGCAGCCCGCGATCCTTTCCACCGGGGGCGGGGCGTTTTTGTCGGCGGACAACCGCGCGCGGATCGCGGCCGCCGGGGTCTCCGTCTGGCTGCGCGCCGACCTCGACCTGCTGTGGCAGCGGGTCCGGCACCGCACGACACGACCACTTTTGCAGACCCCGGAACCGAAGGAAACCTTGCGCGCGCTGGTCCGGACCCGCGATCCGGTCTATGCGCTGGCCGACCTCGCCGTGGATGCGGAGCCGGGCCTGTCGATCGAAGCCACGGCGCGGCGCGTGGTGGAGGCGCTGCGTGGGCGCGAGGATATGCTGGAGGTGTGATGGGGCAGGTGGACCGGATCGCGGTGGAGCTGGGCGCGCGCCGCTACGAGGTGCGGATCGGGTCGGGACTGATCGACCGCGCCGGGGTCGAGGTGGCGCCGTTGCTGCGCCGCCCCCGCGTCGCGGTGGTGACGGATGAGACGGTGGCCGCGCTCCATCTGGACCGGCTCCGGGCGGCGTTTGCGGGGCAGGGGATCGCGGTGGCGTCGCTCTCCCTGCCGCCGGGCGAGAGCACCAAGAGCTGGGACCATCTGGGCCGCACGGTGGAGTGGCTGCTATCCGAACGGATCGAGCGGCGCGATGTCGTCGTGGCCGTCGGCGGCGGCGTCATCGGCGACCTTGCGGGCTTTGCGGCGGCGATCCTGCGCCGCGGCGTGCGGTTCGTGCAGATCCCCACGACGCTGCTGGCGCAGGTCGACAGCTCCGTCGGCGGCAAGACGGGGATCAACTCCGGCTACGGCAAGAACCTGATCGGCGCGTTCCACCAGCCCTCACTCGTGTTGGCCGACGTGGATGCGCTGGGCACGCTGTCCTCCCGCGATTTCCTCGCGGGCTACGGCGAGGTCGTGAAATACGGGCTGTTGGGCGATGCCGATTTCTTCGACTGGCTGGAGGCGAACGCGCCCGCGATGGCCGCGGGCGACACGGCGTTGCGTCAGCGCGCCATCGTGCGGTCGGTGGAAATGAAGGCCGCCATCGTCGCGCGGGACGAGACGGAGGAAGGCGAGCGCGCACTTCTCAACCTCGGCCACACCTTCTGTCATGCGTTGGAAAAGGCCACCGGCTACGGCGACCGCCTTCTCCATGGCGAGGGCGTGGCGATCGGCTGCGCGCTGGCCTTCGATCTGAGCGCGCGGCTCGGCCTGTGCTCGCAGGAGGAGCCGGGGCGGGTCCGCGCGCATCTGTCACGGCTCGGGATGCGCACCGATCCGCGCGACATTCCGGGCGATCTGCCGGGGCCGGAGGCGCTGCTGGCACTGATGGGACAGGATAAGAAGGTGGTGGACGGGCGCCTGCGCTTTATCCTCGCCCGTGGGATCGGGAAGGCGTTCGTGGCCGACGACGTGCCCGAGGCCGCCGTGCTGGACACGCTGCGCAACGTCGGTCTGTAAGGGCAGTGGCTGGGGCGGGAGGGATCGAACCTCCGTATGTCGGTACCAAAAACCGATGCCTTACCGCTTGGCTACGCCCCAACTGAGCCGGGTTCTAGCGAAGCGATCCTGAGCCTGCAAGGGGGCTTGGGGCACATTGTTCGTGTGCCGTTGGCGGGACCGGACCGCCATGCTAGAGGGCTGCGATGCAGGTCGATGTCGTCATCCTCGGGGCCGGTGCCGCGGGCCTTTTCGCGGCCATCGAGGCCGGTCGGCGCGGGCGGTCCGTCCTGCTCGTCGACCATGCAAAACGCGCGGGCGAGAAGATCCGCATCTCCGGCGGCGGGCGCTGCAACTTCACCAACACCGGGATCGTGACGGATCGGTTCCTGTCGCGCAATCCCCGGTTCGCGCTCTCCGCGCTCCGCCGCTACACCGACCGCGATTTCCTCGCGCGGGTGGAGGCGCGTGGCATCGCTTGGCACGAGAAGGCGCTGGGGCAGCTCTTTTGCGACGGACCCTCGACGCAGATCGTGGCGATGCTTTTGACGGAGATCGAGGAAGCGGGCGTAATGCTCTGGCTGTCCACCGAAATCCAGAGCGTCGCGGCGGAGGGGAAGGGGTTCGCCGTTGCCACCTCCCGCGGCGTGGTTCGCGCGCAGGCTTGCGTCGTGGCGACCGGCGGCAAGTCGATCCCGAAAATGGGCGCCACCGCCTTCGGCTACCGGATCGCCGCGCAGTTCGGCGTGCCGGTGGTGGAGACGCGCCCGGCACTGGTGCCGCTGACCTTCGCCGCGCAGGATCTGGCGGGGCTGGCACCGCTCGCCGGTCTGTCGGTCGAAGGTGGCGTGACCTGCGACGGCACACGGTTCGACGAGGGGCTGCTTTTTACCCATCGCGGGCTATCGGGGCCTGCGGTGCTCCAGATCTCCTCCTACTGGCGCGAGGGAGGGGCGATCACGGTGGATCTGGCGCGCGGGATGGAGGCCGAGGCGGCCCTGCGGACCCAACGCGGCAAGGCCGGACGCATCGCGGTCCGCACGGCACTTGCAGGGTTCATGCCAGAACGGCTGGCGCGACATGTGGAGGACATCTCGGGACTTACGGGAAACCTCGCCGACCAGAGCAATGCCGATCTCGCGCGGCTGGCGGGCCTCGTCCATGGCTGGCAGATGCGGCCGGTGGGCACCGAAGGCTATCGCACCGCCGAGGTGACGCTGGGCGGCGTCGATACCGACGCGCTGGATGCGCGCACGATGGAGGCCACGGCGGTGCCGGGGCTGCATTTCGTGGGCGAGGTGGTGGACGTCACCGGCTGGCTCGGCGGATACAACTTTCAATGGGCCTGGTCGTCGGGTTGGGCGGCGGGTCAGGCCGTCTGATCCTCCCATCTGAATGTCTGATAATCTATATTATGTAATCGGTACGTATCCTCAGAACGGCCAGAAGATCAGCAGCAGCGGCATGGCAACGGCAACAATCAACGCCTCCAGCGGCAGGCCCACGCGCCAGTAATCGCCGAACCGGAAGCCGCTGGGCCCGAGGATCAGCGTGTTGTTCTGGTGTCCGATGGGTGTGAGGAACGCGCAGGATGCGCCGACCGCCACGGCCATCAGGAAGCTGTCGGGATTGGCCTTCAGCGCGCTCGCGGTCTGGATCGCGATCGGACACATCACGGCGGCGGTGGCTGCGTTGTTCATCACGTCCGACAGGAACATCGTGACGACGAGGATCAGAAGCAGCGCCACCACCGCATTGCCCTGTGCCAGCGTCTGCATCAGGAACTGCGCCACAAGCGCCGCGGTGCCCGTCGTCTCCATTGCGCCCGCCACGGGAAAGAGCGCGCCCAGAAGCACGACGACGGGCCAGTCGACGCTTTGGTAGACGTTGCGCAGCGGGATCGTGCCGAAGACCATCGCTGCCACGACGCCACCGGTGAACGCCACCGCAGCCGGCGCAAGCCCCAGTGCCGCGACCGCGATGGCGGCCAGCATGATACCCACCGCAAGCACGGCTTTCCGACGGTTCGGCACTGAAATATCGCGCTCCGCCAGTGGCACGCAGCCTTGGGCGGAGGCGAATTCCCCCAGCGCCTCGGGCCGGCCCTGCAACAGCAGCACGTCGCCCGCCTTGAAGCGGGTGTGACGCATCCGGGCACGGGTGTCGCGACCGCGCCGGGATAGCGCCATCAGGGAAATGCTGTAGCGTGTGCGGAGCGTCAGCTCCGACGCGGAGCGCCCGATCAGATCGGCACCGGGCAGCACCACGACCTCGCGCAGCAGCGGCCCGTCATCGGGGTCCTCGGCGTCGTCCGCTTCCGGTTCCGGGGTTTTGGGCGCAATCTTTTCGACCTGCCTCAGCCCTTCGGCCTCCAGGCCAAGCGCGTCGAGCCCTTCATGCAACTCCTTCACGTCTGCCTCGAGAACGAGAATATCGTTGGCGAATATCCTGCGTCCACCATGCGGCGCTGACATCCGCACGCCGTTGCGGATCAGCGCCACGACCTGCGCCTCGGCGGACGAAAGCACCGCCTCGATCTGGCGCAGGGTCATGCCGACGACGCGGCCGCCTTCCTGTGCCGTGGCTTCGGTCAGGTAGCTGCCGGGGTCGAAATCCTCCGCCCGCGACGGATTGCGGACCGGGACAAGTCGCCAGCCGATAAGCACCAGAAACAGGATACCCGTGACCGCAACCACGCCGCCCACGGGGAGGAACGCGAACATCCCGAAGCCCTGCCCCGCGTCCGAGTTCGCCCGGAAGCCCGACACGATCAGGTTCGGCGGCGTGCCGATCAGCGTCGTCATGCCGCCGAGGATGGTCCCGAAGGCCAGCGGCATGAGCATCCGCCCCGGCGTGGTGCCGAGCTTGCGCGCCATCCGCACCGCCAGCGGCATCAGGAGCGCCAGCGCGCCCACGTTGTTCATCACGGCAGACAGCGCCGCGCCGAGCCCCACCACCGACGACATGCTTTTCAGCCGCCCGCCACGCTCCGGGATCACCCGCCGCGCAATCAGGTCGATCGCCCCCGAGGTCTGCAGCGAGCGGCTGAGGACGAGGACGCAGGCCACCGTGATGACCGCCGGATTGCCGAACCCGTCAAACGCCTTGCCCGCCGGGATCACGCCCGCCGCGACCCCGGCGA
Source organism: Rhodobacterales bacterium (assembly GCA_038233815.1). Taxonomy (GTDB): domain Bacteria; phylum Pseudomonadota; class Alphaproteobacteria; order Rhodobacterales; family Rhodobacteraceae; genus JBBSVE01. The sequence goes on from JBBSVE010000001.1 coordinate 40,594, forward strand.
GAAGGGCCGCCAGCGACACGATGTCATGCCGGAACCGGCCCCAGACGAAAAGCGCGACCGTTGCCAGCAGGATCCCGAGGATGATATAGTTCTGCGCCGTCATGCCCCGTACCCTTTGTCTCTATCCACCCCCGGCGCCCGGGGCCCGCAGAACACGGAGCAGGGCCGCGCGCGAAAATTGCCCCGGCGGCATGCAAAAGGGCGCGGCACCGATCCGGCCGCGCCCTTTCGCCGGATCGCTCCGGGTCAGTTGCCGCGTGTCTTGGCCACTTCCGCCGCGAAGTCTTCCTTTTCCTTCTCGATCCCCTCGCCCACCGCCATCCGCACGAAGCCGGTGACGGTCACGCCCGCCTCCTTTGCCGCCTGTTCCACGGTGATGTCAGGATTCATAACGAACTTCTGGCCCATCAGCGTGCTTTCCTCGAGAAACTTCTTCATCCGGCCGGGGATGATGTTGTTCTCGATCACGTTCGCAGGCTTCGGCTTGGCAGAGGCGCTGTTCTCTTCCATCGCCTTCTGGGTCTGGACGGTGCGCTCGCGCTCCATCACCGCGGGGTCGAGATCGGCCTCCGACAGCGCCATCGGCGCGGTTGCCGCGATATGCATCGCTATCTGGCGCGCGATGCCCGTGTCGGTGCCCTTGATCGCCACCAGCACACCGATCTTGCCCATGCCGTCGGCGGCAGCGTTGTGGACGTAGGAGGCGACGCTGTCGCCCTCCACCACCGCCATCCGGCGCAGGGTCAGGTTCTCCCCGATCCGGGCGATGTTGGCGGTCATCGTCTCGGCGACCGTCTCCTCGCCCATCGGGGCCGCGCGGAGCGCCTCGATGTCGTCCACGGTCAGGGCCACCGCAGTGACGTTCTGCACAAGCTTCTGGAAATCGGCGTTCTTCGCCACGAAATCGGTCTCGGAGTTGATCTCGACCGCAACCCCCCTGCCCGCGCGCACGGCGACGCCGACGAGGCCTTCGGCAGCCACCCGGTCGGCCTTTTTCGCAGCCTTGGCGAGGCCTTTGGTGCGCAACCAGTCGACGGCCGCCTCCATGTCGCCGTCCGTCTCGGTCAGTGCCTTCTTCGCGTCCATCATTCCGGCGCCGGTGCTTTCACGCAGCTCCTTCACCATCTGGGCCGTGATCGTCGCCATCGTGGCTCTCCTTCGTCTCATCGGGAAACGCCCGGCAGGACCGTGCCTGCCGGGCAAGGATCTGGATCGTCAGGCCGTCGCGGGCTCTTCGGCCAGCGCCTCCTCGACGGGCGCCTCCTCCAGGGCACCGACGTCGATGCCCGCGGCCCCCATCTGCGCCGACATGCCGTCCAGCGCCGCGCGCGAGATCAGGTCGCAATAGAGCGCGATCGCCCGCGCCGCATCGTCATTGCCCGGAATGATGTATTCGATGTCGCGGGGCGAGCAGTTCGTGTCCACGATGCCCACGACCGGAATGCCAAGCTTCTTGGCCTCGAGGATCGCCAGATCCTCCTTGCCCACGTCGATCACGACCAGCAGATCGGGAACGCCGCCCATCTCCCGAATGCCGCCGAGCGAGGCCTGCAGCTTGCCCTGCTCGCGCTCCATGTTGAGGCGCTCCTTCTTCGTCATGCCCTCGGCACCCTGCCCCATCAGCTCATCGAGCTGTTTCAGACGCTGGATCGAGTTGGAGACGGTCTTCCAGTTCGTCAGCGTGCCACCGAGCCAGCGGTGGTTCATGTAGAACTGCGCCGACTTCTCGGCCGCCTCGGCCACGGCCTTCTGCGCCTGCCGCTTGGTGCCGACGAAGAGGATACGCCCGCCCTTGGCGACGGTGTCGCGCACGACCTTGAGCGCCTGATCCAGCAAAGGAACGGTCTGCGTCAGATCGACGATATGGATGCCGTTGCGCTCGCCATAGATGTATTCGCCCATCTTGGGGTTCCAGCGCGCGGTCTGGTGGCCGTAGTGAACGCCCGCTTCAAGAAGCTGACGCATGGTGAACTCGGGAAGAGCCATGCCTTTTCCTTTTCCGGTTTGATCCTCGGCAGCACCGTCTTCAGACCTTTCGGTCCAACCGGCGGACGGATGCGGGATGTCTCCCCGATCCACCCAGGCGCTGCCTGTGAAGTCCGCGGCTCATACGCGTCCGGTGCGCCGACCGCAAGCCTCGATCGCCGGGCTGCCGGACGGTCCGGGAAATCGACCGGCAGCCATTGTGGCCGCGCAGCGGGCCGCTTACCTTTGACGCGTTCCCCGAGGAGGCCTCGATGTCCGAGCCGCACCCCCCGTCGCCGGTCATTCCGCCGACCTCTCCGCCAAAGAAACGCGGGCTCATCGGCGGGCTTCGGGGCAACTTCCTGACGGGGCTCGTGGTCCTGTTGCCGGTCGGCCTGACGCTCTGGCTGATCTGGACCTTCACGGGTTGGATCGACAGCTGGGTCATCCCCTTCATCCCCACCGCGTGGCGGCCCGAAACGCTGATCCGCACCTATACCGGCGACCGCTACGTGACCAACGTCCGCGGCGTCGGCGTCATCATCTTCCTCGTCTTCACGGTCGTCGTGGGCTGGGCTGCGCGCGGTTTGATCGGACGCAGCCTGATCGGGTTTGCGGAACGGCTCGTCGACCGGATGCCGGTCGTCCGCTCGGTCTACAATGGGCTGAAGCAGATCGCGGAGACGGTGTTCGCCCAGACCGACCAGAATTTCGAAAAGGCCTGCCTCGTCGAATATCCGCGCCCCGGAATCTGGGCCATCGGCTTCATCTCCACCCGCGCCAAGGGTGAGATCGCGGCACGGTTTCCCCCCGACACGGACCTGCTGTCGGTGTTTTTGCCCACCACGCCGAACCCTACGTCGGGGTTCCTTCTGTTCGTGCCGGAACGCGATGTGGTGCTGCTCGACATGAAGATCGAGGATGCGGCGAAGCTGATCATCTCCGCGGGGCTGGTGTACCCTCCGGGACAGATCGCGGGACTGGTCGCCCCTCCCGCCCGTGCCGCAGAATGATGACCCCCTGCGCGATCCACCCCACCGGCATAAAAAAAGCGCCAGCCGAAGCTGGCGCCAAGTTATTGAGGCAGGTTCCATACAGGCAAGAAACCTATCGAGCAGTTGTTAACATATACGCCCTATGTCGCCGAAGTCCAAGGCAAAAAAACCTTTCGCGAGGGGAATCTGCCGATTTCGTAACAGGTGCTACACGGAGCCGGGAATGAGCCTGAGAAAGCGGGTTGATGCGCCAAGGGCATCGCTCGGGGCCGCCATTGCCCTCTTTCTGGGCGTTTTCTGCGGTCTGGCGCAGGCGGGGCCCGAAAATGGCATAGCTATGTATGGCAACCCCGCGTTACCACACGATTTTGTGTCCTTTCCCTATGCCAATCCCGACGCTCCGAAGGGCGGACGCATCGTGCTGGGGGAAACGGGGGGATTCGACTCGCTCAATCCCTTCATCCTGAAAGGCCGCGCCCCCGCAGAGCTTTCCGCGCTGACGGTGGAGACGCTGATGGTGCGCTCCATCGACGAGCCCTTCACGCTCTACGGCGCCCTCGCCGAATCGGTGGAGACGGATGCCGCGAGGAGCTACGTCGCCTTCACGCTGAGGGACGGCGCGCGGTTCTCCGACGGCAAGCCGGTGACGGTGGAGGATGTGCTCTGGTCCTTCCGCACGCTGGGCACGGCGGGCAGCCCCCCGAATCCGCGCTATTCCGCGACCTGGTCCAAGGTGGCGCGGGCCGAGCAGACCGGCCCCCGCACGCTGCGTATCACTTTCACGGAGCCGGATCGGGAGTTGCCGCTGATCATGGCCGTGCGCCCGGTGCTGGAAAAGGCGCAGTGGGGGGGTCGGGATTTCGCAGCGGGCGGGATGGAGGCGCCCATCGGCTCCGGCCCCTACGTCGTGGGCGCGTATGAGGCCGGGCGTTACATCACTTACGTCAAGAACCCTGACTGGTGGGGCAAGGATCTGCCGGTCAATCGCGGCCGCTGGAACTTCGACACGATCCGCACCGACTATTTCGGCGATGCGGACGTGATGTTCGAATCGTTCCGCGCCGGTGAGATCACCAGCTACCGGGAGAGCAATGCCGCGAAATGGGTGACGAACTACGATTTCCCCGCCGTCCGGTCTGGCACGATCGTGATGTCGGAGATCCCCCACCATCGCCCGTCCGGCATCGAGGGCTTCGTGATGAACACCCGTCGCCCGCTCTTCGCCGATTGGCAGGTGCGCGATGCGCTGATCCTCGCGTTCAATTCGGAACTGGCACAGAGGACGCTCGCGGGGGACGGGGCCCGGCGCATCCAGTCCTATTTCGGCAATTCGGACCTCGGCATGATGCCCGGAACGCCCGCGCCGGGTGCCGTTCGGGCGCTGCTGGCGCCCTACGCGGCGGACCTTATCCCCGGCGTGATGGAGGGTTACGCAGTGCCCGTGTCCGACGGCAGCCGCGCCAACCGCCGGAACCTGCGCGCGGCCACGCGCGAACTGGCGGAGGCGGGCTGGACCAGCGCCGACGGCACGCTGCGGGACAGCCACGGCACGCCGTTCCGGTTCGAGATCCTGCTGACCAACGGTGCGGCGGAGACCGCCTCCATCGCCGCGATCTATGTCGATGCGCTGAAGCGGCTCGGGATCGAGGCGCGGATCACGACGGTCGATGCGGCCCAGATGAAGGCCCGGACCGACAGCTACGACTTCGACATGACCTACCTGATCCGCAACATGTCACTGTCGCCCGGCAACGAGCAGACGCTCTACTGGGGCTCGGACGGCGTCGCCTCTCCCGGCAGCCGCAACCTCATGGGGATGCATGTGCCCGCGGCGGAGGCGATCATTGCCCACATGCTCCGCGCCATCGACCGGGGCGATTTTGTGACCTCGGTCAAGGCGCTGGACCGGATCCTGACGGCGGGGCGCTATGTGGTACCGTTCTGGTTCTCCACCGAAGGTCGGATCGCGCATGCGCGCACGCTGCACTACCCCGACCGTATCCCGGTCTATGGCGACTGGCCCGGCTTTCAGCCCGATGTCTGGTGGTTCGCGCCCTGAGGCCCCGCCTCGTCTGGCCATCCCGGAGCGGCGGCCTTATGGTCTCGGTCTTCCCTACCCACGTCCCCGGTGCCGCCTCATGATTCGCCTCGACATCTTCTCCGACCCGGTCTGCCCCTGGTGCTATATCGGCAAGGCCCATTTCGACCGGGCGCTGGAGGGACGTGCCGACCATCCGTTCGCGGTCGAATGGCATCCATTTCAGCTCAATCCCGATATGCCCGAGGGCGGCATGGACCGGCGCGACTATCTGGAGGCGAAGTTCGGCGGCAAGGCAAAGGCGGTGGATGTCTATGCCCGCATCGAGGCGGCCGCGAAGGAGGCGGGGGTGGAGATCGATTTTGCCGCCATGACGCGCACCCCGACCACGCTGGACGCGCACCGCCTGATCCATTGGGCCGGGCTGGAGGGGCGGCAAGGCGCGGTGGTTTCCGCGCTCTTTCGCGCCTATTTCCGCGACGGGCGCGATATCGGCGACCGGACTGTGCTGGAGGCGATCGCGACCGCATCCGGCATGGACGGCCCCGTGACGGCGCGCCTTCTGGCGACTGACGCCGACCGTGACGATCTGGCCGCGCGGGATCGGGACGCGCGCGCAAAGGGCGTCACCGCGGTGCCGACCTTCCTCGTGGCGCAGCAATATGTGCTGGCGGGCGCGCAGTCGCCGGAGGTCTGGCGCACCGTCATCGACGAGCTGTCCACGACGGCCGGGCCGGAATGACCGCCACCCCGCGCGAGCAGATCCTCATCGCCCACACGCCGAGGCTCGACCCGCGCGAGTTCATCGCGCTCATCGCCATGCTCTTCGCAACCATCGCCTTCTCCATCGACGCGATGCTGCCCGCCCTGCCCCGGATCGCTGCCGAACTCACGCCGGACGCGCCCAACGCGGCGCAACTCATCATCACGAGCTTCGTTCTGGGCATGGGACTCGGCACGCTTGTCGCGGGTCCGCTGTCGGATGCGTTTGGCAGGAAGCGGATCATCGTCATCGGGGCGGCGCTCTACTGCACCGGGGCGCTGGCCGCGCATTTCGCGCCGACGTTGCCGTCACTGCTGGCCGCCCGCATCGTGATGGGGCTGGGTGCTGCGGGGCCACGCATCGTCTCGCTGGCTTTGGTGCGCGACCTCTACAAGGGGCGAGAGATGGCGCGGGTCGTGAGCTTCGCCATGATGATCTTTACCCTCGTGCCCGCTGTGGCACCGCTTCTGGGAACCGCCATCATCGGTGCGTTCGGCTGGCGGTCGATCTTTCTGGCATTCCTCTTCTTCTCCGCCCTTTCAATGGTCTGGCTCTGCGTCCGCCAGCCGGAGACGCTGCCCGCCCCGCTCCGCCGTCCGCTGGAGGGCGCGCGTCTGTTGGCCGCCCTGCGCGAGGTGCTGTCCAACCGCACCATCGTGACCGCCATTGCTGTGCAGACGCTGATTTTCGGCGCGCTCTTCGGAGTGCTGTCCTCCACCCAGTCGATCTTCGATCAGACCTTCGGGCGCGCGGATACGTTCCCGGTCTGGTTCGCGATGATCGCGCTGATCGCGGGGATGGGGAGCTTTCTCAATGCGCATCTCGTGGGCAGGCTCGGGATGCGGTGGCTGATCACCACCACGCTGGGGGTGGAGATCGCGCTTTCCGCAACGATGGCGCTGATGACCGGCTTGGACCTCTGGCCCGAGGCAATGGCGTTCCCCGCGTTCCTTTTGTGGATGGTCAGCCTGTTTGCGATGACGGGCCTGACGCTCGGCAACCTCAACGCTCTGGCGCTGGAGCCTGTGGGCCACATCGCCGGCATGGCGGCCAGCGTCACGGGGTCGATCTCCACCGTGCTGGCGGTCGGTCTGGCGGCACCCCTCGGCCTCGCCTTCGACGGCACGCCGGAGCCGCTGGCCATCGGCGTGACGGTGCTGACCGTGGTTGCGTTTCTTCTGATGCGGTCGATGCCGCGAAGTTGAGCGGTTCAGGCCTTCTCGGCCCGCCGCGCCTCCGCCAGATCCTTCGCGATCCCGAACGCGCCCTTGATCCGGGCGCCTTCGGTCTTCCAGTCGGCCAGCAGCACGATCTTGTTGCCTGACACGCGGGCATCCGGTTGCGCCTTGATGAAATCGACGAGGCCTGCGGGATTGGCGAACTTGTCCTGATGGAACTGCACGGTCGCCCCCTTTGGCCCCGCGTCGAGCCGCGCGATCCCCGCCCGCTTGCACATCGCCTTGATACGGACGACCTGCAGCAACGTGTTGACCTCCTTCGGCACCGGGCCGAAGCGGTCGATCAGTTCGGCGGCGAATCCCTCCAGCTCCACCTTCGTCGAAAGGTTGGAAAGCCTGCGGTAGAGCCCCAGCCGCAGATCCAGATCCGGGACGTAAGCCTCCGGGATCAGCACTGGCACGCCGAGGTTCAGGTTCGGCGCCCACTGGTCGTCAACCTCCGCCAGCCCGCCGAGCTCGCCCGAGCGGAGCTTGGCGATCGTATCCTCCAGCATCGACTGGTAAAGCTCGTAGCCCACCTCCTTGATATGCCCCGACTGTTCTTCGCCCAGCAAATTCCCAGCACCCCGCAGATCGAGATCGTGCGAGGCGAGGTTGAACCCCGCGCCCAGGCTGTCGAGGCTGCCCAGCAGCCGAAGCCGCTTCAACGCCTGCGGGGTCAGCGGCACGCGCGGCTTGGTGGTGAGGTAGCAATAGGCCCGGGTTTTGGCGCGCCCCACGCGGCCCCGGATCTGGTAGAGCTGGCTCAGCCCGAACATGTCCGGGCGGTGCACGATCATCGTGTTGGCGGTGGGGATGTCGAGGCCCGATTCCACGATAGAGGTGGCCACCAGCACATCCGCCTTGCCGTCGTAAAAATCGTTCATTCGCGCGTCGAGATCATTCGCCGCAAGCTGTCCGTGCGCCACGAGGTAGCTGACCTCCGGCACCTGGGTTTTCAGGAAATCCTCCACGAATGGCAGGTCGGAGATGCGCGGCACGACATAGAACGACTGCCCGCCCCGGTAGCGTTCGCGCAGCAAGGCCTCGCGGATCGTGACCGTGTCGAACTCGGCTACATAGGTGCGGATCGCAAGCCGGTCGACCGGCGGCGTCGCGATGATGGAGAGGTCGCGCACGCCCGTGAGGCTCAGTTGAAGCGTCCGCGGGATCGGGGTCGCGGTAAGCGTCAGGACATGGACCTCGGCCCGCATCTCTTTCAACCGCTCCTTGTGGGAGACGCCGAAATGCTGCTCCTCGTCGATCACCAGAAGGCCGAGGTTCTTGAACCGGTTGCCCTTGGCAAAGACTGCATGGGTGCCGACGACGATATCGACCGATCCATCCGCCAGCCCCACGCGGGTCGCGGCGGCATCCTTTGCCGTAACAAACCGCGACAATGGGCGGATGTTGATGGGAAATCCGCGAAACCGCTCAGCGAAAGCGCGGAAATGCTGGCGCGCCAGAAGCGTCGTGGGGCAGACCACCGCGACCTGCATTCCAGACAGCGCCGCCACGAAGGCGGCGCGCATCGCCACCTCGGTCTTGCCGAAGCCCACGTCGCCCACGATCAGCCGGTCCATCGGCGATCCCGCCTCCAGATCCGTCATCACGTCGGCGATGGCGGAGAGTTGGTCTTCCGTCTCCGTATAGGGGAACCGGGCGGCAAACGCTTCCCACATCGCGTGGGGCGCGTCGAGGATCGGCGCTTTTCTCAGCAGCCGTTCGGCGGCGATCCGCATCAGGCGCTCCGCGATCTCGCGGATGCGGGCCTTCAGCTTAGCCTTCTTCGCCTGCCACGCACCGCCGCCCAGACGGTCGAGCAAGCCGTCCTCATGCCCGTAACGGCTCAGAAGTTCGATATTCTCCACCGGCAGGTAAAGCTTCGCGCTCTCGGCATATTCGATGGCGAGACATTCGTGCGCGGCCCCCAGCGCCGTGATCGTCTCCAGCCCGTGATAGCGCCCGACACCGTGCTCCACATGGACCACCAGATCGCCGGGCGACAGCGTTTCCACGTCGCGCAGGAAATTCTCGGCCTTCCGGCGGCGGCGCGGTTTCGTCACCATCCGGTCGCCCAGAACGTCCTGTTCGGAGATTACCGCAAGTCCCGGTGCGGTGAAGCCGGCCTCCAGCGGCCAGATCAGCAGCGACAGGCCGCCCTTGCCATCGGGCAGATCGCGCAGGTCTGCGCGCTCGATGAAACCTTCCACGCCCTCGTCGGCCAGAAGCCCGCCCAGCCGTTCCCGCGCGCCTTCGGACCAGCTGGCGATGACCACCTGTCCATCCTTGCGCAGTGCGCGAAGATGATCCGACAGCGCCTTGAAGAGGCTCACATTCTCCTGCTGGCGCTCGGGTGCAAAGCTGCGCCCGATGCGGCCGCCTGCATCCAGCACGCCTGGCCCCGGCGATTGCGCCAGCGGCGACATCTGGATGACGCGGAGCCCCTCCAGCGCCGCAGCCCACGCCGCATCGTCGAGATAGAGCAGCCCCGGCTCCACCGGCTTGTAGACCGTGTCCTGCCGGCCGCGGGCCGCCGACGCCTCCCGCCGCGCGTCATACTGGTCGTCGATCCCCTCCCAGCGCGCGACGCGGGCCGGTTCGACCTGATCGTCGAGCATCACGCAAGCGTCGGGGAGGTAGTCGAACACCGTCTCCAGTCGGTCATGGAAGAAGGGCAGCCAATGCTCCATCCCCTGATGCTTGCGCCCCGCGCTCACCGCCTCGTAGAGCGGATCGTCCGACCCGCCCGCGCCGAACGCGACGCGGTAATTCTGCCGGAAGCGGGCGATCGCGGCATCGTCGAGGATCACCTCGGACACCGGCGCGAAGTCGATGGATTTCAGCTTTTCCACGGTGCGCTGGGTCTCGGGGTCGAACCGCCGCGCGCCGTCCAGCACGTCGCCGAACAAATCGAGCCGGACCGGCCCCCCCGGTCCCGGCGGATAGATGTCGATGATCCCGCCCCGGATCGCATAATCGCCCGGCTCTGCCACCGTCGTGCTCGGCGTGAAGCCCATTCGCGTGAGGAACCCGCGCAGCCGCGCCTCATCCACCCGGTCGCCCACATGGGCGGAGAAGGCCGCATCGCGCAGCACGTCGCGCGTGGGCAGCCGCTGGGTCGCGGCATTGAGCGTCGTCAGCAGGACCAGCGGGCCCCGCATCCCCTCCGCCAGGGCCGCGAGGGTCGCCATCCTGCGCGATACGATGTCGGGGTTGGGCGACACGCGGTCGAACGGCAGACAGTCCCACGCGGGAAGCTCCAGCACCGCGAGACCCGGCGCAACCACGGCCAGCGAGGCGCGCGTCGCCTCCAGCCGTTTGTCGTCGCGGGCCACATGGATGACCGGCGCGCCGCGCGCGGCCTCGCGCGCGATCAGGATCGCGTCGAACCCCTCCGGCGCACCGCCGAGCGTGATCCGCGTGCCTGCCATCTTGCCATCCATCATCCTGCGCGCCTCATCTCAGACCGCCCCGAACGCGAGATTGTGCCACATCCCCCAGAGGGCTGTGACGAAGATGGAGATCATTCCGATGGCCTGCACGGTGATCCGGTGCCGCCCGAGGATATCGGCAATCTCGCCCGCCCCGTAGCCGCCAGCGTCGATGGCCCGCGCGGCGCGCAGGCTCAGCGCACCCACGATCGTCATCGGCACCGCAAGCAGAAAGAAAGCCTGCGCGATCTCAATGCCGTAGAGAAAGCCCAAAAGCCCGAGCAGCGTCAGCGCGAACGCCACCACCCCCACCAGCCACAGCCCCGCCACGGGGCCGATCCGCACGATACGGCGCACGTTGAGCGCGGTCATCGCCACCATGTCGTCGGCCGCCTGCCCGCCATGCCGCCGCGCCTCGGTCACCATGTCGTAAGGCACGCCAAGCACCCAATGGCTCAACGACGACCACAGCACCGCAAGCGAGATCCAGAACCAGAGGTTGGAAAAGGACCGCAGGTCGATCGTCGCGAATATCGTCTTCGTCACGTCCAAGCGTCGGTTCCGCCCTCACATCCGCGGCCCGGACCGGACCTCTATCCCGCCCTTGAGCACCGGGCGTTTCCATGGCAGGCAGAGCCTTGCTGCGCAAGCCCCCCGGATGCCATGGTGCCGGGCGCTGCAGACGCCGCCGCACAGGACCCGCCCCATGAGCCTCACGATCCCGTCCGCCCCATTCCCCGCCGCCCGCTTCCGCCGTCTGCGCCGCACCGATGCGCTGCGCCGCTTGGCACAGGAAAACGTGCTGAGCGTCAACGACCTGATCTGGCCGGTCTTCGTGACCGAAGGCGAGCGGGTCAGCGATCCGGTCACCTCCATGCCCGGCGTGGCACGCCAGTCCATCGACAACGTGGTCCGCCGGGCGGAGGAGGCGGCATCGCTCGGCATCCCCGCGATCTGCCTCTTTCCCTACACCGATCCCGACCTCAGGACGGAAACCTGCGAGGAGGCGTGGAACCCCGAGAACCTCATCAACCGCGCGATCCGGGCGATCAAGGCCCGCGTGCCGGAGGTTGCGGTGATGACCGACATCGCGCTCGACCCCTATAATGCGCTGGGCCATGACGGGCTGGTGCAGGACGGGCTGATCGTGAACGACGAGACGGTGGAGGCGCTGGTCCGCATGGCGGTGGCGCAGGCGGACGCAGGCGCCGACATCCTCGGCCCCTCCGACATGATGGACGGCCGCATCGGGGCGATGCGCAGCGCGCTGGAGGCTGCGGGCCACCGGGACGTAGCGATCCTGAGCTATGCGGCGAAATACGCCTCTGCCTTTTACGGTCCGTTCCGGGATGCGGTGGGGGCGGGCACGCGGCTTGTCGGGGACAAAAAGACCTACCAGATGAACCCCGCCAATTCAGACGAGGCGCTGCGGCTTGTTGCGCGCGATCTGGCGGAGGGGGCTGACATGGTGATGGTGAAGCCCGGGATGCCCTATCTCGACATCGTGCGGCGGGTGAAGGATCGCTTCGGCGCGCCGACCTCCGCCTATCAGGTGTCGGGCGAATATGCGATGTTGCGGGCGGCGGCGCAGAACGGCTGGATCGACGGCGAGCGCGCCATGGTTGAAAGCCTGATCGCGTTTCGCCGGGCAGGGTGCGATGCAGTGCTGACCTATTTCGCCGCCGATATGGCGCGCCTTTTGCGCGACGGCTGAAGGCCGCCCCCGGCGCCTGCGAAACGGATGACAGTGCCGCGCTTTCGGGCTATGGTTGCTCCCGGGGCGCCGCAGAGCGTCCGGTGAGGCGCTGGCCCGATGGGGCCGTATCGGAGACGGGCAAAGACATGACCACAATGAACAGGCGCGCCTTCGTCGGTGCGGGCGGCATGACGGTATTTCTGGCTGGGTGCGGCAATGGTGTGGGCGGCTCCGGCCCCGCGCGGATCGACGCGCGGGTGGATGCCACTCGGAACTACCTCTTTTCGCGCTATCCCGGCACGCGCGATCTCGCCGCGAAATCCAAAGGCGTGCTTTACATGCCGCTTATCACCGAAGCGGGCTTTGGGATCGGCGGCGCCTACGGGCAAGGCGCGCTCCGCATCAACAACGTGACGGTGGACTATTACTCTGCCACGCGTGCCACGATCGGCTTCCAGATCGGCGCGCAGCAATATGCCCATGCGCTGTTCTTCCTGACAGAGGATGCGCTGGGCGAGTTCCGCCGCTCGCAAGGTTGGGCGGTCGGCGCGGACGTGCGCTACGCCACGCCGGAGCAAGGCCAGTCACTGGGCAAGGACACGACCGAATTGCAGCCGGTCGTGGCGCTGGTTTTCGGGCAATCGGGGCTGATCGCGGGGGCGACGCTCGGCGGCGTCAAATACTCCCGGATCATTCCCTAAGTCAGGAGAGCCGCTTGATGAGGCTCGACGTGTCCCAGCGCCCGCCGCCCATCGCCTGTACGTCCTTGTAGAACTGATCGACAAGGGCGGTCACCGGCAGCGACGCGCCGATCTCGTTCGCGGTGGCGAGACAGATGCCCAGATCCTTGCGCATCCAGTCGACCGCGAACCCGTGGGTAAAATGGCCCTCCAGCATGGTGGAGGCGCGGTTCGCCATCTGCCAGCTTCCTGCGGCACCCTGGCTGATCACCTCGACCACCGCGTTGCCGTCGAGCCCCGCCTTGTGACCGAACGCCAACGCCTCGGAGAGACCCTGAACCAGCCCCGCGATGCAGATCTGGTTCATCATCTTGGCGATCTGCCCCGCCCCCGACGCACCCAGAAGCTTGCAGATCCGCGCATAGGCGTCGATCACCGGCGCTGCGCGGGCATAATCCTCCTCCGCCCCGCCGCACATGACGGAGAGCGCACCGTTCTGCGCCCCCGCCTGCCCGCCCGACACCGGCGCATCCACAAAGCCGAAGCCCGCCTCGCGCGCCATCCCCGCCATCTCGCGCGTGACCTGCGCCGAGACGGTGGTGTGGTCGACAAAAACCGCCCCCGCCTCCATCCCCGCGAACGCGCCGTCCGGCCCCGTACAAACGGCGCGCAGATCGTCGTCGTTGCCGACGCAGGCCATCACGAATTCCTGCCCCCGGGCGGCCTCGCACGGGGTCTGCGCGGTTTTGCCGCCATGCTCCGCCGCCCAGTCCGAGGCCTTGGCCGCCGTGCGGTTATAGACCGTGACCTCGTGTCCCTTGGCCGCCAGATGCCCCGCCATCGGGTATCCCATGACCCCAAGTCCCAGAAATGTCACCCGTGCCATGCCGTCCCTCCCGATTGCCGCGCTTGCGTTCCCGTTGCCTCGTCCGGGAAGGTGGCATAGGAACCGAGCCTTACCCAGCCGTCAAGAACGGACCCTCCATGCTCACCGTCTTCCGCTGGTTGCTGCGCATCTTCGCGGGTCTGGTCGTCTTCTCGATGCTGTGCGTGGCGACGGCGTGGTTCTTCCTCTCCCGCTCGCTGCCCGACTATTCCGAGGATTTCACCCTGCCCGGCATCACCGCCCCGGTGGAGATCGTGCGCAACAACGCCTCCGTGCCGCATATCTTCGGCAAGACCGATGCGGACGTGTTCTTCGCGCTGGGATTCGCACATGCGCAGGACCGGCTCTGGCAGATGACGATGCTGCGGCGCACCGTGCAGGGGCGGCTGTCGGAGGTCTTCGGCGAGCGCACGCTGCAGACGGATGAACTGTTGCGCCGGTATGACCTCTACAACCTCGCGGTGCGGTCGGTGGATGCGCAGGACGCGCGGACCAAGACGGCGCTGACGGCCTATTCCGCCGGGGTGAATGCGTGGATCGGTCAGGTCAACGCGAAGGCACGCGGGCGCGGTGCGCCGGAGATGTTCTTCTTTTCCAACGAGATCGCGGCGTGGCAGCCCGCCGACAGCATCGCCATCGTGAAACTGATGGCCTTGCAACTGTCGGGCCAGATGCAGACCGAGATCCTGCGTGCCCGCACCTCGCTGCTGCTGCCCGACGCGCGCCTGCACGACATCCTGCCCGACGACCCCGACGCGCCCATCGTGGCGCTGCCGAAATATTCGCAAGTGATGCCCGATGCGGTTCCGGGCATAAAGCCCACGCGGCTTGCCGGCGACCCGCTGTCGCCCTTCCCCGAGCCGGGTCTCGCCGGGGCCTCGAACGCGTGGGCGGCGGCGCCGGGGCGCTCCTCCGCCGGGGGGTCGCTCTTGGCCAACGACCCGCATCTGGCCTTCACCGCGCCCTCGATCTGGTATCTGGCGCGGATGCAGTTGCAGTCCGGCGGGGTGATCGGTGCGACCATCCCCGGCATCCCCGCGATTCTGCTCGGGCGGTCCGACACGCTCGGCTGGGGGCTGACCTCCTCCTATCTCGACGATCAGGACGTGCTGATCGAGAAGCTGAACCCGGATAATCGCGAGGAATACGAGACCCCGGGCGGCTGGAAGCGGTTCGAGACCCGGCGCTCCATCATCCGGGTGAAGGACCACGACCCGGTGACGATCACGTTGCGCTGGTCGGACAATGGGCCGATCCTGCCGGGGTCGCATTTCGACCTGTCCACCATCACCCCGCCCGGCCATGTGGCGGCGCTGTCATGGACCGCGCTGCAACCCGACGACACCTCCATGACGGCCGCAATCCGGCTGATGGAATCGCCCGACATCCCGGCGGCGCTGGAGGCGGGGCGGCTCTTCGTGGCTCCGGCGCAGAACCTGATGCTGGCCGACAAGACCGGGATCGCCTTTCAGCTGATCGGCAAGATGCCGAAGCGCGATCCGGCGAGCCAGAGCAGGGGGCGGATGCCGGCGCTCGGCGCGCTGTCCCAGAACCGCTGGCAGGGCTTTTTCGACTATGCCGAAAACCTGCGCGTGGTGAACCCCGCCTCCGGCCTTCTGGGCAACACCAACAACAAGACGACGGACGCGCCCTTCCCCCATCACGTGACCTTCGACTGGGGCGACACGCACCGGATCAAACGCTGGCTCTCCCTCATGCAGACGCGCGAGGTCCATACCCGCGAAAGCTTCATCGAGGCGCAACTCGACACCGTGAGCCCGGTCGCGCGCTCCGTTCTACCGCTGATCGGGGCCGACCTCTGGTTCACCGGCGAGGCGGCACCCGAGGGCACGCCCGAACGCTTGCGCCAGAAGGCGCTGGCGCTCCTGTCGCAATGGAACGGAGAGATGAACGAGCATCTGCCCGAGCCGCTGATCTATGCCGCATGGCTCCGCGCGTTGCAGGACCGTCTGATCCGGGATGAGTTGGGCCCTCTCGCCGACGATTTCGCCCGCGTCGATCCGGTGTTTCTGGAACGGGTGTTCCGGGACGTCGACGGCGCCTCAAAATGGTGCGACGTGATCCAGTCCGCGGCGGTGGAGACTTGCACCGACATCGCGCGCATGTCGCTTGATGATGCGCTGCTGCGGCTGAAGGAGCGGTATGGGCCCGATATCGAAAGCTGGCGCTGGGGCGACGCGCATCAGGCGACGCAGGACCATCCGGTGCTCGGACGCATCCCGGTCCTGCGTTACTTCGTCAACATCCGGCAATCGACGTCGGGGGGCGATTTCACGCTGATGCGGGGTTCGACCTCGACGGTGGAGCCCGATCCGTTTCAGAACGTGCACGGGCCGGGCTACCGCGGGGTCTATGATTTCGCCGATCCGGACAGTTCAGTCTTCATCATCTCGACGGGCGAATCCGGTCATCCGCTGTCGCGCCATTACGACGATCTGGGCGTCCTGTGGCGGCGCGGCGAATATATCCCGATGAGCCTTGACCCCGAGCTTGCCCGTGCGGCGGCCGTGGGTATCACACACCTGACGCCGGCGCCTTAGAGGGCCGAGAACTGGCGCGCCTGCGCTTCGGTCCAGCGCACGCGGGCGCGCCAGCCGGTCTCCAGCGTCTCCTCTGCCTCCACCACGCCAGCCTCGTGGAGCCAGGCGTGGCGGCGCCCGTCGGCAAAACCTACCTCCACGACCGCCTCGATGACCGCATCGCCCAGGATCTCCGCGACCGCCCCGAGAAGGGCCGGGATCCCGTCGCCGGTCAGCGCGGAGAGGGCAAAGATACGCTCCCCCTGCTCCGCCTGCGTCTCCAGCACACCGCGCGCCGTGGGGTCCACGAGGTCGAGCTTGTTCCAGACCTCCAGCATCGGCACGTCGGCCTTCACGCCAAGGGCACCAAGGATATCGGCCACATCCGCCGCCTGCTCGGCGCTTTCGGGGTGGGAGATGTCGCGGACATGGAGGATGAGGTCCGCCTCCAGCACCTCCTCCAGCGTGGCGCGAAAGGCGGCCACAAGCTGCGTCGGCAGCTCGGAGATGAAGCCCACCGTGTCGGACAGGATCACCGTGGCGCCACCCTCCAGCGCCACCCCGCGCATGGTGGGATCGAGCGTGGCAAACAGCATGTCCTTGGCCAGCACCTCCGCCCCGGTGATCCGGTTGAAGAGCGTGGATTTGCCCGCATTGGTGTAGCCCACCAGCGCCACGACCGGGAACGGCACCTTGCGGCGCGAGGCCCGGTGCAGTTCCCGCGTCCGGGCGACCTTCTCCAGCTGGCGCTTGATGCGGATCACCTGATCGTCGATGGCGCGACGGTCCGACTCGATCTGCGTCTCGCCCGGACCGCCGACAAACCCGAAGCCGCCGCGCTGACGCTCCAGATGGGTCCAGGCCCGCACCAGCCGCGTGCGCTGGTAGGAGAGGGCTGCCAGTTCCACCTGCAACACCCCCTCGCGGGTGCGGGCGCGGTCGGCGAAGATCTCGAGGATCAGCCCGGTCCGGTCCAGAAGCTTGACGCCCCATTCCTTTTCGAGGTTGCGTTGCTGCACCGGGCTCACCGGGCCGTCGACCAGCACCAGTTCGACTTCGGCGGCGGCAAAGGTCGCCTTCAGGTCCGCCACCTTGCCCGACCCGAAGAGCGTGCCGGGACTGACCCGCGCCACGCGCACCACGTCGGCCCCCGCCACCTCGATCCCCGGCAAGGCCGCGGCGAGAGACACCGCCTCCGCCAGCGCATGGTCGGGCAGTCGGCGCTTGTGCGCGCCCTTCAGGTCGGGATGGACAACCCACGCCACCTGAGGCCGGGCCTCGGTATCGTGCCCCTGCCCGCGCGGGACGAACAGCCCGGTATCGTCCGGGGCGTCATCGTCCGGGATATCCGCGCGCCCGCTCAATCTTCAGCTTCATAGAGGCTGATCGGCGCGCCGGGCATGATCGTGGAGATGGCATGCTTGTAGACGAGCTGGCTTTGCCCGTCGCGGCGCAGCAGGACGCAGAAATTGTCGAACCAGGTGATGACACCCTGCAGTTTCACCCCGTTGATGAGGAAGATCGTGACCGGAACCTTGGCCTTGCGCACATGGTTGAGAAACACGTCCTGCAGGTTCTGCTTGTCGGAAGCCATCGGATGCGCCTTTTTTTATTCTGATTGCTGATGCACCCCCGGTCCCCCCCGCGGGTCGTCGGATCACTATGAATTGCGATCTGGAGACATTCCAGCCCCAAATGCGACACGCATACCGGCCTCACCGCCGCCAGATGCCGGGGCCAATGAGCGCCAATATGGCCAGCACCTCCACCCGTCCGACCACCATCGCGGCGGCGAGCACCACTTTCGCCACCACCGCCAGATCGGCGGGCCGGACCGGCACCGTCGTCGCCATGTCGATCAGCGGACCGGTGGTCGTGACGGAGGCGACGGTCAGCACCAGCGCAGGCTCGAAGTCGAGCCCGGTCAAGGCCAGAAGCGCCAAAACAACCGCGAAGGTCATGGCAAACAGCATGAAAAAGATCCACGCCACATAGGCCCCGCCGCGACGGAGCCTGCGCGCCGCTTCGCCCGAACCGCCGATCGAGGAGGGATGGACGAGCCGGTCCAGCTCCCTCTCGCCGTGCCGGGCCAGCGCGTAGATCCGCAGCAGTTTCAGCCCCCCGGCGGTGGTCGCGATCCCGCCCCCGATCATCGAGAGGCCGACGAGCACCAGACCCGAGCTGTCCAGCCCCGACCACATCCGCGCCTGCGCCCAGCCGGCACTCTCGAACCCGGTGGTGGTCAGAAACGACATCGTGGTGAACAGCGCGCCCCAGAAGGCCAGCAAACCCGATCCCCATGTGCTCTCATCACCCTCCCCGATCTCCCCGATCCAGTGCCGCGCGAGCACGATTGCAGGCACCGTCACGAGGAGGAGGACCGCGACCCGCACCTCGGGGTCTTGCCAGATGGGGCGTTCGCGGTCGGTCAGGCTGCGCCCGGGCAGGCTGCGCCGGGTCAGGGCCAGCGCCATGAAGAGGAAGATGAAGACCTCGCCCGTGAACCCCGCATAGGCCTTGCTGAATCCCACTCCGGGGGAAATGCCGGAGGTGGAGAGCGTCGACATCGCGTGGCTCAGCGCGACCAGACCCCGCTCCCCCGTCAGCAAAAGGCAGACCCAGAGCGCCAGCGTCAGCCCGGCATAAGCGGGAAAGATCGCCATCGAATGCCGGATCAGACGCCGGGCCGGGTTCGCCCCCCGCTCGATCTGATTGGCGCCCTTGGACCCCCGTCCCGGCACGCGTCCGGTCAGCACCTCCACCCCGCCGAGGTTCAGGGGGGCCAGAACCGCCACCGCCGTCAAAAGGACAAAATAGCCGCCCATCCAGCCCACCAGCGCCCGCCAGAGATGGAGCGTGGCCGCGATCCTGGGACCGCTGTCATAGAGCGTTGTCCCCGTGGTGGTGAAACAGGACACCATTTCGAACCAGGCGTCGAGAAAGGACGTGTCGTGGATCGCCTGATGGAACGGCACCGCAAAAAGAACCGGAAGCCAGAGGTAGGCGCCGACCAGGGCGGCGAGCTGGCTGCGGGCAATGTTGCGGGGCCGGTGGTTCTGCGTGGCGATCCCCAGCACGACGGCCAGAACGAAGAAGATCAGCCCGTAGTAAAGGAACGGTCGCGCGGTGGCATAGTCGCCCCGCGTTGCAGCATGGGCCGCCGGCAGCAGCATCGACGCGGCGCCAATCGCCGTCAGAATCACGAGGAAGGGAAGATCGCCGATCCGCCGCATGGCTCAGAAAAAATCGATGGAGACCTGCAACAACCGCTCCACCTCCGGCACGTCGGCCGTCAGCGCAAAGAGGACGATCACGTCGCCCTCTTCCATCCTCAAATCGCCTCCGGGTTTCAGGACCTTGTCGCCTTTCATCAAGGCGGCCACCAGAACGCCTTCGGGGAACGACACATCGCGGATCAGCTTGCCCGCGAGCGGCGATGTCGATAGCACATGCGCCTCGATCACCTCGGCCTCGGCATCGCCGATGGAATAGACGGACTGGACGCGGCCATGACGGATATGGCGCAGGATCGACGACACGGTCGTGGCGCGCGGGTTGATGAAGGCGTCGATGTCGAGCGCGCTCATCAGGGGCACCATCGAAGGATCGTTGACCAGTGCGACCGACATCGGACAGCCCGCCTGCTTGGCGCGCACTGCAACCAGCAGATTGGTCTTGTCGTCGTCGGTCACGGTCAGCACCGCATCGGCGCGGTCGATCCCCGCCTCCAGCAGGATGTCCATGTCGAGCCCGTCACCGTTGAGCACGATCGTCCGCTCCAGCGCGTCCGCCGCCCGCTCGGCCCGGCCCCGGTCACGCTCGATTACCTTGCAGCGCAGCCGCTCGGTCCGGTTCTCCAGCGCCTTGGCGACCTCCAGCCCCACGTTGCCCGCCCCAACGATCACCACACGCTCCTGCTTGCGGGTCGTCTTGCCGAAGATTTCCAGCGTGCGGTTCAGATCCTGAGTATGGGCGAAGACGTAGATCCGGTCGCCGGCAAAGAGCTGGTCGTCGGGGTCCGGGACAAAGAGCCGGGCCTCGCGTCGCACGCCCACGACGATCGCGCGCAGGGTGGAGAAGAGCTCCGACAGCTGACGGAGCGAGGTGTTGAGGACCGGGCAATCCTCGTCCAGCACGATGCCCAGCAGCTGCGCCTTGCCGTTGAGGAAGCTCTCCGTGTCGAACGTCGCAGGCGCTGCCAGACGTTGCAGGGCCGCCTCCGCCACCTCCCGCTCGGGCGAGATCACGACGTCGATTGGCAGGTGATCGCGGCGGTAGAGATCGGCGTAGATCGCGTCGAGGTAGCTTTGCGCGCGCAGCCGCGCGATTTTCCTCGGCACCGAAAACACCGAATGCGCGACCTGACAAGTGACCATGTTCACCTCGTCCGAATGGGTCGCGGCGATGATCATGTCGGCATCCTTCGCCCCGGCGCGGGCGAGGATGTCAGGGTAGGACGCGAAGCCCACGATGCCTTGCACGTCGAGCGTATCGGTCGCGCGGCGCACCAGATCGGCGTTGTAGTCCACCACGGTGACGTCGTTCTTTTCGCCCGAGAGGTGGCGCGCGATCTGCCAGCCCACCTGCCCGGCCCCGCAGATGATGACTTTCATGGCCCGCGCCTCCCCGGGAGGACAGGTGCCCCCGCAACTCCCCCGCTACTTGGCAGATGCGGCGGGGGGGGTCAATCAGACCTCCTCAGCCGCATCCTCCTCCTCCATGTCCTCACCGATCCGGGCCATCCGCGCGCCGGACTTCGAGGACGTGACGACGCCCAGCGATTTCAGCTTGCGGTGAAGCGCGGAGCGTTCCATCCCGACGAAGTTCGCCGTGCGGCTGATGTTGCCGCCGAAGCGGTTGATCTGGGTCAGCAGATACTCCTTTTCGAAAAGCTCGCGCGCCTCCCGGAGCGGCAGCGTGGCCAGCGCGCCGCCGAGGACAAGACGCCCGTCGGCGTCGCCCGGCATCTCCTGCCCCGGCAGTTCGCGCGCCTCCACCGGGCCGGACCCGTCGCCCAGGATCAGCACGCGCTCGATGACGTTGCGCAACTGGCGCACGTTGCCCGGCCATTCCATCGTCTGGAGCAGGGCCTCGGCCTCCGGCGTCATCATGCGGAGCGGCAGGCCCTGGACCTTGTGGAAGCCCTCGATGAACCAGGCGGTCAGCTCCGGTATGTCCTCCCGCCGGTCCTCGAGGCTCGGCACCGGGATCGGCACGACGTTGAGCCGGTCGTAAAGCTCTTGGCGGAACCGCCCCGCCTCGATCTCGCGCCGCAAATCACGGGAGGTGGAGGAGATCACGCGCAGATCGACGCGCACCTTGTCCACGCCACCGACGCGGGTGAAATGCTGTTCGGTCAGCACGCGCAGGATCTTGCCCTGGGTGCCGAGCGGCATGTCCGCCACCTCGTCGAAATAGACGACGCCGCTGTGCGCCTGTTCCAGCAGGCCCTTTTCCACCCCGCGACCGGGCGTCTCTCGGCCGAACAGCACCTCCTCCATCCGCTCGGGCTCGATCGAGGCGGAGGTGACGGTGACGAAGGGTGCGGCCGCGCGGGCGGAATGGCCGTGGATGAAGCGCGCGGCCAGCTCCTTGCCGGACCCCGCAGGCCCTGACAGCATCACCCGCCCGTTCGATTTCGTGACCTTGTCGAGGTTGGCCTTGAGACCCTTGAACGCCGGCGACGACCCCAGCATGTCGGAAGCGGTGACATCGCGGCGGCGCAGGTCGGAGTTTTCGCGCCTGAGCCGCGACGTCTCCATCGCGCGGGACACGACGACCATCAGCTGATCGATGTTGAAGGGTTTCTCGATAAAATCGTAGGCCCCCTGCTTGATCGCCGCCACCGCGATCTCGATGTTGCCGTGGCCCGAGATGATGACCACCGGCACATCCGGGTTGTCGCGCTTCACGGTTTTAAGGATGTCGATCCCGTCCATCCGGCTATCCTTCAGCCAGATGTCGAGGATCATCAGCGCGGGCTGCTCGGCCCCGATCTGTGCCATGCAGTCGTCGGAATTGCCCGCGAGACGGACGGCGTAGCCCTCGTCCTTCAGGATGTCGCCGATCAGTTCGCGGATGTCGCGCTCGTCGTCTACGATCAGGATGCTGCTCATGTTTCCTCCATCGCGGTCTGTGCCGCCTGTCTGGTCCGTCTGCCGCTTGCGCGTTGCGCGTGCGGCAGCGTGATTTCCGCCATCGCGCCCGCATGGTCGTTGCCCTCGAAAATCTCCGCGTCGATCAGCGCCAGCGTGCCGCCATGCTCCTCGATGATCTTCTTGACGATGGGGAGGCCGAGGCCGGTCCCCTTCTCCCGCGTGGTGACATAGGGCTCAAAAAGCCGCGCGCGGTTCGGCGGCAGGCCCACGCCGTTGTCCGCGATGCGGATTATTGCACGGTCCTTTCCGGGGTCGAGAGAGATGCGGACCTCCGGCACATAGCCCTCCGGCGCGCCCTTTTCCCGCAGCGTCTCCGTCGCCTCGCCCGCGTTCTTGATGAGGTTCGTGAGCGCCTGCGAGATCATCGTGGCATCCAGATCGAGCCGGCACTCCCCCCCCGGCAGGTCGGCCACGATCCGCACGTCGGGCTGGCCCGCCTCCTGCAAGGTCACGGCGTCGCGCATGATCTTGGTCAGATCCTCCTCGCGCCGATCCGGTTCGGGCATTCGCGCGAACTTGGAGAATTCGTCGACGATCCGGCGCAGGTCGTTGGTCTGGCGGATGATGACGTCGGTATATTGATCGAGGTCTGCGGCGAGATCGCCCAGCGGCACGCGGAACTTGCGCCGGATCCGTTCGGCGGAAAGCTGGATCGGGGTCAGCGGGTTCTTGATCTCGTGCGCGATGCGGCGTGCGACGTCGCCCCACGCGGCAGACCGCTGCGCGGAGACGAGGTCGGTCACGTCGTCGAAGGCCACCACATAGCCCTCGAGCTGCCCCGTCTCCGACCGCCGACCCGACATCCGCACCAGCAGGCTTTCCATGTGGCCCTTGCGGGTCAGACGGATCTCCTCCTGCACCGAAACGCCCAGACCGTCGCGCAACTTGCGGAACAGGGACGCAAATTCCGGCACAAGGATGCCCAGATCATGGCCATCGGGCGGTCCCTCCACGTCGAGGATGCGTTCCGCCGCGCGGTTGACAAAATCGACGCGGCCATCGGCATCAAGCCCGATCACCCCCGCCGTGACCGAGGACAGGACGGAATCGAACAGCCGCCGCCGTCCCTCAGTCTCGGCATTGCTGTCCACCAAAGCATCGCGCTGAACCTTCAGTTGCCGCGTCATCCGGTTGAAGAGCCGGCCCATCATCGCGATCTCGTCGTCGCCGTCCTCTTCCGGGATCTGAACGTCGAGATCGCCCGACCCGACCCGCTGCGCCGCCCCCGCTAGCTGTCCCACCGGGCGCGACAACCGCTCCGCGAACCACAGGCCGAGCCAGATCGCGGCAAGGATCAGGATCAGCGCGAACCCGAGGTAAAGCAGCCCGAATTCGAACAGGAGCCGCCCACGCTCGGACTCGAGCTGCTGGTAAAGTGCCACGGTCTGGCGCGTCTCGTCCAGCAGGCTCAGGATCGAGCCGTCGACCTTGCGGCTGACGTAAAGATAGCGGTCGACATAGGCGTTGAGGAACACCAGTGCGCGCAGCTCGTCGTTGGGCCAGTCCTCGATCATCACGACCTTGCCCGACTTCGCGCGCGCGATCTCCGCCGCCGTTGGCTTCTCGAAGTCGAAAAGATAGGACCGCTCGCCCCGGGTCTTGATGTTGCCCGCACCGTCGATGAGGTAGGCCTCGCGCAGACCGCGCTGGATCAGCGCCTGCCCCTGCGTGAGGATCGGGCGCAACTGGTCGTCGGCCAGCAGGAACGTCGACTGCTTGGCGGCGTCGAGATAGGCCGCGAGGCTCTCGGTATCCTCGGTCAGGTCGCGCCGGTGTTCGCCGTCGTAGGCCTGCGCCGCCGCCAGCGAATTGCCCACCACATTGCGCACCCGGTCGGAAAACCACCCCTCCAACCCCACGTTGAAGGTGAGCACCGCGAACACCGCGACCAGCACCGTGGGGATCAGCGCCAGCAGCGCGAACACGCCCGAGAGCCGCATGTGCAGGCGCGACCCCGCCGATTGCGACCGCCGGTCCGACACCATCCGCGCGACGCGCGCGAGCACCAGCGAGGCCACCACCAGCACATAGACGATGTCGGCCAGCACGATGATGCGAAGCGAGGCGGAACTCGCCCTTTGGTTGAATGTGCCAAGCGCCAGAAATGTCACGAACGCGAGCACCGGTCCCAGCGTGACCAGCGCAAGCGTGGAGATGGTCTGCACCCGCCGCTGACGGCGCAACCGCGAGAAACGCGTCCATGTGGTGCTGCTTATAACGCCCGCCACGGTCTCGTTCCCGCATTGGGGGGCGTCGTTGCCGCTGCCCCCGGATCTGGCGCGCCGCCGCCATGGGCGAAAGAGACACGCGTCTGTGGCGGTTTTACATCAGTTTGCGGCGGCGTGTCACGCGAATATCGAGGTCGGTGATTTTCTTGCGCAACGTATTGCGGTTGATCCCAAGGAGGTCGGCACAGCGCGCCTGATTGCCCGCCGTCGCGTCCAGCGCGATCTCGATCATCGGGGCCTCCACCTCGCGCAGGATGCGGGCGTAAACGCCGGGAGGCGGCAGCGTGCCGCCATGCAGGTCGAAATAGCGTTGCAGATGCCGCGCCACCGAGGCGGAGAGCTTCTCCCCCTCCCCCCCGCCGCGCAGGGGCTCCATTGCAGGCTGGCTGCCCAGAACCGCCTCGACCTCGGCGCGCGCAATCTCCGGCTCGGCGGAGGTGACGACGAGGCGGCGCAGGGTGTTTTCCAGCTGCCGCACGTTTCCGGGCCAGGAATAGGCGCGCACCAGATCCCGCGCGCCGGAGGAGAACCGCCGTGCCGTTCCCGTATCCCGCTCCCCGCGGGCGAGGAAATGGTCCGCCAGAAGGGCCACGTCGTCCACCCGTTCGCGCAGTGACGGCACATGGAGAGACACGCCGCTGAGCCGGTAGAAGAGGTCGTGGCGAAAGCGCCCCGCCTCGATCCGCGCGCCGAGGTCGGACTGGCTGGTGGCCAGCACGCGGGGCGCCGTGTCGCCAAAGCCGTCGAGCATCCGCACGATCCGCGCCTGTGCGTCGGCATCATGGTCGCCCACCTCGTCAAAGACGAGACTGCCGCCCTTCGCACGCGCCAGCAATTGCTCCGGCGAGGAGAGGTCGGCGGCACGCGCCACGACGAAGGGCTGGCCGCGCCGGTCCGAAAAGTCGTGGATGGCGCGGGCGATCAGCGACTTCCCGGTGCCGGATTCGCCCGTCACCAAGACCGCAAGGTCGGTGTTCATCACCCGCGCGATCAGCAGATAGAGCGCCTGCATCGCGGGCGTCCGTCCGACCAGCGGCAAGTCCGCACCCGCTTCCGCCAGCGGGGCGGATGGCCGACCGGCCGGCGCGCGCCGCTTCGCCTCCAGCGCGCGGGCGGAGCGTTTCATCAGATCGGGCAGATCGAACGGTTTGGGGAGGTAGTCGTAGGCCGCAGCCTCCGCCGCCTTGATCGCGGTCACGATGGTGTTCTGCGCCGAAATCACGATGACCGGCAGACCGGGGCGCAGCTTCGCGATCTCCGGCAGCGCCTCGATCCCGTTTCCGTCGGGCATCATCACGTCGGAGATCACCAGATCGCCCTTGCCCTCCTCCACCCAGCGCATCAGCGTGACCATGCTTGAGGTCGCATGGACCTTGCAGCCCGCCCGCGTCAGCGCCTGCGTGAGCACCGTGCGGATAGTGCGGTCGTCGTCGGCAACCAGAACCGTGCCATCCATCCGTCGTCTCCGATATTGTGCCGGGGCGTCACGCGCGACCGTCCTGCGGGGCGCGTGGCAGGGAAATGCGAAAGACCGTGCGTCCCGGCACGGATTCGACGGCGATCCAGCCCTCGTGATCCGAGACGATGCGCGAGGTGAGGGCGAGGCCGAGCCCGGTGCCGTTCTCGCGGCCAGAGACGAACGGCTCGAAGATATTGGCGGCGAGGTCGGGCGGGATGCCGGGGCCGTCGTCCACCACCTCCTCCTGCAGGGCGAGCGGATTGCCGGACCCGTCCGTCCGCCGGAGCCGCAACGACAGGTCATAGTAGGTCCGCAGCCGGATCGTTCCGCCCTCCGGACCGGCGGCCTCGGTGGCGTTGCGGATCAGGTTCAGGAACACCTGCATCAGCTGGTCCGGGTCCGCGAACGTGGGGGGCAGCGAGGGGTCGTAATCCTCCTCGATCCGCATCCTTGCGGCAAACCCCAGAAGCGCGGAGCGTCGCGCGCGGTCGAGCGCGTCGTGGATGTTCACCGACCGGCGCTCGGGCGGGCGCAGGTTGCCGAACTGCTCCACCTGATCCAGCAGGGTGACGATGCGGCGGGTCTCCTCCACGATCAGATCGGACAGCGCGCGATCCTCCGGCGTGAGGGTCATCGCCAGAAGCTGCGCCGCACCCGAGATCCCGGCCAGCGGGTTCTTGATCTCGTGCGCGAGCATCTCCGCCATGCCGATCGCCGATCGTGAGGAGCCTTTGACGGCACTCGCCCGGCCGAGCCGTCCCGCAATCTCCCGCGGGGTGATCAGCAGCATGATGACGCTGGGATTGTCGTTCATCGGCGCGATCTGGATGGTGCAGCGGACCGGCGCACGTTCCCCCGTGGTCACGTCCACGTCGTTGATGAAGAGCGGCGAGCGGTTGGCCCGCGCGCGCCGCAGCGCCTCCTCCATGGGCGCGTCGATATGAAGGCGGTCGAACGCGGGCTGGCCCGAGAGGCTCCGGTGCGAAGCGTTGAGGAAGAGTTCCGCCGCCGGATTTACCTCCGTGATCGTATCGGCGGCGTCGATCAGGAGGGCGGGCACGGGAAGCGAGGCCCAGATCGCGCCCGGCACCGGATAGGGGGGGCGAAAGCCGTTCACGCGACCGCTCGCGTCTCGACCGGCGCCTCGGTGAATGCCGTGCGGAGGGCGGCAATGACCACGGACGGATCGATCGCCGTGAGGATCGACGCGCGCGGGGTGCGGCACCCCGCCGCCTCCAGATACCAGCCCAGATGCTTGCGCGCGACGCGAACCCCGAGCGGGGTGCCGTAGAAGGAGAGCATCGCCTCGTAATGCCCGATCACCATGTCGGCCAGCGCGCCACCCTGCGGGATCACCGGCGCCGGGCGTCCGAACAGGGCCGCCGCGATCTCCGCCAGACGCCACGGACGGCCCTGCGCGCCCCGTCCCACCATGACGCCGTCGGCTACTGACAGCGCCAGCGCGCGCCGGGCGGCGTTCGCGTCCGTCACGTCGCCGTTGGCCACCACCGGCACCCGGACCACTCGTTTCACCGCCGCGATCCCGGCCCAGTCCGCGTGGCCTTTGTAGAACTGGCACCGCGTCCGCCCATGCACCGTGATCATTCGCACGCCCGCAGCCTCCGCCCGGACGGCAATCGCGGCTGCGTTCAGCGACCCCTCGTCCCAGCCGAGCCGCATCTTCAGCGTCACCGGGACCGAGACCGCGCCCACCACCGCCTCGATCAGCCGCAGGGCGTGGTCCGGCTCGCGCATCAGGGCCGAGCCGGACCAGCCGTTCGTCACCTTCTTGGCCGGGCAACCCATGTTGATGTCGACGATCCGCGCACCCTGCCCTTCGACGTAACGCGCGGCCTCCGCCATCCAGTGCGCGTCCCGCCCCGCGATCTGGACGGAGGTGAGGGCTTGGCCATCGCCCAGCCCCAGATCCGCGCGTGCGCGCGCCTGGCGACCCGCCTGCACCACCTCTTGGCTCGCCACCATCTCGGATACGGTGAGGCCAGCCCCGAACGAGGCCACGAGCCTGCGGAACGGAAGATCCGTGATCCCGGCCAGCGGAGCCAGAAGCACCGGGGGGTCGATGGAGATGTCTGAAATCGTCAATGGCACGCGCACAATCCCGGAGTTCGCCATCGGGCCTAGTCCTGCCCGGGACGGATTACAAACGCCTGTCACGCAATATGGCATGGTTTTCGCGCAAACGCCCAAAGATCAGGCATTCCGCCGACCGTTTGCACGCGATTGTATTGCGCGCCCCCGCAGCCTACCAAGGCGGATCAATGCGCCGGAGCCCCCGAATGACCGTCACCGCTATCATCGTTGCCGCCGGACGCGGACTGCGTGCGGGCGGCGAGGTGCCAAAGCAGTGGCAGGCGATCGGGGATCGGTCGGTCGTGGCCCACAGTCTCACGTGCTTTCGGACCCATCCCGGCGTGGACCGGACGCTCCTCGTGATCCATCCCGACGATGCCGGACGCGCGGACGGCCTCGGCTTTCGGGTGGAGACGGTCTTCGGGGGTGTGGACCGTGCCGCCTCGGTGCGCGCAGCGCTGGAGCATCTGGCAGGCGATCCGCCCGATCACGTGCTGATCCATGACGGTGCGCGGCCCTTCGCGAGTGCGGGACTGATCGGCCGGATGATCGCGGCGCTTGCGACGTCCGATGCAGCGGCTCCGGCGCTGGCGGTGACGGACGCGCTCTGGCACGGTGCGGAGGGGCGGGTGCGGGGGGTGCAGGACCGCGATGGTCTTTGGCGCGCGCAGACGCCGCAGGCGTTCCGCTTCGCGCCGATCCTCGCCGCGCACCGCGCCCATCCCGGCGGGGCGGCAGACGACGTGGCCGTCGCCCGCGCGGCAGGGCTTGACGTGGCCATCGTCGAGGGGGAGGAGGCGAACGTGAAGCTCACCCTGCCCGGAGACGTGGAGCGGGCGACACAGCGGATGGGACCGACCATGGACGTGCGCTGCGGGAACGGCTTCGATGTCCACGCCTTTGGCGACGGCCATCATGTCACGCTCTGCGGCGTGGACATCCCGCACGACCGGGCGCTGGAAGGTCACTCGGACGCCGATGTGGGCATGCACGCGCTGACCGATGCAATCTACGGCGCGCTCGCGCTGGGCGATATCGGGCAGCATTTCCCTCCCTCCGATCCGCAATGGAAAGGGGCCGCCAGTCGCATTTTCCTCGCCCATGCGGCGGCAGAGGCGCGCGCGCGCGGCTACACCCTGACCCACGCCGATGTGACGCTGATCTGCGAGCGTCCGAAGATCGGCCCGCACGCCCCCGCGATGCGCGCGGCATTGGCGGAGATCATGGGCATCGCGGTGGGCCGCATCTCGGTCAAGGCCACCACGTCGGAACGACTGGGCTTCACCGGGCGGGAGGAGGGGATCGCGGCCATGGCCACCGCGTCGCTGGTCGGACCGGGCGAGGCCGCGCCAGAGGCGGACCCGTGATGCCGCACCCCGTCCGACCAGGCAAACCGTCTTCGGCGGCCAGCCGCATAATCTCGATCTTCTTCGGGGTTGGTCATCTGCGCCCTGCCCCCGGCACCTGGGCCTCGGCCGCTGCGACGGCGCTGGGGGTGCTGTTCTACCGGCTCGGGCAGTTTCCGCTGCTCTTCGCCGCCACCGCCGTGGCGACCGTCGCGGGCTTCTGGGCCTGCGGGCGCGAATTGCGCGGGCGCCCCGGCGTCGATCCGTCCGAGATTGTGATCGACGAGGTGGCGGGTCAGTGGACCGCACTCCTGTTTCCCGCCTTCGGCTTCTGGGTCATGGTCCCCGATGCGACCGTGATCGCGCCTGCTGGGTGGATCACCGCCTTTCTCGCCTTTCGCCTCTTCGACATCTGGAAGCCGTGGATCATCGGCCGGGCGGACCGGCGGACGGACCCCGCGGGGGTAATGCTCGATGACCTGCTCGCGGGCGTCTGCGCGGGTCTCGTGACGATCCTGCTGGCGGGGATCTTCCACATCGCGATCCTGCCCATGGTGATCCGGTGACGCCCGAGGCCATCCTCGCCGCCGCCCGCGCCCAAGGCCTTCGCATCGCGACGGCCGAAAGCTGCACAGGCGGGCTGGTGGCCGCGGCCCTTACCGCCATTCCCGGCTCGTCGGATGTCTTCGACCGGGGTTTCGTCACCTACTCCAACGCCGCGAAATCCGACATACTCGGCGTCCTTCCCAATACGCTGGAGGCCCATGGCGCCGTATCGGAGCCGGTCGCCCACGAGATGGCGGAGGGCGCGCTCGCCCGCTCGGACGCCGGTCTGGCCGTGTCCGTCACCGGCATCGCGGGGCCCGGCGGGTCCGACCACAAGCCCGAGGGCCGCGTCTGCTTTGGCCTCGCGGCGACGGGTCGCGCGACCGTGACTGAAACGCAGGATTTCGGCGCGCAGGGCCGGGCCGAGGTCCGCAGGCTCTCCGCCGACCGGGCGCTGACGCTTCTGGCGGCGGCACTGGCCTGACCCGTCCCGCGCATCCTCCGCTATAAGCGCCGGCAGGCCGGGCCGGGGGGGCTCGATGCCCGCCCGGAACGGCAGCCCCCCACAGCCCTGCGGGCCGTAGAGCTCGGCCGCACGGCGTTCAAACGCGCGCACGATGCGCCGCATCGCGTCGTTGAAGACGACACCGATGATGCCCTGCAGAATCGCGTTGCGGAACTCGAAATCGACGAAGAAGTCGACCTCGCACCCCCCCGCCTCGCGCGACCGGAAGGCCCAGTTCGACACCATCTTGCGGAACGGGCCGTTGAGATATTCGGTGTCGATCTTTCCGGCTTCGGGCATCAGGGTCACGCGGCTGCGAAATCGCTCCCGGAACACCTTGAAGGAGATCACGAGGTCCGCCTCCAGCACCTCGCCCTCGGGAATGGCGGTTCGCTGCGTGATCCGGGCGGCCGAATTCCACGGCAGGAACGCGGGATAGGACTCCACGTCCGCCACGAGCGCATACATCTGCTCCGCCGTGTAGGGCAGGATCTTGGTCTCGCGGTGCGTGGTCATGGGCGGGGCTTTCGTTCGGACGTGACTTGGCTTTCGGTTTTGGTTAGGCCTGCGGCAGAAATCAAGGGGCGGGACCCGTCAGGGGACCGGAAGGGCCAGCATGACGCAGCGCGACTATGTCATCGACCAGTTGATCTCCGCCAAATCCATCGCCGCCCGGATCGAGGCGCTGGCGCGTGAGATCACGGCCCATTTCGACGGCACCGACAAGCTGGTGGTGGTGGGACTCCTGCGCGGCTCCTTCGTGTTCATCGCGGACCTCGTGCGCGAACTGGACCTTCCGGTGGAGGTCGATTTTCTGGAGGCGTCGAGCTACGGGAGCGGCACCGTTTCCAGCCGCGAGGTCCGTATCCTGAAGGACATCCGGGGCGAGATCGCGGGTCGCGACGTGCTGGTGGTGGAGGATATCGTCGATACCGGCCACACGCTGGCCCACGTCCTGCGCCTTCTGGAGGCGCGAGGCCCGAAGCGGATGGAGGTTTGCGCGCTCCTCGACAAACCCACCCGGCGCGAGGTCGACATCCGCGCGACCTGGACCGGGTTCGAGATCCCCGACGAGTTTGTCGTGGGCTACGGCATCGATTACGACCAGCGCAACCGCAACCTTCCCTTCATCGGGACGGTGCGGTTCACGGACGGGGCCGCGTGAACTACACGTGGTTCCTGCGCATGGCGCGCTGGGCACGCCGCCCGCCGTCGATGATGCATGTGAGGATCGTGCTTGGCGCCGTGGCGCTTTGTCTGCTGATCGTGGGGATCGAACATTTCGTGGGCTGGCCGCAGGCATTGCGCGTCGACGGCGGCGGACGGCTGCGCGTGCCCCGATTCTGACCATACCGCCCCCGCCTTGCAAAACGGGTGCGGACCCTCCAGCATGGCGCCTCGCCCGAAAGGATCGCACCCATGCGCCGCGCCGCCATCGTTCTGCTGATCCTCGCCCTCCTCGGTTTCGCGGCATTCTGGGTGCTGACCTCGCCTGATCCGATCGACGAGGCCGACGCTGCCGGTCTGATCGGCGATCCGGTGCATGGCGAGCAGGTGTTCCACGCCATGGGATGCGCCGCCTGCCATATGGCCAAGGGCGCCACCGGCGAGGCGCAACTCGTGCTCGCGGGCGGTCAGGCGTTTCCGTCAGCCTTTGGGACGTTCCACGCGCCCAACATCTCGCCCGATCCCGAGCATGGCATCGGCGGCTGGACGCTGACCCAGTTCGCTTCCGCCGTGATGCGGGGCGTTGCACCTGACGGCAGCCACCTCTACCCCGTGCTGCCCTACAACGCCTATAACAAGGCGAAATTGCAGGATGTGGCCGACCTCAAGGGCTACATCGACACCCTGCCCCGGAGCACGGCCGCGAACCTGCCCAACGACGTGGCCTTCCCATTTTCGATCCGACGCCTGATCGGCGGCTGGAAGCTCCTGTTCGTCAACACCGACTGGGTAATCGACGGCGACCTCACCCCGGAACAGACCCGCGGCCGCTATCTTGCCGAGGCCGAGTCCCATTGCGGCGAGTGCCACACCCCCCGGAACGCGTTGGGCGGGCTGGAGCGGGGACAATGGCTGGCAGGCGCGCCGGACCCGTCGGGCAAGGGTCGCGTGCCCAACATCACGCCGGCGAAACTCGACTGGACGCAAGCGGAGATCGTCGAATACCTCACCTCGGGTTTCACGCCGGACTACGATTCGGTGGGCGGGCACATGGCGCTGGTGGTGTCGAACCTGTCCAAACTGACCGACGCGGACCGTGAGGCGATTGCCGCCTACC
Organism: Rhodobacterales bacterium; assembly: GCA_038233815.1. Lineage (GTDB taxonomy): Bacteria > Pseudomonadota > Alphaproteobacteria > Rhodobacterales > Rhodobacteraceae > JBBSVE01. The sequence continues at coordinate 73,425 of JBBSVE010000001.1, forward strand.
TCAAGGTCGTGCCCGCGCGCCCCTAGGCCCGGCCGAGCTTTGTCATCCGCGCATCGCGCAGTTGCGCGAAATCGTCCCCCGCGTGATAGGACGACCGCGTCAGCGGCGTGGCGGACACCATGAGGAAGCCCTTCCCGTAGGCCGCCTTCTCGTAGCCTGCAAACTCCTCCGGCGTCACGAAGCGCATCACGGCGTGATGCTTTGGCGTCGGTTGCAGATACTGGCCCACAGTCAGGAAATCGACATCTGCTGCCCGCATGTCGTCCATCACCTGCCGCACTGCCGGCGCCTCCTCGCCCAGACCGACCATGATGCCGGACTTGGTGAACATCGCGGGGTCCAGTTCCTTCACTCTTTGGAGCAGGCGCAGCGAGTGGAAGTAACGCGCGCCGGGGCGGACCTCGGGGTAGAGGCCTGGCACCGTCTCCAGATTGTGGTTGAACACGTCTGGCCGCGCCTCGACCACCTTTTCCAGCACGGAAGGCGCGCAGCGGAGGAAATCGGGCGTCAGGATCTCGATCGTCGTTTCGGGGGCGCGGTGCCGGATTGCGCGGATCGTCTGCGCAAAATGGTCCGCCCCGCCGTCGGCCAGATCGTCGCGGTCGACGCTCGTGATGACGACATGGCGCAGGCCCAGTTGCGCAACCGCATGGGCGACGCGCCCCGGCTCGAACGCGTCGAGCGTGTCGGGCCGCCCGGTCGCCACGTTGCAGAAGGTGCAGCCGCGGGTGCAGATCTCCCCCATGATCATCATGGTAGCGTGGCCCTGGCTCCAGCATTCGCCGACATTGGGGCAGCCCGCCTCCTCGCACACTGTCACGAGCTTTTGCGCGCGGATGATGTCGCGGGTCTTCCGGTAGCCTTCCGACGTCGGCGCCTTGACGCGGATCCACGCGGGCTTCTTCGGCTGCGCGCTGTCGGCGCGGTGCGCCTTTTCGGGATGGCGCTGGTCGGGAAGCGAGAGATCGCGCATGGTCGTCACCTCATGGTCCTTGGGAGTGTCAGAGCTAGTGCGCGGTCAGGCGGAGCGCAACTGCGCCGCATCCGGCGCCACCGTCAGGGAGTAGAGATGGACGCGGTCCTCGAACCGATGCTCCACCACCCCGCCGAGTTGCGCAGGTAGCACCGTGTCCAGCAGCATCGTCCCGAAATCCCGTGCGCGCGGGCGGGACGATCGGGTCCAGCCGGTCCTCGCGCCACTCGAGATGGAAGGCGCCGTCCTTTCCCTGCGACCAGTGCAGGCGCAGCGAACCGCGGACTTCGCCCAGAACACCATGCTTGGCCGCATTGGTGGTCAGCTCATGGATCGCCATCGACAGGGCCTGCGCGAGGGCGCCTGCGACGCGCACCTCCGGCCCACTGATCTCGATCTGGTCAGGGCGGGAGGCGAGGTAGGGCTCCAGATGCCCGCGCGCAAGTCGATCGAGCGTTGTGCCGTCCAACGTCTCCCCGCTCACCATGCGATTCGTCTCCCCCAGAGCGCGCAGACGGGCGAGGAACTTGGCCGTCACGTCCTTCGCCTCGGGCCGCTCGCCAAAAGTGCGTTTCGCGATGACTGCGATCAGCGACACAAGGTTGGCGATCCGGTGCTGCAATTCACCCGCGACGGCATCGCGCATCCGTTCGGCCTTTACGATGGCGGTATCATCCTCCACCACGACGATCAGCCGGTCCGGCAAGTCCTCAGCAGGCATCAGGATCGGGGAGACGCGCAAAGTGAAGAAGCGCGCGGCACCCGCCACCGCGTATTCGATCCGGGTAAGCACGACCGTTTCACCCGTGAACGCCCGGTCGAAGGCCGCGCGGACCGATCCCTGACGCGACGGCGCTTCCGGGAAGGCGTCGAAGAGGTTGCGGCCGATCAAGGCTGCCCGCGTAACGCCGAACAACCGGCAATAGCAGGCGTTTGCGTCCAGAACGTTGTGATTGCGGTCGAGGACGAGGAGCGGCGACTGCACAGCGTCAAAAAACGCCACCGTTTCCAACGGATCGGGCGGACAAGATGACTTTGCGTCCATTTACGGAAGATGCGTCACTATCCGGCGGCAATCAAGTCAGAAACAGGCCCGCTTTGTTCCGGGTTTCCATCACCTGCGTCCCTTCCATCCGGCCCGCCGAATGCTTAGAATGGTTCCAGACCCTAGAATGGCGAAGGAGAGTTGAAGGATGACCGACCACACGCATGACGGTGCAAAGCCCGTCCTCACCACGTCCGCCGGTGCGCCGATGCCCTCGAACGACACAAGCAAGACGGCGGGTCCGCGCGGCCCCGTGCTGCTCGACGATTACCAGCTGCTCGAGAAACTCGCGCACCAGAATCGCGAGCGGATCCCCGAGCGCGCCGTCCATGCCAAGGGTTGGGGCGCAGCCGGCACCTTCACCGTGACGCACGATATCTCGCGCTACACCCGGGCGAAGCTCTTTTCCGAGGTGGGCAAGCAAACCGACATGCTGGCGCGCTGGTCCACGGTAGCGGGCGAATCGGGTGCGGCGGACACCGAGCGCGACGTGCGCGGCTTCTCCCTCAAGTTCTACACCGAGGAGGGCAATTGGGATCTGGTGGGCAACAACACGCCGGTCTTTTTCGTGCGCGACGCCTACAAATTCCCCGACTTCATCCGCACGCAAAAGCGGCATCCGAGGACCAACCTGCGCTCCCCCGAGGCGATGTTCGACTTCTGGGCGGCGCAGCCCGAAGCGGTGCATCAGGTCACGATCCTGATGTCGGACCGGGGTATCCCCAAAAACCCGATGCATATGAACGGTTACGGCAGCCACACCTTCTCGATGTGGAATGACGCGGGCGAGCGGCATTGGGTGAAGTTCCACTTCAAGACCCATCAAGGCCACAAGCACTACACCAACGCCGAGGCGCAGGAGCTGATCGGCAAGACGCGAGAGGCCTATCAGGAAGACCTCTACAACGCGCTGGAGGAGGGCACCTTCCCGAAATGGACGATGTTCATTCAGGTGATGAAGGAAGAGGAGGCGCATGACACCGCCTACAACCCGTTCGACATCACCAAGGTCTGGCCCCACAAGGACTTCCCGCTGATCGAGGTCGGCGAGCTGGAGATGAACCGCAACGTTCCGAACTACTTCCAGTTCGTCGAGAATGCGGCCTACTCGCCCTCCAACGTCGTGCCGGGGATTGGTTTCTCGCCCGACAAGATGCTGCAGGCGCGGGTCTTCTCCTACGCCGACGCGCATCGCTACCGGCTCGGCACGCATTACGAAGCGTTGCCCGCGAACCAGGCCAAGGCGTCGAAGGTGAACCACTACCACAAGGACGGCGCAATGCGGTTCTTCACCAACGATTTCGACAATGCGGACGCCTATTATGAGCCGAGCCAGTATGGCGGCCCGGTCGCTGATCCGTCGGTGATGGAGCCGCCGCTCCGCATCGACCCGGAGGCGTTCCGCTACAAGCAGGAAGAGCAGCCCGAAGATTACGTCCAGCCCCGCGCGCTCTACGCCGAGGTGATGGATCAGGGGGAGCGGGACCGGCTCCATTCCAACATGGCCGCCGCGATGGCGCCATGCACGGACAGCGTGAAGGAACGCTGGTATGCCGTTCTGGGCAAGGTCCATGCCGACTACGAGGCCGGTGTGCGCGCAGCGGCGCAGCATCCCAAGTCCGAGGTGGCAATTCCCGTCACGAAGGATACCCCGGTCGCGGCCGAATAATCCTTTTGAAAATACGAAAAAAGGGCACCCTCGGGGGTGCCCTTTGTCTTGGTAGCCGCGCGTCAGCCGATCATCGGGGCAAACTTGCCGTAGGTCTCGGCATAGTGCAACTTCAGCCGCTGCAGGGCGATACGGAGGACGATCTTGCCCGACCGGGCGGACCAGCCCATGCGCTGTTCGGCAGCCTCCAGCCCCTCGAGATAGCAGCAGCACCGTAGCACCATGTCACCCAGTCCCGGCCCCAGGTCGGTCAGCGCCGCCGCGACCCGCTCCCGCGCCGTGCCGGGTTTGCCGGAGGGCAGGCCCTCGCCGACGCCGCCGGTCAGGAAATGATCCCAGTCCTGCGTCACGCGGGGGCCCATCTGCGCCAGTTCGAAATCCTCGCGCAGACGCTCCGCCGCATCGACCAGCTCGGGGCCGAGGAAGGGCCGCCCGTCCTTGTCCCTGCGCCGCGCCAGAACCGAAACCGGGCTTTCCGCCGCCGCATAGCGCAGCTTGCGCTCACCGTCCTCGGGATCGACCTCGGCGCTCAAAACCGGCTGCCGCACGGCAAAGATCGCCCCCGCTTCGTTCATCCCGGCGCCCCGCGCCTCCATCCGTTTCACCGCCGCCCGGCCCGCGGACGTGATCTCGTAGGTCGCAATGCGTCCGGGCTTGCGGCAGGCGATCCAGTCTTTCAGCGCGAAAGCCTGAGCCACTGTGCGGTCCACCACCGCCATCCGCACCGTGCGCCCGTCCGGAAACGACCGCAGCACCGCGGCCTTGTCCATGTCGAGCGCGATGGCGAGCACGGTCTGCGGCTCCGCCAGTCGGCGTCGCACGCGCCGTCCCTCGGCCAGCATGGTGGTGTCGTCGACACTGGCGGTCGCCTCGACCCCAACCTGACCGGAGGTCGTTGCCGGGGCCGCCTCGTCGCAAGCCTGACCCAGCGACGACAGGGCCTCATCGACCAGCGGATCCTCGCGGCGGCTTTCATACCGGCGCACCTGCCGCAGGACGGTGGAGGCATGGACGCCCTCGGTCCGGGCCAGAGCGCGCAGCGACACGCCATGTTCGGTGTGGTGCAGGTAGAGCCGCGCCGCATCCGGGAGCCATGTCGGCAACGGTCCCGCGGCACCCGCCGCCATTCCACCACTACGTCCGGATCCCGGGCGGACCGAGTCCCGGTTCTGGACTTTTACAACCTTGCCGTGCATCGGTTACCTGTCCGTTAAAATCTTCAATTTCTCCGATAATTGTCTCCAAAGCATAAAGAATCGCGAAACCTGCGAACGCTCGAACAGGGCCATGCGCAACGCGGGATTGTGCACGCTTACATGGGTCGTCCAGAACCGGAGACCATGACATGACCGACTTTCGTGCCCTACTCGCCAACCTCAGCCGCCCGAGGCTGCTGATCCGCGCTGCCCGCCACGGTGTGCAGGACTACCGCCGGGAGCGTGACCTCTCCCGCCTCATCGGCACAGTGAGGCCGGCCGCCACCGGCCATGCCATCCCGCATCTGATCGAGGCGGAGGAGGAAATCGAGCAGATCCGGCAGACCGGATCGGCCGCCTATTCCATCGCCCGGCATGTGGAGCTGCTGATCGCCCTGATGGCGGAGGCACGGCTCGCCACGCCGACGGCCTGAGCCGGTGCCGGATCGCGGAGTCCGTCCGCGCTCCGGCCTGCCGTCAGACGAAGGCGTCGGGCTCGGCCGCCTTCTTCTTCGCGACATACTCGTCCAGCGCCTCGCGGACACCCTCGTCCAGCGTCGGCTGCTGATAGTCGCCGAGCATCTTTTTCACGCGCAGCCCGGCGAGCGTCTCGGTGTCGCGCGCACCTTCCTCGTCCCACGTCTCGAACGGCTTGTAGTCGAACAGCTCCGACCGCCAGAACGCGGTCTTGAAATTTGCCTGCGTATGCGCGCAGCCGAGGTAGTGCCCGCCTGGGCCGACCTCGCGGATCGCGTCCATCCCCTGCCCGTTCTCGTCCATGTGCACGCCCTGCGCCAGATGGTGCAGCGTGCCCAGCTGGTCCGCGTCCATCACGAATTTCTCATAGGACGACACCAGCCCCCCCTCGAGCCAGCCGCAGGCATGAAGCATGAAGTTCACCCCCGCCAGCAGTGCCATGTTCAGGCTGTTGGCGCTCTCATAGGCTGCCTGCGCGTCCGGCAGCTTCGATCCGCAGAATGCTCCGCCCGACCGGTAGGGCAGCTTAAGCCGCCTTGCCAGTTGCCCCGCGCCGTAGGTGATATGTGCGGCCTCGGGCGTTCCGAACGTCGGCGCGCCGGAGTTCATGTCGATCGAGGTCACGAACGCGCCAAAGATCACCGGTGCTCCGGGACGCACCAGCTGGCTGTAGGCCACCCCCGCCAGCACCTCCGCCAGCACCTGCGTCAGCGTTCCGGCGACCGTCACCGGCGCCATCGCGCCGCCCACGATGAAGGGGGAGATGATCACCGCCTGCCCTGCTTTCGCGTAGACCTCCAGCGCCCCCATCATGGTGCTGTCGAACGTCAGCGGCGAATTGATGTTGATGAGCGAGGTCATCACCGTGTTCGCGTCGACGAAATCCGAACCGAACAGGATGCGCGACATCTCCACCGAATCCGCCGCGCGCTGAGGCTCCGTCACCGACCCCATATAGGGCTTGTCGCTAAGCGTCATGTGCGCGTGCAGCATGTCGAGATGGCGCTTGTTGACCGCGATGTCGGTCGGCTCGCACACCGTCCCCCCGGAATGCTGGAGCCATTTCGACATGTAGCCGAGCTTCACGAAGTTGCGGAAATCCTCCATCGTCGCATAGCGCCGCCCCCCCTCGTGATCGCGCACGAAGGGCGGCCCGTAGACCGGCGCCAGAACCAGATTGCGCCCGCCGATCTCCACCGACCGCGCGGGGTTCCGCGCGTGCTGGATGAATGACGACGGCGCCGTGGCGCAGAGCTTCCTTGCGAGGCCGCGGGGAATATGCACCCGCTCGCCCTTCACATCGGCCCCGGCCGCCCGCCAGAGGTCCAGCGCGCCAGGGTTTTCGAGGAAGTTGACCCCGATCTCCTCCAGCACCGTATCGGCATTGCGCTCGATGATCTCGAGCGCCTCCCCGTTCAGGATCTCGAAATTAGGAATATTGCGCGAAATGGTCCCCGCGACGTCAAAGCTGACCGCCGACCGCTCCGCCCTCCGCGCCGACCCGCCGCCGCCCCGTGCCCTGCGCCCTGCAACTTCGTTCATGGCCATACCCCCGGTGACGCCGCGCGATTTTCGTGCCCTTATGCCGCGCGGCGTCAACCCGCCTCCCCCCGTTTCCGCCGCTTGCCCGTCAAAAGCGACATTCGCCCACCCGCTTTTTCTGTCGGAAAA
>JBBSVE010000002.1:0-46906 GCA_038233815.1 Rhodobacterales bacterium
CGCTTGAGGAGATCGGGTTGAGCCAGGCGCCGCCCTCGGGCGTGGCGTTGCTGACCGGGGCGGGGGCGGTGGCGGGGGACGACGGGCGCATCCGGTTTCCGCGCGCGCTGGTCGAGGATATGGTCGGGATCGCGGCGCGGGATATCACGCTGCATGCGCGGGATCCGCGTTTCGACCTGCATTTGTCAGGGACCAACGTCCATTTCGGCACGGCGGGGGCGGCGGTGCATATCGTCGATCCGCTGACCGGGGATTACCGCGACAGCACCGCGCAGGATCTGCACGATGCAGCACGGCTGGTCCAGAACCTCGACAACGTGCATTTCTTTCAGCGCGCGATGGTTTGCCGGGACGTGGTCGACAATTACGACATGGACATCAACACGCTTTATGCCTGCCTTGCGGGAACGACGAAGCATATCGGCACCTCGTTCAGCGATCCGTCCCATGTCGCGGGCTGCATGGAGTTCCTGCACACGATCGCGGGGGGCGAGGCGGCGTGGCGGGAGCGGCCGTTCGTGTCCAACTCCAACTGTTTCGTCGTACCACCGATGAAATTCGCGGAGGAGAGCTGCATCACGATGGAGGCCTGCATTCGCGCGGGCATGCCGATGCTTTTGCTGAGCGCAGGGCAGGCGGGGGCCACGGCGCCGGCGCCGATCGCGCTGACCATCGTGCAGGCGGTCGCGGAGTGCCTTGCGGGCGTGGTGTATGCCAATGCGATCAGGCCCGGCGCGCCCTGCATCTTCGGGACCTGGCCGTTCGTGAGCGACCTTCGGACCGGGGCGATGTCGGGCGGGTCGGCGGAGCAGGCGCTGCTGACCGCGGGTTGCGCGCAGATGCATCGCTTCTACGGGCTTCCCGGCGGGGCGGCGGCGGGGATCTCCGACAGCAAGATGCCGGACATGCAGGCGGGGTGGGAGCAGGGGATCACCAACGTTCTGGCCGGGCTCTCGGGCCTCAACATGGTCTATGAGGCGGTGGGGATGCATGCATCCTTGCTGGGTTTCTGTCTGGAGTCGCTGGTGCTGGGGGATGACATCCTGGGTCAGGTCATGCGCTGCGTGCGGGGGATCGACGTGACGCCGGACAGCACCGCACTCGATGCGATGAAGGCGGTATGCCTGCCGGGCGGGGCAGGGCACTACCTTGGCTCCGACCAGACGCTTGCGCTGATGGAGACGGAGTATGTCTATCCCAAGCTCGGCAACCGGATGAGCCCGAAGGAGTGGAACGAGGCGGACCGGCCGATGCTGATCGACCGGGCCATCGCGCGGAAGAACGAGATATTGGCGAAGGCGGGGTGCCAGATCGCCCCGGACCTCGATGCGCGGATCAGGGGGGCCTACAACATCCACTTTCGGTGAGGGGTCAGGCGGTTGCGGGTGACGGGAGGGTTGCGAGCAGGCGTGCGGCTTCGGTGGCGGGGTCGGCGAGTTTTGCGCGATCCTCGCCGGGGAAGAACCTGGCCCGCAGGGCGGTGGCCATCGGGTGCGGGGTCAGCACCTCCACTCGCGGTCCGTGCCGGGCGGTTTCCGCCTGCCACGCGCGGGCGAGCGCGATCTGCCCAGCCTTGCTGGCCCCATAGGCGCCGAAGAAGGGCGTGCCGGCGCGGGGGTCGTCGAAGAACATCGCCATGCCTTTGGGTGCGACGCGCAGCAGGGACTCGACCATCGGGATCACCACGCCCGTTGCGCGCAGGTTGGTGGCGAGCGTCTTGTCCCAGTCCCTGGCGTCGAGATGGGCGGCGGGCGCCATCGGGGGCGCGTGGATGGCGGTGTGGGCCCAGAGGTCGAGCCTGCCCCACCGCTGATGGATGGAGAGGCCGAGGTGGCGCATCGCCTCGTCGTCGGTCACGTCCATCGGTGCCAGGGTCAGCGCGCCGGTGGCACCTTCTGCCCGGGCGCGGTCGTCCAGCTCCTCCAGCCCGCCCACCGTCCGCGCGACGGCGACCACATGCCAGCCGTCGCGCGCAAGATGCAGCGCCAAGGCGGCGCCGAGGCCGCGGGATGCGCCGGTGACGAGGGCGATGCGGTCGGGCATGGCTGTCCTTCGGAGATCGGGGGGGATCGGGAGCGCCGGGGTCACTCTGCGGCTTTCACCTCGAACCCCTTGTCGATCATGTCGGAGGGGGCGACGGGATACTGGCCGGAAAAGCAGGCGTCGCAATATTGCGGGGCGTCGGCGCTGCGGCCCGCGGCTTCGCCCGCTGCGCGGTAGAGGCCGTCGAGGGACACGAACTTCAGGCTGTCGACGCCGATCCAGTCGCGCATCTCCGCCTCCGACATGTTCGCGGCGAGAAGTTTCGAGCGTTCCGGCGTGTCGACCCCGTAGAAGCAGGGCCATGCGGTGGGGGGGGAGGCGATGCGGAAATGGACCTCCGCCGCACCGGCGTCGATGATCATGTCCTTGATCTTGCGACTGGTGGTGCCGCGCACGACTGAGTCGTCGACGAGGATCACGCGCTTGCCCCGGATCAGCGCGCGGTTAACGTTCAGCTTCAGGCGCACACCCATGTTGCGGATCTGCTCCGTCGGCTCGATGAAGGTGCGGCCCATATACTGGTTGCGGATGATCCCCATGGCGTAGGGAATGCCCGATTCCTGACTGTAGCCGATCGCCGCCGGGGTGCCTGAGTCGGGGACGGGGCAGACGAGGTCGGCGTCCACCGGGGCCTCGCGCGCCAGCTCCACGCCGATCTGGCGGCGCGTCTCATAGACCGAACGGCCGCCAAGGATGGAATCGGGGCGGCTGAAATAGACATGCTCGAATATGCAGAAGCGCGAGGGTTTCGCCTCGAACGGACGAAAGCTCTGCAACTGGCCGTGTTCGACCACGACCATCTCGCCCGGTGCGATCTCTCGGATGAACTCCGCCCCGATGATGTCGAGGGCGCAGGTCTCCGAGCTGAGGACATAGCCCTCCTCGCCCACGCGCCCCAGGACCAGCGGGCGGACCCCCAGCGCGTCGCGCACGCCGATCAGCTTGGTGCGGGTCATCGCGATGATGGAGAAGGCGCCCTCGACCCGGCGAAGCGCATCCTTGATCCGCTCGGGGATCGTTTTCTGGATCGAGCGGGCCATCAGATGGATGATACATTCCGAATCGCTCGACGACTGAAAGATCGAGCCCCGCTCTATCAGCTCGCGGCGCAGCGAGCCCGCGTTGGTGATGTTGCCGTTGTGCGCGATGGCCGCCCCGCCCATCGAGAACTCGCCAAAGAACGGCTGCACGTCGCGGATCGCAGTAGCACCCTTCGACCCGGCGGTAGAATAGCGCACATGGCCCAGACCGATGGAGCCGGGCAGCGTCTCCATCACGTCGGGCTTGGTGAAATTGTCGCGCACGAGGCCGAAGCGGCGGGCCGAGCAGAAGCCCGCCTCGGGGTCGTGGGTCACGATCCCCCCCGCCTCCTGCCCGCGATGCTGGAGCGCGTGCAGCCCGAGCGCCACGAAATTGGCCGCATCCGCGACACCGACCATGCCGAAGATACCGCATTCCTCATGCAGCCTGTCGGCGTCAAACGGGTGGGCAAGGTAGGGTTGCATCGGAGGCTCCGTCAGTTCCGAAGACCGTGCGCCTGACATAGGGCCTCCGTGACCCGGAGTCACGGGGCGACGGGGATCAGTTTGCCGGGGCCGGGGCGTCGGGGGCTACACTTTCCGGTGCGGTGGCAGGAACCGGCGTGGCGACGGCGGGACAGATCTCGGTCAGCGCCTCGTAGCGCGCGACGATCCAGCCGGGCGCGTCGGTGGGACTCGACCGGTCGATGTCGGCCTGAAAGGAGGTGAAGACATGGGCGGCGCGCGAATTGTCCACCATCGGCACGGTATTGGCCGCGACCGCCCGGTTGTAGACGATGAACGCCACCGCGATCAGCAGCACCCCCCGGATCACGCCGAACAGAAACCCCAGCCCCTGATCGACCCCGCCCAGCGCCGAGCGTTGCACCGCACCCGACAGGAATGGCGTGAACAGCGCCGCGATCACCAGACCGACGGCAAAGACCACCGCGAAGGCCGCGATGATCGACAGCTCGCAACTGTCGGTGAGGAACTTTCCCACGACGGGCAGCTCTTTCACGAGCGGCTGCACCTGGGCCGCAAAAACGTAGGCGAGGATGGCGGCCCCGATCCATCCGGCGATGGCCAGAAGCTCCCGCACCAGTCCGCGCGAATAGGCCAGCACCGCCGACAGCACGATGACCAGCGCCACCACGCCATCGATCAGGGTAAAGCCGTCCATCCCGTTCTCCCGCAGCCCTTGCGCGCCTTGTGGCCGTAAAGCGCGGCGCACCTATTTGCAAGCCGTCAGCCCGCTCCGAACATCTCGCCCACGAAGGCGGTGAGGTCGGGCATCTGGCGCACGCGGATCCCCTCGACCCCCGACAGCCGGGATTTCGATGGCGCCACGGCCTGCGTGAAGCCCAGCTTCATCGCCTCCTTCAGCCGGTTTTCCGTCTGCGTGACGGGGCGAAGCGCGCCCGAAAGGCTGATCTCGCCGAAGAGCACCATGTCCGGGGGGACCGCCACATCCTCGCGCGCGGACAGAAGCGCCGCCGCGACAGCCAGATCGGCGGCGGGCTCGGACACCCGCATCCCGCCCGCGACGTTGAGATAGACGTCGAGGCCGGTGAAGGGGATCGCGCAGCGCGCCTCCAGCACCGCGAGGATGGTGGACAGGCGGCCCGCATCCAGCCCCACCACCGTGCGGCGCGGCGTCCCCAGGGGCGATGGGGCGACGAGCGCCTGGATTTCCGTCAGCACCGGGCGGGTGCCCTCGATACCTGCAAAGACGGCAGAGCCCGAGGCCGGGCGGTCGCGGTCCGACAGGAACAGTGCCGAGGGGTTGGAGACCTGCGCCAGCCCGTCGCCGGTCATCTCGAAGACGCCGATCTCGTCTGCCGGGCCGAAGCGGTTCTTGACCGCGCGCAGGATGCGGAACTGGTGCCCGCGCTCGCCCTCGAAATAGAGCACGGTATCGACCATATGCTCCACCACACGCGGCCCCGCGATCTGGCCCTCCTTCGTGACATGGCCCACCAGCACCACCGCCACGCCGCGCCGTTTGGCGAATGTCACCAGCTCATGCGCCGCCGCGCGGACCTGCGCCACCGATCCCGGCGCGCTTTCCACCGTGTCGAGCCACATGGTCTGGATCGAATCGATCACCACGATTCCCGGCCGCACCGCATCGAGCGTCGTGAGAATGTCGCGCAGCGACGTCTCCGCCCCGAGCGCCACCGGCGCATCGGTGAGGCCGAGGCGCGCGGCCCGCATCTGGACCTGCGCCACCGCCTCCTCGCCCGAGATATACATCGCCTTGACGCCCGCGCGTGCGAACGACGCCGCCGCCTGCAACAGCAGCGTCGACTTCCCGATGCCCGGATCGCCGCCGACAAGGATCGCCGAGGCCGCCACCAGCCCGCCGCCGAGCACGCGGTCCAGCTCCTCCATCCCCGAGGCGGCGCGGGCCGGGGGCGGTCCCTGCGTCGCGAGGTCGGTCAGCGGGATGGTGCGCCCGCGCGACCCCAGCGCCTTGGGTCCGGCACCGAGAGGCGCTTCCTCGACGATGGAGTTCCAGGCTCCGCACGCCTCGCAGCGCCCCGCCCATTTGGAATAGGTCGCACCGCAGGCGGTGCAGGTGAACGTGGGCGAGCCTTTGGCCATGGCGCCTTGATGCCGTGGGCTGTGCCGGGGCGCAAGGGCGTCAGCGCCGGCGCGGCGCCGCGCCCAGTGACAGGGCCAGCGAGGCGAGCACGCAGCCGGTCAGAAGCCATAGGCCCCACGCCGTCTCCACCCGCCCGACGCCCACGCCCTTGGCCACGACGACGTAGAGCGCGATCAGGAAGATGTCCGCCATGGCGAGCTTTCCCAGCATATGCAGGACCGGCATGATACGCGGCGATACGGCCCGGAGCTGGACCAGCGCCAGCCCGAGGGTCTTCAGCATCGGCGCCAGTATCGCAAACCCTGCCACGACCAGCGCCAGCGCCGGATCGGTGTGCCAGAGCGCGCGCAGGCCCGAGAAGATGGAGATCTCCGACAGCCCGAACAGCGGCAGGAATCCCGCCCGCAACAAGGGTGCCGTCCACGCGACGGGATAGAGCACCAGAAGCAAAAGGTTCACCGCGATGGCGACTCCGCGTGCCGACACTGCCCTAAGCGGTCGCGTCGAGATAGCGCCGTACGTAGCGCGACCCCAGCGCCGTCAGGATCTCATAGCCGATGCTGTCCGCCGCCCCGGCCAGATCGTCGACCGATTGCTGTGGCCCGAGGATGTCGAGCGTGCGCGGCGCCATCTCCAGATGCGAGACGTCGACGCAGATCAGGTCCATCGACACCCGGCCTACGATGGGGCAGGGCACGTCACCCGCCCAGAGCACGGCGCGCGACCCCATGGCGCGTAGCAGACCGTCGGCATAGCCGCCCGCGACGGTCGCGATCTGCGCCGGGCTTTCGGCGAGCCATGTGGCGCCGTAGCCGACCGCCTCGCCCACCGCGAGATCGCGCAACTGCACCACCGGCAAGGACAGCGCGACCGCCCGGCTCGCCGCCTCGAACGGCAGCCCGCCGTAAAGCCCGATGCCGGGGCGGGTAAGGTCGAAATGGAACGCGGGCCCCAGCAGGATCCCGCCCGTGGCGGCGAGCGAGCGGGGCACGTCGGTTCCGTCGGTCATGGCGTGGAATTCGGCAAGCTGACCCGCGTGCCTTGGGTGGCCCGGCTCGTCCGCGCAGGCCAGATGGCTGATCAGCATCTCCGGGTTTGCCGCCAGCACGACCGGCGCCACCGCCTCCCACTCGCCCCACTCCATCCCCAGCCGGTTCATCCCGGTGTCGAGTTGCACGCCGAACGGATGGCCCGTGAGCGCCTCCAGATGCCGGGTCAACTGATCGATGGAGTTGATCATCGGGGTGAGGTCGAGGCTGCGGATCGTCTCCGTATCGCCCGCCATGTGGCCCGAGAAGACCGAGATCTGCGGCCCTGGCCCCAGCGCCTTGCGAAGTGCCGCACCCTCTTCCGCCAACGCCACGAAGAACCGCCGCGCCCCCGCCCGCGCGAGTGCGGAGGCGACCGGGCCTACACCCAGCCCGTATGCATCGGCCTTGACCACCGCCGCTGTCTGGGTGCCGCCCGCCGACAGGCGGTCGAGCGCACGCCAGTTCGCCGCAATGGCGTCAAGATCGATCGAAAGTGTCGCGGTGGCCATGATGCACCCATGTCGGCAACCCGGTGGAGGAGGTCAAGAGCAAAGCGCACGTCGCCCGGGACCGGACCGACGCTTGAGGGCCGGACCGACGCTTGAGGGCCGGACCATGGCAATGCCGGGCAAGGGGTCTCGATGGCCCCGCCGCCCGGCTTTCTCTCCCCGCCGTCAGAAGCGTTCGTCCGCCCCCTGCTGCCAGGCGCGCGCGAGGTTTCCGAACCGGGTGAAGCGGCCCTCGAAGCTCAGCTCCACCGAGCCGATGGGGCCGTGGCGCTGCTTGCCGATGATGACCTCCGCCTTGCCGTGAACCTGCTCCATCACCGCCTGCCACTGCGCCATCTTGTCCAGCTCGTGATCCCCCGGTTTCTCGCGTTCCTTGTAATATTCGTCGCGGTAAACGAACATCACCACATCCGCATCCTGCTCGATGGAACCGGATTCGCGCAGATCCGACAGTTGCGGGCGCTTGTCCTCCCGGTTCTCCACCTGCCGCGAGAGCTGGCTCAGCGCCACCACCGGGATGTTCAGCTCCTTGGCGATGGCTTTCAGGCCCTGGGTGATCTCCGACACCTCGTTGACGCGGTTCTCTCCCCGCCCGGTGCCCTTCAGAAGCTGCAGGTAGTCCACCATCAGCACGTCGAGCCCCTGCGTCCGCTTCAGCCTGCGCGCCCGCGCTGCGACTTGGCTGATCGGTAGCGCCGGCGTGTCGTCGATGAAGAGCGGACAGGCCTCGAGGCTTTTTGCCGCCTCCACGAAGCGGCGGAACTCCGCTTCCGTCATGTCGCCGCGCCGGATCTGTTCGGACGGCACTTCGGCCGCCTCCGACAGGATCCGCGCGGCCAGTTGCTCGGCGCTCATCTCGAGGCTGAAGAACCCCACCACGCCGCCCTCGACCGACCCTTCGGTGCCGTCCGCAAGCTTTCCGCGCCGGTGCGCCTTGGCGATGTTGAAGGCGATGTTGGTCGCAAGCGAGGTCTTGCCCATCGACGGCCGCCCCGCGATGATCAGGAGGTCCGACGGATGCAGCCCACCCAGCTTGCGGTCCAGATCGTCGAGCCCGGTGGAGATGCCCGCAAGCCCGCCGTCGCGCTGATAGGCGGCCCCCGCCATGTTGACCGCATCCGTCACCGCCTTGAGGAAGCTCTGGAACCCGCGCTCCACCACGCCCTGCTCGCCCAGCTGGTAAAGCTTCTGTTCCGCCTCCACGATCTGCGCGCGGGGCTCGTGCCCGATCTCCACCTTCGCCGCGCGGGCGGAAATGTCGCGTCCCAGCCCGATCAACTCGCGCCGGACCGCGAAATCGTAGATCATCTGCGCATAATCCCGCGCCGCATGGGCGGAGATCGCAGCCCCCGCTAATCGCGCCAGATAGGCAGGCCCGCCCAGTTCCGCCAGCCCCGCGTCATCCTTCAGGAACGCCTTCAGCGTCACGGGGGACGCGAGCGCGTTGGCCTGAATCCGGGCCGAGGCGATCTCGAAAATGCGCTGATGGACGGGATCGTGGAAATGCTCCGCTTTCACGAGGTTCACGATCCGGTCGAACACGTCGTTGTTGGTCAGGATCGTTCCCAGAAGCTGCTGCTCGGCCTCGATCGAGTGGGGCATCGGGTCCGCATCCCCGCCCCCGGCCGTCGCGGGCATCGGGGTCTGCCGAAAGGCCGTGATCTCCGTCATTGCGCCTGCTCCATGTCACTGCTGCCTCGCCCGCACCATACCACCGCGCCCCGGCGCCCCGTAAGGGGGAGCAACCCTGTGGACAAATGCCCGGGAAGTCTGTGGAAGCGGTGCGGAGCCGCGTTGAGCCGCGAAATCCCGCCGATCCGCGTCAGGCGGTCCGGGCCGCTTGCCATGCGCGCGGGTCGGTCAGGAACGATTCCACCTCGTCCAGCGTCGCCGCGTCGAAATCTTCTCCCAGCCGCGCCTCCGTCAGCACGTCCCACCAGGTGCAGAGCGCGTGCAGCCGCACGCCGTGATCGGCCAGACGCTGCACAGTCTCGGGGAAAATGCCGTAGTGGAACACCACCGCTGTATGGGCACAGTGCGCCCCGGCCTCCCGGATCGCATCGACGAAGCTGAGCTTGCTGCCGCCGTCGGTCGTCAGATCCTCGACCAGCAACACCCGCGCGCCGGGTGGCATCTCGCCCTCGATGCGCGCGTTCCGGCCGTAGCCTTTGGGCTTCTTGCGCACGTAGCTCATCGGCAGCGCCATTCGTTCGGCGACCCAGGCTGCAAAGGGAATGCCCGCCGTCTCACCGCCCGCCACGGTGTCGAACGCCTCGAAGCCCGCGTCGCGCATCACGGTTGCAGTCAGGAAATCCATCGCGACCGAGCGCAGGCGGGGGTAGGAGATCAGCTTGCGGCAGTCGATGTAGGTCGGCCCGGGCAGGCCGGAGGCATAGACATAGGGTGTTTCGGCGTTGAAATGCACCGCCCTGATCTCGAGAAGCATCCGGGCGGTCAGCCGCGCGATCTCCTCGGGCGGCGGGAAGGCGGAGGGGATCATCGGAGGGCGCTCCTGAAGGGTTTGCCTGCGGCGCTCATGCCACATGCCAATAGATAGGCACGCCGGGGTCGAAAAGCGTGACCGGCCCGGCCCCGGTCGGGATCGTTGCGGGGAACCGGGCCGCATCGCCGCGCACCAGTGTCAGGGTCGCCGCGTTGACCGGCAGACCGTAGAAGGCCGCCCCATGACGCGAGGCGAAGCCTTCAAGCCGGTCGAGCGCACCATCCTCCTCGAACGCATGGGCCAGCAGCGGCATCGTGTTGGTGGCGGTGAAGATGCCCGCGCAGCCGCAGGCCTGCTCCTTCGCCGCTGTCGGGTGGGGCGCCGAATCGGTACCGAGGAAGAACCGCCCCGACCCGCCCGTGGCCGCACGGCGCAGGGCCAGACGATGCACCTCGCGCTTGGCGACCGGCAGGCAATAAAGATGCGGCCGGATGCCCCCGGCGAGGATGTGGTTGCGGTTGATGAAGAGGTGATGCGTGGTGATCGTGGCCGCGAGTCCCGCGCCGCCGCTTTCGACATAGTCCACGCCCTGTTGCGTGGTCACATGCTCGAGCACCACCCGCAGGCCCGGGATGCGCTGGCGAAGCGGGGCCAGAACCCGGTCGATGAACACTGCCTCGCGGTCGAAGATGTCCACCTCGGGGTCCGTCACCTCGCCATGGATGCAGAGCGGCATGCCGATCTCGGCCATCCGTTCCAGCACGCCGCGCACGCGGTCCAGATCGCGCACGCCCGCGTGGCTGTTGGTTGTGGCCCCGGCGGGATAGAGCTTGACCGCCACCGCGGTCCCGCTGGCATGGGCCGCGGCCACATCGTCCGGGTCGGTGCCTTCCGTCAGATAGAGCGTCATCAGCGGCTTGAACCCTGCGCCGAAAGGCAGGGCCGCGCGGATACGGTCGCGGTAGGCCGCGGCGTCGGCCCCGGTTACGACGGGCGGCACGAGGTTCGGCATCACGATGGCGCGGGCGAAATGACGCGCGCTTTCGGGCAGGACGCCCGCCAGCATGGCGCCATCGCGCAGGTGCAGGTGCCAGTCGTCGGGGCGGGGGATGACAATCCGGTCGGTCATGGCCCTTGGCTACCCCATGACGCGCCGCTGATCCAGCCGGGACGGTGCGCTATCCGCCGGCCGTGGCATGCGGCCGGACGAGCGCCGCCTGCGCCTCGGTCAGGATGCGCGACGGCGGCGCCAGCAGCAGCCGCCCGAAGAGACTGCGCCACGCCTCCTCCGCCATCAGGGACTGGAACCGCGCGTGCCGCCACACCACCGCACCGGCATGGAGCGGTCCCAGCACCGCGTCCGCCATCAGGGCCGCCCGCCGGTCCGGCCTCTCCAGCCCGAGGATCGAGCGGTCCTCCACGGCGGAGAAGTTCCGCTCCACCCAGTAGCCCATGTCGACCGGCTGCGCCGCGCGGTTGGCGCGGCCCCGGTCGCATTTCACGATCCAGCTTTCCATTGCCCCCAGCGCATAGTGGTTGAGCTGCACCAGTGCATGGCAATCCTGCCCCGGCGGCGTAAAGAGGCGACCGGTGCGGTAGAGGTCGGGCAGCGCACGGCCGGATCCGTCGACCCAGCGCTGTGTGGCCAGCAGGTCCGGGTCCGGGTCCCGTGGCCGGTGCACGCCGAGCGAGCGGTAGGTGCCGTCGTTGCGAAACAGCGTCTTGACCATCGCGCCGCGCCACGGCCAGTGCAGAACGCTCGGCGCCGCGCGGAGGAACGTCTGCGTCACCGGGGCGTCGCGGTAGGCGACGATCCCGCCGTTGCCAAAGAGCCGCCATGTCAGCGGGATGGCTGTCGCGGAAGGCAGGGCGCGCAACAGCGCGGGCACAGTCCGGTCGCCCACATGGACGTTGACGAACTCATCCACGTCGAGCACCAGAATCCAGTCCGCCGCCCGCGTCAGCGGGTGCGCCCCCGCCATCTCCAGCGCCGCCCATTGCGGGCCCTTGGGAAACGGCCCCCGGTTCGGGCAATGCACGATCCTCCCCATCCGCTCCAGCCGGTCGAGCATCAGGTCCGTGCCATCGTCGCAATCGTTGGAGAAGACGAGGAAATCGGTGAACCCGCAGGCCTCGTGGTGCGCCAGCCATTCGAGCAGGAACGCGCCCTCGTTGCGGATCGTGAGGACCGCCAGAAGCCTCATGCAATCAAGTCTCGGCCGGCGCCACGGTGTAGAACCAGTCCTCCGCCGCGCCGTCTGGAGGGATATGATTCGGGATCACCTGCGGACCGGCGAGGAACACCGCCGCGCCGAAATGCTGCTGCAACCGGCACAGACGCTCCATCCGTGGGGCCGTGAGGGCAGCGTGGATTGCGCGGCTGTCGTCCCGGCCCATCAGGTCCGCGATCTTTGCGCGGTGGTGGTGGACGCAAGCCTCGTGGGCGGCGGCGATCTCCGGGTCGGCCATCAGCGCCGCACGCTCCGCCTCTGCCGCCGACATCATGCGCTGGATGGCGCGGTCCTCCTCCAGATTGTGGTTCATGCGGAACCAGTAGTTCAGCCCCTGTTCGCGGTCGACATGATTGACCCGCCCCCGGTCGCGCTTGACCAGAAAGCTCTCCACCGACCGGACCGCGTAATGGTTGAGCTGGACCCAGTCGTAGCCATAGCTCTCCAGCGTGGAGCGCCAGCCGTTGCGGATCATCGACCGGGGCATCGGACGGCCCGACCCGTTGAGCCACGCGACCCGGTCCCAGAGATCGGGGATCAGCCCCTTGGGCCGGTGCACGCCGAGTTTGCGATAGATGTCGATGTTGCGAAACAACGTCTTGAAGCCCCAGGCCTGATGCGGCTTTCGGATCACCTCGGGCGCGCAGCGGGTGAACTGTTCTGTCACGGGCCGGTCCGCGTAGCCATGCACCTCCGCATTGCCGAATAGCCGCCAGGTCAACGCGATCATGTTTGCGTCGCCCATCGCTTCATAGAGCGCGCCAAGCGTGCCGTCGCCCACCTTCACGGCGATGAATTCGTCCACGTCCATGCAGATGCCCCAGCCGCAGGTCCGCATCACCGGCTCCGCCTCCGCCGCCTGCAGAGCCGCGTGCTGGGGCTTGAGGCCGGTGCCCCGGAACGGATTATCCCGGTGCTGAACAAGGCCGCGCGCCTGCAAGAGGTCCAGCATCGTATCAGTGCCGTCGGTGCAGTCGTTGGTGTAGATCAGGAAATCGTCGACCCCGATCGCCCTGTGATAGGCCAGCCACTCGAGGATGAAGGGCCCCTCGTTCTTCATCGTCGTCACAACGGCCGTCCGTCCGCCCTGCACGGCTTGCGCGGGGGCGGCCTTCGGGCGCGATTGCGGCGGCCGCACCGGCTTTGCGCCGAATGCGCCGTGGGACAGCGCCAGAAGGCCCGCATCCTCCACCAGCGAGGATTTGGGAACGAGGTCCGCCACCGCCTGTCCCGGCACCCGGACCGCCATCGCCCGGTTGAAGGTGACGGTGCGCGCGGGTTTGGCGTAGGACACCCGTCCTATTCGCCAGACGCTGGCGAGCCCCGCCGTCCCCGGCGCGCAGCCCCAGCGGGTGAAACCCTGCGCCTGATCGAACGGGCGGCAGATGTGGTCGCCGAGGCGCGCCTCGGCCCCCTCGCGGACGCGCCAAGGATAAACTCTGCGCCCTACGAGAAGGACCGCCCCCTCTGCCGCGCACAAATCGAACGCCCCCTGCTCGAGGTCGAGGAAATCCGACATGTCGAGGCAGAGGACCGTCCGCGCCTGCGACAGAAACCGCCATTTCATCGCCTCCAGACACAGTGCCTCGCCCAGCGGCGCGCGCCACGGATCGGGGGGCGGGGCCGCCATCCGGTCCTTGCCCGGCGCGTCGGGGGCGAGGATCGGATGCGTCTCCGCCGCCAGTCCCGGCTTGCCAAGGGGAACCGGTGCCTCCACCAGCACCACTGTCAGCGCGGTCCCCGCGATCGCCGTTTTCAGCGACGCCGCAAGGTCATCGTCCGGCGGCACCCGGCAGATCACCACCGCGCCTTGCAGGCCGTAGTGGGTGGCGTGGTAGCGGAGCATCTCCGCCATCTGCGCCACCGTTTCCTCCAGTCGGAAGGCCAGCAGACAGTCAAGCCCAGCCAGCAGCTCCGGCTCTGCCCGTGCAGGCTCGATGCGCAGGCGTCCGCCCTCCGACAGCGCCAGTTCGACCGGTCCGTCGCCCACCACGGCGACCATCGCTGCCCCCGACACCTCACGCAGGTCGAGCGGCAGGGCGCAGCCCATTACCGCATCGGGCGCGAAGGCTGCAGCTTGCGTCCCGTTGCCGAAGAACGCCAGCACCCGCGCGGGCGTGCCCGGAACGGCCACCGCATCGATCAGGCGCGTGACCCCGCCCGCCCCGACCTCGCGGGAGGCCATCCGGCGCGAGAGCACCCGCGCTGCACGCTCGTTCCTGTCGTCCTTCATCCACTGGCCCCGTTCCTGTGCGCTCGTCCTAGCATGACGCCCGCACGCCGACCAAGCCGGGTTGCCTTGCATGCGACAGATCCATTGTGGCGTTGCCACGATTTCGCCACATTGCCGGGCGACAAGCGCGGGCGGGGAGGGCGGCATGACACCGGAGCATCAGATCGGCGCGCTCTGGATCGGTGGCACGCTGGGCTATCTGGAGATCCTGTGCCTCAAGTCCTTCGTCGATGCGGGCCAGCATGTGAAGCTCTTTACCTATGAGGGCGTGACGAACCCGCCTGAGGGGGTAGAATTGGCCGATGCCGCCCTGATCCTGCCGCGCGCGGCCGTCCTGCGCCATGGTCGGACGGGTAGCCCGGCGCTCCATTCCGACCTCTTCCGCTATCACATGCTGGCGCGGGAGGAGCGCACGATCTGGGCCGATACCGATGCCTATTGCGTCCGCCCCTTCGCCACCGCCAATGGCCATTTCCACGCGTGGGAATCCGCGCAGGGCCTCAACGGCGGCGTGCTGGGTCTGCCCCGGGACAGCGAGACCCTGCGCGCGCTGCTGGATTTCACCGCCGACGACTATGCGATCCCGCCATGGATCGACGACAACGAGCGCCTCCATGCGTCGGAGCGGCCGTGGGGCGTCTGGGGTCCGCACGCAATAACCCATTTCCTGAAGGCGACGGGGGAGGTGCGGTTCGCGATGCCGCAGGTAGCGCTCTATCCGGTGCCCTACCGCGACCGGAACCTGATGCTGCGCCCCGGTTTCGATGAGAAGGCCTATGTCACGGACGACACCTGGTCGATTCATTTCTATGGCCGCCGAATGCGGGCCCGTATCCTCGAAAAGGAGCCGCTCGGCATTCCCCGACTGAGGAGCCTGATCGGACGGCTGCTGAAGCGGCACGGCGTGGACCCGACGCTCGCACCCCTGCGCCCCGCATCGGCGGGAGATTGCCATGACTGATGGAAAGCGACCCCGCGCGGACTGGAGCACGTTGCCGCCGACCGGGACGCCCGACGCGGCGGCGGCGGAGGCGCTGCTGGCCCGCACGGCGCTGACCGGGATGGCGCGGATGGCGGATGTGGGGGGGGCCGCGCTCCCTCTGG
This sequence comes from Rhodobacterales bacterium, assembly GCA_038233815.1. Lineage (GTDB taxonomy): Bacteria > Pseudomonadota > Alphaproteobacteria > Rhodobacterales > Rhodobacteraceae > JBBSVE01. The sequence continues at coordinate 15,222 of JBBSVE010000002.1, forward strand.
CCATTGCGGCGCACGGGCGCTTCGGGTGCGACATCGACCTTGTCGATCTGGACGCGCGGGGCGGGTTTCCTGACCAGCCGTCGGACTGGATCGCGCCTTACGCGGACGCCTTGCGGCACGCGGGCGTCCCGCAGCGGGCGATCCGGCGTGTGGGGTGCCGTGCCGACTTGCGCCCCGCCGAACTGATCGCGAACCTCGCGGGCTTCGGCGACCGGGCGAAGGTCAGGCATCTGGCGCCCATCCTCGATCATGCGCTGGGGCCGGGTGCGGTTCTGGTCACCGACATCCGCAAGGGCTCCGGCGCGCTGCCCTATCTGGGTGCGTATGGCCGCGTGCAGGCCCTGTCCGCCCATACAATCGACGGCACGCAGGTGGTGCGCGTCCTGTTGACGACTCCGGCGGAGCCGTGGTCCATCCTCGCTGCCCGCCTTGCAGGTCCCAAAGGGTTCGTGCGCGAGAGCGGGGACCATTCGTTCCTCCACGTTCCGCGCGGCGATACGCTCGTCGTCACGTTCGACAACCTCGACCTCGCCATGACCAAGCGGGAGGACCGCAGACCCTGGGGCTATGCCTTCATCGAAAAGCAGGGCTGGTCGATGCTGGGCGTGATGGCGAACGGCTGGACCTGGTATCGCGATCCGTGGGTGGCGGCGGAGTTCGACGCCCTCGCGGCCTCGGGTTTCTTCGCGCGGTTCCGGCGCGTCGTCTTTTACGGCGCCTCGATGGGCGGCTACGCGGCCTGCGCTTTCGTGCCGGCCTGTCCCGGTGCGTCCGTGGTTGCGATCTCTCCGCAAAGCACGCTCGACCGGACGCTGGTGCCGTGGGAAACGCGCTACAAGACCGCATGGGGCCGCGATTTCTCCGGCCGCTACGGCGATGCGGCGGAGGTCTCGCGATGCGCGGCACAGGTGACGCTGCTCTTTGACCCTTATGAGCCGCTGGACAAGGGTCATGCCGAACGGTTCACCGGTTCCAACGTGGTGAAGCTTCGGACCCCGCTTCTGGGCCATCGGCTCGGCTCATCTCTCCAGCAGATGGGGATCCTGTCGCAGATCACGCTCGGCGCGCTCGACGGCTCGCTGACGGAGCAGGCGTTCCACCGCGCCCTGCGTGTTCGCAAGGGCTTTCCGCGCTATCAGCGCGAACTCTTCGACCGGGCGTTGGCCAAGGGCCATCCCGACCTCGCGCGTCGGATGGGGCGCTGGGTTCTGACGCGCGGCGACAACCGCGCAATCAGAAAGGCGCTGGAGGCGATGTGACGCCTCAGAAGAACGCCTGCAGCCCCGTGATCGCCCGGCCGAGGATCAGCCCGTGCACGTCGTGCGTCCCCTCATAGGTGTTCACCGTCTCGAGGTTCACCATGTGGCGCATGATGTGGTAATCCTGCTGGATGCCGTTGCCGCCGTGCATGTCCCGCGACACCCGCGCGATGGCCAGTGCCTTGCCGCAGTTGTTGCGCTTCACGAGGCTGATCATTTCCGGCGCGGCTTCCGCTTCGTCGAGCAACCGACCCACCCGCAGACTGCCCTGCAGCCCCAGCGCGATCTCCGTCGCCATGTCGGCGAGCTTGATCTGGAAAAGCTGCGTCTGCGCCAGCGGCCGCCCGAACTGCTTGCGGTCGAGTCCATAGGCCCGCGCCGATTCCATGCAGAACTCCGCCGCCCCCATGACACCCCACGAGATCCCGTAGCGCGCGCGGTTGAGACAACCGAACGGACCCTTCAACCCTTCGACATGCGGCAGCAGCGCCTCCTCGCCGACCTCGACGCCCTGCATCACGATCTCGCCGGTGACGGAGGCGCGCAGGCTCATCTTGCCCTCGATCTTCGGCGTCGTCAGGCCGGTCATACCCTTTTCCAGCACGAAGCCCCGGATCTTGCCGCCATGCGACTCCGACTTTGCCCAGACGACGAAAATGTCGGCGATGGGAGAATTGGAGATCCACATCTTGGCCCCGTCGAGCACGTAACCGGTGGCGGTCTTCTTCGCGACCGTCTTCATGCCTCCGGGGTCGGAGCCCGCGTCGGGTTCGGTGAGACCGAAGCAGCCGATCCATTCGCCGGTCGCGAGCTTCGGCAGAAACTTCTTGCGCTGGGCCTCCGACCCGTAGGCGTAGATCGGATACATCACCAGCGACGACTGGACCGACATCATCGAGCGGTAGCCGGAATCGACCCGCTCCACCTCCCGCGCGATCAGGCCGTAGGTGACGTAGGAGGCGCCGATCCCGCCGTATTCCTCGGGGACGGTGACGCCGAGAAGGCCCATCTCACCCATCTCGCGGAAGATCGCGGGGTCCGTCGACTCCTCCGCAAAGGCTTTCACGACACGGGGCTTCAGCTTGTCCTGCGCGTAGGTGCGGGCCGCATCGCGCAGCATCCGCTCTTCCTCCGAGAGCTGGTCCTCAAGCCGGAACGGGTCTTCGCGGTCGAACCGGCCCAGATCGGGGGCGTCCTTGGTTTTGACTGCGGGCCGGGCGTCGGCCGCCGTGACATTCGCGCGCTCGTTCATGGCTTTCCTCCAGAGTTGCGGTGAATATAGGCCGGAAAGCATCGCAATTCAATTCGGGCATTGGGGGGGCATGGGCGCCGTCGCAAGGAACGCGGGGCATCAGTCGCGCGTTCTGTACGCTCGTGCTTTGATGAGACAACGAGGGTCCCGTGCCCGGAGCGTGGACCGACCTGAACCGGGAGAGACAGATGAAACGCATCCTCACGACGACGACCGCCGTGTCGATGGCGCTGAGCACCCTGCCCACCAGCTATGCCGGTGCCCAACAGGCCGTATCGACCCCGGCGGGCAATGCGATCTGTCTGACGGATGCCGCACAGGCATGCCCGGCTGGGGAGACGTGTTTCACCCCGTCCGACGGAACCTGCGACAGCGCGGCCTCGCTCGCCGAAGCCACGAGCGCGCTGGCAGGAGCAACGACCGAAGCCCCGCCGCCGCCCGTTGCCGAAGCGTCGCCCGAGAACGCAGTGCCGACGGAGGCCGACGCCGCCGTTCAACAGCAGGCGGACGATGCACAGAAGGCCGCAGACGACGCGGCGAAAACCGAACCGCCGGCCGCCGACGCCCTGCCGGACGAGGCCAAGGTCAAGGCCGATGCCGCCATCGCAGCCCAGACCGACAGCGCACCGGCCCCAGCGGACCAACCCGAAGCCGCCGCCGAACCCGCCCCGGCGGCTCCCGCCCCGCCATCCGCTGTGGGGACCCCTGAGGCAACGCCGACTCCAGAGGTCGCACAGCCCGAAGTAACACCCGCGCCCGAAGCCGCCCAATCCGAAGCCGCACCGGCACCAGAAGCCGCCCCTTCGACAGAGGCCGCGCAGCCCAAGGCAGCACCGGCAGCAGAAGCCACGCAGCCCGAGGCTGCACAGTCCAAAGCTGCACCGGCACCCGAAGCCGCACCTTCGCCAGAAACCGCGCAGCCCACGGCAGCACCGGCACCAGAAGCCAAGCAGCCCGAGGCCGCAAAATCCGAAGCCGCACCGGCACCCGAAGCCCCACAGGCACCCGAAGCCGCACAGTCAGAGCAGGCGCCTGCACCCGTGGCTGGTCAGACCGATGCTCCGGACGCGGCGCAACCGCAGGCTCCGGCGGCCGCTCCCGAAGCGGCGGCGACCGCTCCGGCGGCGCAACCGGACGCGCCCGCCGAAGCCGCGTCACCCGTGGAAGCGCCCGTCGTGCCACAGGAGGCGGAGGCGGCGTTGCAGTCGCTATTGGGCCAACCGGCGGCAGAGGAGGCACCTGCGGCGGCTGCGGCGGCAGAACCCGCCCCAGCGGCAGCAGGCGATGCGCCGGCGGCTCCGGCCGCGGCACCGGACGCCGTGGCAACGACCTCGACCGAAATTACCGCGGCCAACACGCGGACCAGTGGTCAGGAGTTCGCGGCCGCGCCGACCGCCGTGGGCAACGGCAAGAAGTCCGGTCTCTCGGATTTCGAGAAGTTTGGCCTCGTGGCGCTCGGTGCTCTGGCGGTGGGCGCCGTGCTCCAGAACGGCAATCAGGTCGTTTCCAACACCGGCGACCGGGTCGTGGTGAAGGAGGATAACGGCGACTACCGGGTGCTCAAGGACGACGATGCGCTGCTGCGTCGCCCCGGTGCGAAGCTCAATACGGAAACCTACAAGGACGGCTCCACCCGGACGGTTCTCGACCGTCAGGACGGTTCCAGCATCGTGACGATCCGCGACGCCTCGGGCCGCGTCCTGCGCCGCGTGCGCTATGCCGAAGACGGCACCGAAACGCGGCTCATCGACGACCTGCGCAAGAGTCCGCGCGTCGATGTGGCAACGATCCCGAAGCCGACCTACGACACGACGATCTCCGCGTCGGATTCCGGCACGGAACTGAAAGCGGCGCTCGACCGCATCAAGGCGCGAAAGACCGCGCGGACTTACAGCCTCAGCCAGATCCGCGACTACCGACAGGTGCGTGCGCTGGCGCCGACGATCAACGTGGACAGCATCACCTTCGCCTCCGGCTCCGCCGCGATCGCACCGACGGAAGCGGAGAAGCTGGCGCAGCTGGGCGGTTCGCTGACCAAGGTGATCGCGGATCGCCCCTACGAGGTGTTCCTGATCGAGGGCCATACCGACGCGGTGGGTTCGGCTGCTTCCAACCTCGCGCTGTCGGACCGGCGGGCGGAATCGGTGGCGCTGGCGCTGACGGAATATTTCGACGTGCCGCCGGAGAACCTCGTCGTGCAGGGCTACGGCGAGGGTGAGCTGAAGGTGCCGACGCAATCTGACGAGCCGAAGAATAGGCGCGTCGCAGTGCGGCTGATCTCTCCTCTTATGCAGACCGCGACTATGCGCTGACGGGCTCGCGGGCTTTATGGGGCGGCGGGAGCACGGTCCTGCCGCCCCATATTCATGGCGGGGATGGAATGGACATGATCGCGCATGATGACGCACCGGGGGCGGCGCTTCGCTGGCAGGCGGACGGTGAGGGCGCGGCCATGGCCACGGTGGTGGAAACCTGGGGATCGGCGCCGCGCCCCGTGGGAAGCCAGCTTGCCATTTCCGGCGCGGGGGAGATGGTGGGGTCTGTCTCCGGCGGTTGCGTCGACGGCGCGGTGGTGGCCGAGGCGATGGCCTCGCTGGCGGATGGCGCCCCCCGGCTTCTCACTTACGGCGTCGCGGACGAGGAGGCCTTTGCGGTGGGCCTCGCCTGTGGCGGCACGATCCGCGTGATGGTGGAGCCGGTGGGGCAGAGCGGTATCGCGCCCGATATGCTTGGCGCGCTGGTGACGGCCCGGACGGAGCGGCGCGCGGTGGCGATGATCACCGACCTCGGCACATGGAGCAGGCGGTTGACGGCGGGTCCGGGCGACGCGCTGGGGGATCGGATCGCGGCGCGGATGCGGTCGGATCGGTCCGGGCTGGAGGATGGCGGCGCCTTCGTTGCCATTCATAACCCGCCACTTCGGATGATCGTGGTGGGTGCGGTCCACATCGCGCAGCCGCTGGTCGCCATGGCGCGCATCTGCGGCTACGATCCGGTCCTGATCGACCCACGCGGCGCCTTCGGCTCCGCCGCGCGCTTTCCCGGGGAGCGGATCGTCGATGATTGGTCCGACGAGGCGATGGCCGCCCTCGCGCCCGATGCCCGGACCGCGGTGGTGACGCTGACCCATGACCCGAAGCTCGACGATCCGGCGCTGCTGGTGGCGCTGCAAAGCCCCGCGTTCTACGTCGGATGCCTAGGGTCCACGCGAACGCATGCCAAGCGTCTCGACCGCCTTCGCGCTGCAGGGGTGAAGAATACCTCACGCCTCCATGCGCCGGTCGGCCTTGCGATCGGCGCGCGATCGCCTGCAGAGATCGCGGTGGCGATCATGGCAGAGGTTACGCAGGTGTTGCGGCAGGAATCGTGACCGAGAGGCCCTATCGCGGACCGATCATCATGACCATCTGGCGGCCTTCGAGCCTCGGGAAGCTCTCGAGCTTGCCCGCCTCTTCCGCGATCACGTCGTCGGCCACGCGGTTCAGGAGCTCCAGCCCAAGCTGCTGGTGCGCCATTTCCCGACCGCGAAAACGCAGCGTTACCTTCACCTTGTCGCCTTCGCCGAGGAACTTGAGCACGGAGCGCATCTTCACGTTGTAGTCGTGAATGTCGGTGCCGGGGCGGAACTTGATTTCCTTGATCTCGATGATGTGCTGCTTCTTGCGGGCCTCGGCCTCGCGCTTCTGCTGCTCATACTTGAACTTGCCGAAGTCCATGATCTTGCAGACCGGCGGCTCGGCATTGGGGGAGATCTCCACCAGATCGAGCCCTGCCTCTTCGGCCATCGCCATCGCGCGGGAGGGCGTCACGACGCCGACATTCTCTCCGTCCGCGCCGATGAGACGGATCTCCGCGCTGCGGATGCGGTCATTCACGCGCGGGCCGGTGTCGCGTTGCGGCGGGGCGTTGTGGGGTCTGCGTCCTATGGTCGATTTCCTTCGGTGATGGAGGGGCACGTGCCCGACGGCGTAAGGTAGACCCGGACGGCCGGATCTTCAACCCGTATCGGGGTGCGTTCTGCCACTCTGCGCCGACCGGACTCGCGTCCCGCACTTTCCAACCGGCACACCGTCTGGCATCATGCAATGCGGGCTTTCGTGCCGCGCAACCTTGGGGGGATACCACATGAACGGACTGGTCACGATCGGGGCTGCGCTCGTCATACTCGGAGGCGCGGGATATTACGAGCTTGGCTACCTTCCGGCGAGCCGGGAAGCGCAGGCCGACGCGTCCATGGAGGCGGCTGGAGAGGTGGAGCCGCAGGCAACGTTGATCGAGGTCGACGAGCCGGTTGTCGTTGACCTTCCCGGAGTGTCCCCCGCAACCCGGACGGCAGAGATGGGCGTCACCTCCACGCCGGTTCCCACCGGGGGAAGCGGACCGCTGGGCACGGCCCCTCCGGGATCGGCGGCTGACGATGCGCGGTCCGGTGTCGATCCCGCGCTGACGACCGCGGGATTCAACGCGGATGCGGTCCTGCTGCTGATCGACGGCTCGACGCTCGATGCGTCGCAGAAAGCGTCGCTCACGGCCGAGGTGCGGGATGCGTCCTCCGACCCCGCCCGGATCGGCCCGGTGCTGGAGCGGGTGCGCGCGGCGCTCGGTCAATAGCGCCGACCGTTCTCAGATCCCGTCGCCGACAAAGGCCTTTTCCACGACATATTCCTTCGGGTCCGAGTTCGCGCCCTCGCGCAGGCCGAACGCTTCGAGAACCGCCTTCAGATCCTTGTTGAATGCTATCGAGCCGCAAACCATCGCGCGGTCGTCCGCCGCCGTCATCGCGGGCAGGCCGAGGTCTGAGAAGACCTTGCCCGATGTCAGATTGTCGGTGATGCGTCCCATCCGCGCCGAATCCTCGCGCGTCGTCGTGGGGTAGTAGAGCAGCCCCGTCGCCGCCATCTCGCCGATCAGCGGATCGGCCCGAAGATCCTCGACCAAGCGGCGGCCATATTCCAGCTCGGCCACCTCCCGGCAGGTGTGCATCATCACGACCTGTTCATATTTCTCGTAGGTTTCGGGATCGCGCATCAGGCTTGCAAAGGGCGCGATCCCGGTGCCGGTCGCCAGCAGCCAGAGCCGCTTGCCGGGCAGCAGCGCGTCATGGACCAGCGTGCCCACCGGCTTGGGGCGCAGGATGATCTCGTCGCCCGGAATGATGTGCTGGAGCATCGAGGTCAGCGGGCCTTCGGGCACCTTGATGGAGTAGAACTCCAGCTCGTCGTCCCAGTTCGGCGAGGCGATGGAATAGGCGCGCAGCAGGGGCTTGCCGGTGTCGCCCATCAGCCCGATCATCACGAATTCGCCCGACCGGAACCGCAGGCTCGCCGGGCGCGTCACCCGGAAGGAAAACAGCCGGTCGGTCCAATGCCGGACCGAGGTGACCCGCTGGCCATCGGGGAGGGTGATCCGTGTCGCGTCGTTCGGCATCGGCGTCTGGTCCGTCATTCCTGTCCGTCCTAGCTATGGGGTGTCTGCGCCAAGGGAAACCCCCCACGCGGGAGAGATCATCAGGCCCGCAGGCGCGTCTGGTAGTCGTGCGCCCGCCAGTCCGCCCGGGTGACCCACTGCGCCTCCGGCTGGCGGGCGGCCAGATCGTCCGGGATCTCCACCTCGTCGAACCCAACGCGGCGCGCCATGGCATACTGGTCCGCCAACACATGCCCCTTCGCGCGGAGCCTGCCCACGTAACCCATCATCCGTATGCGCCGCCCGAGCGTCAGTCCGCGCCCGTCGCTGAACGACGGAAAGGCGATACGGATCAGCCTCAGATCCGCGAGATAGGGGAGCAGGGCCGCCGGCGCATCGGTGTTGGCCAGATCGATAGCGCCCTCGTGGAACGGCAGCTCGGCGAGGCCGACATAGGCCGGGATCGGATATTCGGTCGAAAACCCGACGTCGGTGACGATGACATTCATGCTGCTTGCTCCCTGTTTCGGACTGCGCGTCCGCCGTCGAAATGAATGCCGCACTCGGTTTTTTCCGTGCCACGCCAACGGCCTGCGCGGGGGTCTTCACCTGTTGCGACAGGAGAGGTGCAGGGCGCGCAGCCGATGCTAGGGTAGTCCTTCGCGACCAGAGGGTGACGCGGCAGGCGGTTGTTCACCATGTAATCGGCAAGGTCGTCGCGTCCCCAATGGGCGAGCGGATTGATCTTGAGGCGCATATCGCCCTCGGCCTCGAAAAACGCGACGCTGCTGCGGGACGCACCCTGATACCGCTTGCGCCCGGTGATCCAGGCGTCGAATCCGGTCAGCGCGCGCGCCAGCACGGCGGTTTTTCGGAGCGCACAGCAGGCGTCGGGGTCGGTCCGGTGCAAATGGCCCTCAGCATCCCGCAATACCACCTCCGCCGGGTCGGGCCGGACGATCCGCAGGTCGGTCAGGGACAACCGCTCCGCCAGCGTGCGCTGATAGGCCAGGGTCTCCGCGAACAGCATCCCGGTGTCGATAAATAGGACCGTCGTGTCCGGTGCCACCACCGACAGCAGGTGGAGGAGCACCACCGATTCCGCCCCGAAGGACGATACCAGCGCCACCCGCCCGACTGCCGGATCGCAGAGCGCGTGGTCCAGTATCGCCGTCGCCCCGTGGTGGCGGTAGCGGGCGTTCAGGGCTTCGGCCCGCGCTTCCATCGGTGGGGCTGGGTCACGCGGCATCGCGGACCGCCTCTTTGTAGAGGGCGGCCTTGAACGGGGCCATCCCGAGCCTGCGGTAGGTCTGTAGAAACGTCTCCGACGGCTCGGTGCGAAGCGCGAGGTAGGCGTGGATCAGCCGCTCGATCGCGGGCACGATCCGGTCGTAGGCGAAGCCTGGGCCGGTCCGCTCCCCCACCACCGCATCTTCGGAGCCATCGCCGCCAAGCGTGATCTGATAATTCTCCACCCCCGCCCGATCCAGTCCGAGAATGCCGATATGGCCGACATGATGGTGCCCGCAGGCGTTGATGCATCCCGAGATCTTGATCTTCAGAGGGCCGATGTCATGCTCCAGCTTCAGCGCGTCGAAGCGGAGCGCGATCTGCTGCGCGACCGGGATCGACCGCGCCGTGGCCAGCGCGCAATAGTCCATGCCGGGGCAGGCGATGATGTCGGAGATCAGCCCCACGTTCGCGGTGCCGAGACCGGCCGCCCGCAGCGCCTCATGGACCGCAGGCAGGTCCGAGAGATGCACATGCGGCAGGATCACGTTCTGCTCATGGCTGATTCGCAGCTCGGCATGGCCGAACCGCTCGGCCAGATCGGCCATCACCCGCATCTGGTCCGCCGTCGCATCGCCGGGCGTCGCACCATGCGCCTTCAGGCTGACGGTGACGATGCGGTAGTCGGGATGCTTGTGCGCGGCCAGATTCGTGTCGGCCCAGGACCGGAACAGGGCGTCCGCCCGGTAGGCCATGTCGAACGCGCCGGTGGATGCCGCGCGGAAGGGCGGCGGCGTGAAGGCGGCCTCGATCCGGGCCAGCAGCGCCTGATCGTGGCCGTGAAACAGCGGGCGAAGCTCGGCGAAACGGTCCTCGATCAGACGGGTGATTTCGGCCGCGCCCGTCTCGAACAGGGTGATCTTCATGCGCGCCTTGAACTTGTTGTCGCGCCGGCCGAGCATGTTGTAGATGCTGAGCACCGCCTCGACATACGGCAGCAGGTCGGCCTTTGGCAGGAAGCGCCGCACGACCATGCCGATCATCGGCGTCCGGCCCAGCCCGCCGCCCACGATCACTTCGAACCCCGGCTCTCCGGTCTCGTTGCGCACCATTCGGAGGCCGATGTCATGCGCCTTGGTCACGGCCCGGTCGTTGGGCGCGCCGGTGACCGCGATCTTGAATTTCCGCGGCAGGAACTGGAACTCGGGGTGATCGGTCGACCATTGGCGCAACAGCTCCGCCACCGGGCGGGGGTCCTCGATCTCGTCCGCGCTGGCGCCCGCGAAATGGTCCGCGGTGACATTGCGCACCGTGTTGCCGGATGTCTGGATGGAATGCATCCCCACATCCGCCAGCGCCGCGAGAATCCGGGGCACGTCATCGAGGCGCGGCCAATTGAACTGGATGTTCTGGCGCGTGGTGAAGTGACCATAGCCCTTGTCCCACGTCTCCGCGATGACGGCGAGCTGGCGCATCTGACGGGGCGAGATCGTGCCATAGGGGATCGCCACGCGCAGCATGTAGGCGTGAAGCTGGAGGTAGAGGCCGTTCATCAGCCGAAACGGCTTGAACTCATCCTCGGTGAGCGAACCGTCGATCCGGCGTGCGATCTGGCCCGCAAACTGGTCAACGCGGGTGCGCACGAAGGCCTCGTCGAAATCGGTATAGTCATACATGGCGAAGGGCCTGCTTTCCGTGGGGATAGTTCGACGGCCCGCGGGTGCGGAACGATTCGCGGAAATGGGTCGGCTCGGGTCCGTCCGCCCCCATCCGCGCATCGGCGAGATAGGCGCCAACCGCCTCTGCCTTGCGCGCGGAGGCGTCGAGAAGGCGGATCTGCGCGTGCGCCTCGTCGAGCAGCAGTTCCGCGCGGGACAGATCGCGGGTCCAGGCATCCTCGGCGGTAAGCCAGATCGCGTCGCCCTCGATCAGCGCGTTGGCAGTCACGACCTTTGGGGTGAAATCGCGGCTCATGCGGAGGCCTCCCGCAGCAGGGGCAGCGCGCGGGCCGCAGCGCGGGGCGCCAGACCGTAGAGAAGCACCGCCGGCCCCTCCACACCGTCCACGGCCTGCGCCAGCGTGGCGAGGGTGGCCGCGATCACGCGCTGATCAGGGCGGGAGACGTTGGCCACCACGCTGACGGGCGTGTCCGGCGCCGCACCATGCATCATCATGCGGCCCTGAATGTAGCGCGCAGACCGCTTGCCCATGTAGATTGCGGCGACCTCGCCCGGCCGGGCCATGCCGCGCCAGTCCTGCTCGGCAAAGCCCGCCATTGCGTGGCCGGTGACAATGCGCAGCGCTGCGTTCCGGCCCCGGCAGGTCAGGGACTGGCCGATGGTCGCCGCAGCGACAGCCGCCGTGGTCAGGCCGGGGAGGATCGTGAAACCGAGCCCCGCAGCCTCCAGCGCCGCCATCTCCTCGTCCAGCCGCCCGAAGATCCCGCAATCGCCGCCCTTCAGCCGCACGACCCGCGCGCCGGTCGCAGCCCTCTCGACGAGGATCGCGTTGATCCGGGCCTGCGGGGTGGAGGCGCCGAAGCCCTCCTTGCCGACGTCGATCCGGGTTACATGGGCCGAAATCAGCGCCAGAACCTCCGCCCCGACGAGCCGGTCGTGGATCACCACCGCCGCCGCCTCGATCGCGCGCAGCGCGCCGAGCGTGAGGTGAGCGGCCGCCCCGGGGCCGGCGCCGACGAAGGTCGTGTTGGGTTCGGTCTGCATCGGCGCACCTCGTTCGCTGTTGGTCGACAATAGGATAATTTTCCGATCCAGCGCCAGAGGCCCTTGTGGATAAGAATATTGGACTATTAGAATGGATCTTGTGGAACGATATCCCGATGACAGAGGATAGACCGGAATGGCGGCCCGACTGGACGATACCGACCGGAAAATCCTTGGCGAGCTGCAGACCGACGCGAGCCAGTCGCTCGACGAGATCGCGCGTAAGGTCGGCTCCTCGAAGACACCCGTGTGGAACCGGATTCGCCGGATGCGGGAGGCGGGCGTGATCCTGCGCCAGACAGCCCTTCTGGATGCCGAGGCGCTGGGGCTCGAGGCCTGCTTCTTCGTGCTGATCCGCACGTCGGAGCATGAGGCGGACTGGCAGGCGCGTTTCCTGCATGCCCTGCGCGAACGCCCCGAGGTGATGGAGGCGCACCGCCTTGCTGGCGATATCGACTATATCCTGAAGGTCCGGGTGAAGAACGCCCGCGCCTACGACAGCTTCTATCAGGCGCTGATCTCCGAGGTGCGGGTGTTCAACGTGACGGCGCTTTTGTCGATGGAGGAGATCAAGGCCACGACCGCGCTGCCGCTCTGACGTTTACTGTCAGGGGTAGACCCGCGCCACCCGCGCATGGACCGGCCACGTGACGGTCAGGCGACGCTCCGGCGCGCCCCAGACCTCGTCCAGATTGTGCAGGAAGGGCGTGACGATGTTGCCTTCCCCGGCCGCGACGGCGTGCTTGGTAGCGGACCATATGAGGATATAGGCGGTTAGTTCATCCAGCGACCAGTCGCGGGTGATGGAAAGGCGGGGCAGGGATTCCTCGCAGAACGGAAAGGCCCGCGTCCGGTAGCCTGCCTCGACATGGCGGCGGCCGTCGGGCCAGAACGCATGGATGTCGTGCCAGTAGAAACGGTCCAGCATCGCGCCGACGGGGCCGTCCATCGTGGGCACACCGTAGGAGGCGAGGGCGAGGACGGCATCGGGGCGCGCCACACGCCGGACCTCGGCGTAAAAGGCGCCCAGATCGAACCAATGCGCGGCCTGCGCGGCAGTCACGAGATCGACGGACGCATCGGGAAGGCCGATCCTCTCCGCCGCCTCGACGCGGTAGGTCACGCAGGCTTGCGGAGCGGCCTGCTTGATCTGATCCCCGCTTGGGTCCGTCGCGGTGACGCGGTCAAAGACATCGGCGAGCAGGATCGAGAGTTGCCAGCTGCCGCACCCGACATAAAGGGCGTGGCCGCCGCAGCGGTCCGAAAGCGCCTGTGCGAGTGCCGCCGGATAGGTCGGGCGGCTTGAGGCATAGGCCGCGCCGCCGCTCAGGAAATGGTTCTCGCAGCCCCCGGTCGGCGCCTGCCCAAAAAATCAGGTGAGGGCGGAGACGATGGCGCCGAAATCTGCGGCCTTCAGGCTCGCCCCGCCCACCAGCGCCCCATCGACATTGGCGAGGGCGAAGATCTCCGCCGCGTTCGAGGGTTTCACCGACCCGCCGTAGAGGATGCGCATCTGGCCCGCATCCGAAAGGAACCGCCCCCGCAGGAGGCTGCGGATATGGGCATGGACCTCCGTGATCTGGTCCATCGTCGGCGTGCGTCCGGTGCCGATCGCCCAGACCGGCTCATAGGCCACGACCAGCCGGTCCGGCGCGCAGCCGTCCGGCAGCGCATGGGGCAGCGACCCGCCGATCCGTTGCGCGATAACGGCCAGCGTCTCGTCCGCGTCGCGCTCCTCAGCCGTCTCGCCCACGCAGACGATCGCGGTGAGGCCAGCAGCCAGCACCGCATGGGCCTTGGCCTGCACCAGAACGTCGCTTTCGGCGTGATCGCTCCGACGCTCGGAATGGCCGACGATGACGTGGGTGGCGCCAACATCGCGCAGCATCGCCGCAGACAGATCGCCGGTATGCGCGCCGTGGCTTCCGGTATGGCAATCCTGCCCGCCGACCAGAAGCGCAGAGCCCTCCGCCATAGACGCCATCCGCGACAGGAGCGTGGCCGGCGGGCACAAGAGCATGTCGCAAAGCGGCGCCGGCAGATCGTCCAGAAGCGCCGACACCTCCGCAAGGTCGGCCTTCGTCCCGTTCATCTTCCAGTTTCCGGCCACCATACGACGCATCGGAAAGTCCTTTCGGGGGAGGGCAGACGGATCAGGCGTCGCGGAACTTGATCGATTCGCCGCAGCCGCAAGCCTCGGCCACGTTCGGATTGCGGAACTTGAAGCCCGATTCCAAGAGCGTCGTCTCGTAGTCGATCTCGGTCCCGATCAGAAACATCTGCGCCATGGGCGCGATCATCACGCGGGCGCCGTCCTGCTCCACCGTCTCGTCCATCGGATTGACCGAGGAGACGTAGTCCATGGTGTATTCCATGCCCGCGCAGCCGCCTTTCTTCACGCCGATCCTGAGGCCGGACGACCCCTCCCGCGCCATCAGGCGCGCGATCTGGCGGGTGGCGGACGGGGTGAGGGTCACGGCGGCCTTGCCGGGAATGCCGAACATGAGTCTATCCTTTCGGGACATTATCCTTTCGGATGCGCATCCAATATAGGCGCCGGGGACCGCACGCTCAAGATGCGTGCGGGGTTGCCCGCGACCGTGGCATGGGCCGGGACATCGCGGGTGACGATCGCGCCGGCCCCGATGATGGCGCCGTCGCCCACGCTCACGCCAGGAAGGACGATGGCACCGCCGCCGATCCAGACATCCGCCCCGATGGTGATGGGACGGCCCCATTCGGCCATGGTCGCGCGCGTCGCCGCATCGCGCGGATGGTCGGCGGTGAGGATCTGGACGGACGGTCCGATCTGCGTGCGCGCGCCGATGCGGATCTCGCACACGTCGAGCATCACGGCATTGTAGTTCACGAAACAGCCGGGGCCGAAGTGGATGTGGCAGCCGTAATCGACGAAGAACGGCGGCCGGATCACCGCGCCGTTCCGGGTGCCGAGCAGCGCGTCGAGCACCTCGCCCCGCGAATCGTCGCCGTAGAGGCTCGCCGCGTGATCGCGCATCAACCGCTGCGCGCGTTTGCGCATCGCGACCAGATCCGCGTCGCCCGGATCGTAGGGCGCGCCCGCCAGCATCCGCTCCCGCTCCGTCTCCGCGAGGGCGGGTTCGGTGGCGATCACATGAACCCCAGTTCGAGGCGGGCTTCCTCCGACATCATCTCCATCCCCCAGGGCGGATCGAACGTCATGCCGACATTGACCTGCTTCACGCCCGCCAGCGGCTCCACCGCATCGGCGACCCAGCCCGGCATTTCGCCCGCGACGGGACAGCCAGGCGCGGTGAGGGTCATCGTGATTTCGACCTCGTTCGCGTCCGAGATGTCGATCGTGTAGACCAACCCCAGATCGTAGATATTGACCGGGATCTCCGGGTCGTAGACCGACCGGCACGCCTCGACCACCTGGTCATAGAGCGGATGGTCAGTGGAGGACGCCGGGATCAGCGGCGCGCCCTCGGTCAGCTCGTGCTGCTGGTTCATGGCCTCACATCCTCTATTCCGAGAGAATATATAGGGATTGCGGGGCCAGCCGTCCAGCCCGTCACGCCCGGCGTCCGCGCAATGCAGCAGTGGCGGCCATCAGGACGGCCATCGTCTCCAGTGCTATGGGCAGAAGGCACGCCAGCAGCATCAGACCGGACACCGCGCGCAGCAGCAAGCGCCGGGGGCCAGAGAGGTTCACCCGCTCCCGCACGAAGCAGAGGCCGCAGAGGTAGAAGGTCAGCGCCACCGCCACCGCAAGATCGCCTGACCGGAAGCTCGCCTGCGCCTCCCCGGTCAGGATGTCGAACAGCACGGCGAACCCCGCACCCGCTGCGGCGGCGCCGGCGAAGATCGCGACATGACCGTAGCCCCAGCGAAGGTGCGCGCGAGCTCCCGGCTTTGCAGGTGCTCGTCCCGGGTGAAATAGAACCACCACATCGAAAATGTGATGACGAGGGCCGTGAGGCTAAACTCTGCGAGGCCGAGGTCGAAGGGCTGCGTCTCCACCGCCGCCCGGATCGCGGAGGAGGTGGAGAGGAGCGATTCGCCCAGCACGATGATGATCAGCAGGCCATACCGCTCCATGATATGATGCAGGCGCCAGGCTTTAAGGCCCGCGCGCTCCGCGAGCATCGGCACTGCGATCTCCAGCAGGCCGCCGATCACGAAGAGCGCGACGGTCACGGTGCCCCACGCCAGCGGCAAAAGGACAAGCGCGCACCACCAGATCTGCACCAGCGCGATCCCCAGCGCATAACGGCGCGCACTGGCCGCGTGCCGCGCATCCCGGCCGCCGCGCTGAGCCAGAGCCGGATCATTGCGAGCCGCGTGACGATGTAGCCGCCGACGATCAGGCCGAGCGAATGACGCGTGAAGAAGGCAGGCACGCCCCCGGCCATGGTGAGCGCGCCGGCGATCAAGACGAATGTGGCCACGCGGAACGGCACGCTGCCGTCGTCATAGGCGGAAGCGAACCACGTGTCGTTCATCCACGCCCACCAGATGCGCGATGGCGATCACGGTGGCGAGGTCGAGGAACAGTTCCAGCGTGGTCGAGACCCGGTGATGTTCGCCGGGGTCTTTGGGGCTCAGGGGATCGATCGCGGATGCCATCGTCATGCTCATGTCAGCGCGTTAAGCATTTCGACGCAAGCATCGGGGAAATCATCCGGCGATCGGCAATGTCGGATGCGGGAGGGACCGGCAACGCCGAATGATTGGCCCGCCGCGCACTGGACCGTTCAGAACGGGATCTCGTCGTCCATGTCGGACCGGCCGCCGCCGCCCTCTGATCCGCCCCCGCGATTGTAGCCGCCCGAGGAGGAGGAGCCGCCGCCGCCCTCATATCCGCCGCGGTCGTCGGAATACCCTCCGCCGCCACCCCCGCCGCCGCCGCCCGAACCGCCGTCGTTGCGACCCCCGAGCATCGTCATTGTGGACCGGAACGGGCGCAGCACCACCTCGGTCGTGTATTTGTCAGCCCCGCTCTGGTCCTGCCATTTCCGCGTCTCGATCTGGCCCTCGAGATAGACGGTGGAGCCCTTCTTCAGATATTGCTCGGCGACCTTCACAAGGTTCTCGTCGAAGATCGCGACCGAGTGCCATTCGGTCCGCTCCTTGCGCTCTCCCGACGCCTTGTCGCGCCAGTTTTCGGACGTGGCGACGCGGAGGTTGCAGACCTTGCCGCCGTTCTGGAACGACCGGACCTCCGGGTCGCGGCCGAGATTTCCGACGATGATGACCTTGTTGACCGATCCAGCCATGTGACCCTCCGATGAGACGAGTGTGCGGCCCCGAAGGGCACCCGCACACCCCGATGCGGCGATCTGGTTAGCATGGTTGAACGGACCCCGCACCCCCTTTGACGCGCCCGCTCCTGAGGGGGTGGCGGGGACCGCGCCCTTTCGGTAACCTTTGCCGCAACGGAGAGGGGACGGAGGCCAGCCCATGCGCATCTTGCGGACCGCGATCCTCGCCGCCACGTCGCTGGCCATTCCCCTTGCGGCGCAGGCGGACGGGATCGTTTTTGGCGGCTCCAAGACCCGCAACGTGATCTTCAAGTCGCAAACGAAGCTGCTCGACAGTCGGCTTTCCAAGCAATACGCCGATTCCGTCCGGCTCCAGCCCAAGCGCGCCAAGGGCAGCGAATCGGTCGCGACTTTTTCGGGGCGGTATCGCGGCGTGCATCTCGCGACCGCGCGGGCCGCCGCGCGCAAGCATGCGGTGCCTGAGGATCTGTTCCTCCGTCTCGTGCAGCAGGAATCGGGCTGGAACCCCGGGGCGGTCTCTCTCAAGGGCGCCACCGGGCTTGCGCAACTGATGCCGGACACGGCGCGCATCCTGGGCGTTGACCTGCTCGATCCGGGGCAGAACCTCGAAGGCGGGGCGCGCTACCTGCGGATGATGTACGATCGCTTCGGCAGCTGGCGTCTGGCGCTTGCCGCCTACAACGCTGGCCCGGGCGCGGTGGAGAAAAGCGACGGCATCCCGCCCTACGACGAGACGAAGAACTACGTCCTCGCCATCATGGGCGGTTGAAGGCCCGCCTAGCGCAGCAACCCGTCGGCACCGATCCGCGTGGCGCCGCGCAGCCACGGACGCAGCGCCTCCGGCAGATCGACGGAGCCGTCCGCCTGCTGCCCGTTCTCCAGCACCGCGATCAGGCAGCGGCCGACGGCGAGGCCCGAGCCGTTCAGCGTATGCACGAACGCGGGCTTGGCCCCCGCCGGGCGGTAGCGCGCATTCATCCGCCGCGCCTGAAAATCGCCGCAGAGCGAGACCGAGCTGATTTCCCGGTAGCAATCCTGACCCGGCAACCAGACCTCCAGATCGTGGGTCCGCACCGCCCCGAACCCCATGTCGCCAGCCGAAAGCAGCATCACCCGGTAGGGCAGGCCCAGCTTTTGCAGGATCGCCTCGGCGCAACCCGTCATGCGGTCGTGTTCGGCGGCGCTGTGTTCGGGCGTGGTGATCGACACCATCTCCACCTTCTCGAACTGGTGCTGGCGCAGCATCCCGGACGTGTCCTTGCCGGCAGACCCCGCCTCCGACCGGAAGCATTGCGTGTGCGCGGTCAGGCGGATCGGGAGGGCGGCCTCCTCCAGCATCTCGCCCGCGACGCTGTTGGTCAGCGTGACCTCGGAGGTGGGGATCAGCCACCAGCCGTCGGTCGTTCGGTAGCTGTCCTCGGCGAACTTGGGCAACTGGTTGGTGCCGACCATCGCCTCGTCGCGGACCAGAACGGGAGTCCAGGTCTCCGCCAACCCATGCTCCTCGACATGGGTGTCGAGCATGAACTGCCCCAGCGCGCGATGCAGGCGGGCCATGGCGCCCCGCAGGACCACGAAGCGCGTGCCCGACAGCCGGGCGGCGGTGGCGAAATCCAAGCCGGGGATGGCGGCCGCGATCTGGTAGTGCTCCAGCGGATCGAAGGCCAGATCGCGGGGCGTGCCCCAGCGACGCAGTTCCCGGTTGGACTGCTCATCCGGACCGTCGGGAATATCATCCGCCGCGATGTTGGGCAGGGTCAGGAGGAGGTCAAGCAGGGCCGCATCCTCGGCACCAGCCTCGGCGGTCAGGCGGGCGGCCTCTTCCTTGCGCTCCACCGACAACAGACGCAGTCGATTGAACTCCAGATCGTCGCCCGCGGCCTTGGCCCCGCCGGCCTCGCGTGCGGCAGCATTCTGGGCAGCGGCTTCGGATTCGGCCTCCGCGATCTTGGCGCGGCGGTCGCGGTCGCGTTCGAGGATCGCGTCGGCCTGCGGCGGAAGGCCGCGCCGGGCCAGCGCCGCGTCGAAGGCGGCCGGATTGTCGCGGATCGCGCGGATATCGTGCATCGGGGCCTCCCGGGGGCAGGGTTCGCGACCGATATGCCCGATCGGCGCGCGGAGGGAAACCGCCAAACCGAACGCCTCAGCGCGCCCCGTCCGTCATCGCCCCCAGCACCGCGCCATCGGGACGGGTGGCGAGCGCCAGCGCCCCGCCGACCCGCGCGATGACGATGGCGGCGAGCGCCCAGCGCCCGTCCGCAAGGGCCAGCAGCGGCGCACCCGAATTGCCCGAGACGACGCCGCAGAGGTGGTAGGAGAGATCCCCCACCCGCCGCACCGTGGGGCAGACGAGGCTCACCGCCGGCGCGTCCTGACCGGCGCGACTGTAGGCGCGGAGGGTCAAGGGGTCCGCCGCCTCCGCCGCGAAGGGGACCGGCGTCACGGACGCCATCGGCCTGTCGAGCCGGAGGAGGGCGGCGTCCCGGGCATCGCCCACCGGCACCGGGCCCGCGTCGGGGAGGGCCATACCCCGCCCCGACGCCACCGCGCGGGTGCCGTCCCAGCCCGCATCGAACCGGACGTTGGGAATCGCCGCCCCGGTCCGGGCATCGAAGAGGCAATGCGCCGCCGTCAAGACCAGATCGGGGGCCACCAGCGTCCCGGTGCAGACGGCGGCCCCGGCTTTCGGCACCGTGCTGTAGCGGATCAGCCCCACGGCATCTGGTGGGCCGGGCAGCTCTCCCGCAAATGCCGGTAGCGCGAGCATCGGGAGCAGGGCTAGAACGCGGCGCATCATCGATGCAGGATCGCGCGGGCCGGGGGCGGGGGCAAGACCGCCCCGCGGGCTCCTTGCCAACGGATCACGGCCCGCATAGGGTGCGCCACCGTGAAAATGTGGCCCCCGGGCTGCGAAACAGCACTCCGAATTGCCGCGACCCGACACTCGCCGCGACCCGACACTCGCCGCGACCAGAGAACGAAGAGGCCAACATGTTCGTGACCCCAGCCTATGCGCAGGCCGTCGGAGGCGGCATGGCCGCGATCTCCAACCTCGCGCCCCTGATCCTGATCTTCGCGATCATGTATTTTCTGCTCATTCGCCCTCAGCAGAAGAAGGTGAAGGAGCACAAGGCCATGGTCACCGCCCTGCGGCGCGGCGATCAGGTGGTGACGCAAGGCGGCATCCTCGGTCGCGTGACCAAGGTGATGGAGGAGGGCATGGTCGAGGTCGAGATCGCCGAGAACATCCGCGTCAAGGTCGTCCAGAGCACCGTGGCGCAGGTGATGTCGAAGACCGAACCTGCAAAGGCCCCGCCCAAGGCGTGACGTGGCGCATCCGCGACGGGTCCGTTCCGTCCGCAGGTGCGACAGTTCTCCCCGGACGCCGGCCCTGATCTCCCCGTTTTGATAGGACGACCTGCGATGTTGCAGTTTCCACTGTGGAAGAGCTTTCTCGTCTGGGCGCTGTGCGCGCTGGGCGTGGCGCTGACGGTTCCGAACCTGTTCTACGGCCGGGTGGAGCGTCACAACGACGCGGTGGCGGCGGTGGAAAAGGCGGGCGGGACCGCGACGCCCGACCAGATGGCGGCGATCTCGGGCTGGCCCTCGTGGCTGCCGTCGGGGCTGATGAACCTCGGGCTCGACCTGCGGGGCGGGGCGCACCTGCTGGCCGAGGTCAAGGTGGCCGAGGTCTATGCCGCCCGCGTCGACGGCATGTGGCCGGACGTGCGCGATGCCTTGCGCGACGTGCGCGACACGGTGGGCAACGTGCGCCGGACCGCCGCCCCGCCCGGCGAGTTGCGCGTGGAGATCGGCAACCCCGCCGCGATGGCCGATGCGATCACGGCGGTCGACAAGATCTCTACCCCCGTGGTGAGCCTTACCGGCGTGGGCCAGCGCGATATCGCCGTCAGCGGCGCGGGCAACGTGCTGACCGTGCAGCTTTCGGAGGCCGAGCGTGCGGCCACCGACAGCCGCACGATGCAGCAGAGCCTCGAGATCATCCGCCGCAGGGTCGATGAGGTCGGCACCCGCGAGCCGACGATCCAGCGTCAGGGCACCGACCGCATCCTGATCCAGGTGCCGGGGATCGGGTCCGCCGCGGAACTGAAAGCCCTGATCGGGACGACCGCGAAGCTCACCTTCAACCCGGTGGTGGGGCGCACGACCGATCCCAAGGCCGATCCGGGGCCACGCAATCTCCTCCTCCCCTCGATGGACGAGAAGGGGCAATTCTACATCGTCGAGCAGACCCCCGTGGTGACCGGGGAGGAGCTGACCGATGCGCAGCCCTCGTTCGACCAGAACTCCCGACCCGCGGTCAGCTTCCGCTTCGATCCTGCGGGCGGGCGGAAGTTCGGCGACTACACCGCCAACAACATCGGCCGCCCCTTCGCCATCGTGCTCGACAAGGAGGTAATCTCCGCCCCCGTGATCCAGAGCCATATCTCCGGCGGCTCCGGGATCATCACCGGCAACTTCACGGTGGAGGAGAGCACCAAGCTCGCCGTTCTGCTGCGCGCCGGTGCGCTGCCCGCCGAGATGACGTTTCTGGAGGAGCGCACCATCGGTCCCGAACTGGGGCAGGACAGTATCGACGCGGGCCGCATCGCGTCGGTGGTGGCGATGGTCGCGGTGGTCGTCTTCATGATCGCCTGCTACGGGCTCTTCGGGGTTTTCGCGTCGGTCGCGCTGCTGTTGAACGTCACCATGATTATTGGCGCGCTCAGCGCCATCGGCGGCACCCTGACGTTGCCCGGCATCGCGGGGATCGTGCTGACCATCGGCATGGCGGTCGATGCCAATGTGCTGGTGTTCGAGCGTATCCGCGAGGAACTTCGCACCGCCAAGGGGCCCGCCCGCGCCATCGAACTCGGCTACGAAAAAGCGCTGTCAGCCATCGTGGACGCAAACATCACGACGCTTATCACCGCCGTCATCCTGTTCGTCGTGGGCTCCGGTCCGGTGCGGGGCTTTGCCATCACGCTCGGCATCGGGATCGTGACGTCGGTGTTCACAGCACTCTACGTCACTCGGGTGATCGTGGTTGCCTGGTTCGGCCGCACCCGGCCCCGGACCATTGTCGTCTGATGCAAGGACCGCACCCCTCCGCACCCCGATCTTATCCTGAGGATACGTCATGCGCCGCCTGAAGCTCGTGCCCGACCATACGTCCTTTGACTTCTTCAAGCACGCCACCGTCACCTTCGGCGCGTCGATGGCGGCTATTGTGATCTCCATCATCCTAATCGCGACGATGGGGCTGAACTTCGGGATCGATTTCAAGGGCGGCACCTCGATACGGACTGACAGCGCGCAGCCGGTCGATGTCGGTGTCTACCGCACGGCGCTGGCGCCGCTGGATCTTGGTGACGTGTCGATCACACAGGTGTTCGATCCGTCCTTCGGGACCACGAAGAACGTGGCGATGATCCGAATCGAGGCGCAGCAGGGCGACGAGGCTGTCACGCAGGCGACCGTCACGAAGGTCCAGACGGCCCTGCAGACGATCGACCCCAAACTCTCCATCCAGTCGGTGGAATCGGTCGGACCGAAAGTGTCGGGAGAGCTGATCTGGTCCGCGATCCTCGCCGTGGTGGGGGCGACGGCGGCGATCATGCTCTACATCTGGCTGCGGTTCGAGTGGCAGTTCTCGCTCGGCGCCGCGGTGGCGGAGGTGCATGACGTGATCGTCACGGTGGGCATCTTCGCGCTGTTCCAGATCCGGTTCGACCTGACAACCATCGCCGCACTCCTGACCATCCTCGGCTATTCGATCAACGACACGGTGGTGGTGTTCGACCGGCTGCGGGAGAACCTGGTGAAATACAAGACCATGCCGCTGCGCGACGTGATGAACCTGTCGGTGAACGAGACGCTGAGCCGGACGCTGATGACCTCGGGGACCACGCTGATCGCGCTGATCGCCCTTCTGGTACTGGGCGGCGACGTGATTCGGGGCTTCGTCTTTGCGATCACATGGGGGATCGTGGTGGGAACCTATTCCTCCGTCTACGTGGCCAAGAACGTGGTTCTGTTCCTCGGTGTGAACCGGGACGGGGCCAAGGGTCGCGGCAAGGCGGGCACGCAATATTCCAACATCGACGCCTGAGGCACGGCGCGAGCCCGAGGGAACGGACGCCCCCGTCCGGGCATTGCACTGCGAAGCGACGAGGAGGACGAATGCCATGCAACTCAACGAGATCACCTATGACAGCGCCCAGCCCGTTGAGGGTTACGGCAAGGGGTTCTTCCGTATCGGCGGTTACGTGTTCCGTGGCCCCGTTCTGGTGACGCCGTGGGGCGCGGGGGACTGGGAGGGGCTGGAGGATGCCTCCGCGCCCTGCCGCCTCGCCGATCGGATCGACGTGCTGTTCGTTGGCACCGGGGCGGAGATCGCGCATCTGCCGGTGCCGTTCCGCGACCAGATCGAGGCTGCGGGCATCGGGGTGGAGGCGATGGCCTCCCCCGCCGCGTGCCGGACCTATAACGTGCTGCTGTCGGAGGGTCGGCGGATCGCGGCGGCGTTGCTCCCGGTCTGACCGGGCGCCTGTTCTGATCCGGTCCGGCTTGCCGCCCCTGTGCCTGCCGGGTAAGCCCGAGAGATGAACAACGCCTCCTCCCTCAGCCACGCGTCCCACGCGCGGGGGCTCCTCGTGCTCGGGCTTCCGATGGTGGGCAGCAACCTCGCGCAAATGTTGTTGCACGTCACTGATACGGTGATGCTGGGTTGGTATGGTGTCACCGCGCTCGCCGCCGTTGTGCTGGGGGCGGCGGGGTTCTTCATCGTCTTCATCCTCGGCTCGGGGTTTGCGCAGGCGGTGATGCCGATGGTCGCCTCCGCCGTGGGTCGGGGCGACGAGGTTCAGGTCCGGCGTGACACGCGGATGGGGATGTGGCTCTCGATCATCTACGGCGCGCTGATCTATCCGCTGTTCTGGTGGTCCGGCCCGATCCTGCGGGCGTTGGGACAACAGGCCGACGTGGCAGGACTGGCGCAGGACTATCTGAGGATCGCGGGGGCAGGGATGGTTCCGGCGCTCCTCGTCATGGTGCTGAAGGGCTATCTCGCGGCGCTGGAACGGACGCAGGTGGCACTCTGGGCCACGGTTCTTGCTGTGGTGGGGAATGCGGGGCTGAACTGGGTGCTGATTTTCGGGCGCTTCGGCGCGCCGGAGCTGGGCGTGCGGGGTGCGGCCGTAGCGTCGGTCGCAGCACAGGTCGTGACGCTGGCCGTGCTGCTGGTCTACGCGGGCCGCGTGCTCGCGTTGCAGCGGTTTGCGCTGTTCACCCGGATCTGGCGGCCGGACTGGACCGCGATGGCGCGGGTCTTTCGCCTCGGCCTGCCGATCGGGTTGACGGGACTGGCGGAGGGCGGGCTCTTTCAGGCCTCGGCGCTGATGATGGGCTGGATCGGCACGGTCGAACTTGCCGCCCACGGCATCGCGATCGAGGTCACGGGCCTTGCGTTCATGGTGCATCTGGGCCTTTCCAACGCGGCGACGGTGCGGGTGGGCACCGCGATGGGACGCGGCGACGCGCGGGCCTTGCGCGACGGCGCCGTGGTAGCGCTGGCGATGTCGATGGTGTTCGGGGTCTGCATGGTGATCCTGTTCCTCACGCTTCCCGCGCCAATCATCTCCTTGTTTCTCGACCGGGCGAACCCCAACACCGCCCGGATCGTGGCGTTCGGCACGGTGCTGATGGCGCTTTCGGCGCTGTTCCAGATGGTCGATGCGACACAGGTGATGGCGCTGGGCTTCCTGCGCGGGCTTCACGACACGCGCGTGCCCATGGTGCTCGCCGCGTTGAGCTACTGGGTCGTGGGGATTCCGGTGAGTTACCTGCTGGCGTTTCCGCTGGGCCTGGGCGGTCCGGGGCTGTGGATCGGGCTGACGGTCGGGCTGACGGTGGCGGCGGTCCTGCTGATGACACGGTTCTGGCGGCTTGCGCCGAGGGTCAGCGTGTAGCGCCGTCGCCCGCAAAGATGGTGGAGATCCTGCGCGCCGCATCCGCCAGACCGAAGGGCGGGTTCACGACGAACATGCCGGACCCCGCGAGCCCATGCCCTGCGCGCGCGGCGGGGAACCTGACCTCGTGGCGCAATGCATCGGGAAAGGCCGCATCAAGATCGCGCAGCATCGGCAGATGCCGCCCGTCCGCCAGCAGCGGATACCAGAGCGCGATCACGCCTACGTTCCATTTCCGCGCCAGCCCCGCAATGTGGCGCGGGACGATCGCGTAATCCTCCTTCATCTCCCACGAGGGATCGATCAGCATGAGACCCCGGCGCGGGCTTGGCGGCGTCAGCGCGAAGGCCTGCGCGAACCCGTCGGCGCGGTGGACATGCGCGCCCCAGGGCGACAGCGTGTCGCGCAGGGCCTCATGTTCCTGCGGGTGCAGCTCGCACAGATGCAGCGTGTCGCCGTCGCGCAAGGATAGTGCGGCCAGAAGCGGCGAGCCGGGGTAGGCGTCCGGTCCGAACCGTGCGCGCACCTCCGCCAGACGAAGGCGCCACGGGTGGTCCTTGGGAAAGCGCTGATCCAGCGATCCGACGCCCGCCGCCGCCTCGCCGGTCCTGCGCGCCTCGGGGGCGGAGAGGTCGTAGAGCCCGCGTCCGGCATGGGTCTCGATGTAGCTGAGGGGTTTGGGCTTTTGCACCATATAGTCCAGCATCGCGCACAGCAGCGCGTGCTTGTGCACGTCCGCCGGATTGCCCGCATGATAGAGGTGCTGGTAGGAGAGCATGGCCACGCCCTAGCGCCGATCGGGTCGCCCTTCAACCAGCTTCCCGCGCGGGGTTGTTGCGGATTTGCAGCGGTCTATCTCGTCGTTTCGAAGCGGCTTGCCTCGCCGCGTGAAATGACCGATCTAAAGCCAATTCCAGAAAGGATCGCTGCCATGACCCTCGCTCGCGTCGCCGCGCTGACTCTCTCCCTTATTGCTCCGGTCGCGGCTGCTGCGGGCGGGCCTACGACGCCTGCGCCCGAACAGCCGATGATGGTGGCGGAGCGTCCGTCCAGCTCGGCCGGGCTCGCCTTCACGGTGACCGGCGGTGTGGCCGCGATCCCCGACTACCTCGGGTCGTCGAAATATACTGCCGGACCGTCGTTCGGCTTTGCGATCAACCAGTTGCAGTTTGGCGGCTTTGGCTACGGCTCGAACGATCCGAATTACCGCAAGACGGGCTTCGGCCTGCGCGGCGCATTCCGGTATCTCGACAACCGCTCGTCCAACGACAATGCGGAGCTGACCGGGCTGAACGGCATCCGCACGTCGGTCGAGCTGGGGCTGGGCGTGGGCTACATCGGCAACAACTTCGACGTGTTCGGTGATCTGCGTTACGGCGTGCTTGGCCACCACAGCTTCACCGGCACGATCGGCGCAGACGCCATTGCGCGCCCGTCGCCCAAGCTGACCCTCACCGCCGGCCCCCGGGTCGAGATGGGGTCGAGCCGGTTCAACAAGACCTACTTCGGCGTGACGGCTGCGGAATCGGCGGCCACCGCCGGTCGATTCGCAGCCTACGAGCCCGACGGGGGCATCTACGGCGCCGGGCTGGAGTTCGGCATGACCTATCAGATCAACGAGAACTGGGGCATCAAGGGCACGGCGAACTATACCCGTCTTGTCAAGGATGCGGGCGACAGCCCGATCACGCAGCAGGGCGACAAGAACCAGTTCGGCGTAAGCCTCGGCGTCACGCGCCGGGTCACTTTCGGCTTCTGATCGCGGCCCCCATACGATCTTGCGGCCTCCCCCTGCGGGAGGCCGTTTTCGTTTGCGGGCGTGCCGGGGGGGGGGTGGTTACACCAGCCGTGAGGCCTCCATCGCCGCGCGTACGAAATCGGCGAACAGCGGGTGCGGCGCGAAGGGCTTGGATTTCAGCTCCGGGTGGAACTGGACGCCGATGAACCACGGATGGTCGTCGATCTCCACGATCTCGGGCAGACGACCGTCGGGGCTCATGCCGGAGAAGGTGAGGCCGCAGGTCTCCAGCCTCTCGCGGTAGCGCGTGTCGACCTCGTAGCGGTGGCGGTGACGCTCCTCGATCGACGCGGCGCCATAGATGTCAGCCACATGGCTGCCGGGCAACAGGTCGGCCGTATAGGCTCCCAGTCGCATGGAGCCGCCCTTGTCGTCGGTCACCTTACGCTCCACCGTATGATTGCCTTGGATCCACTCTTTCAGGTGGTAGATCACCGGCGTGAAGCGTTTGGCCCCCGCCTCGAAGTCGAACTCCTCCGAGCCCGCATCCGGCATGCCCGCGAGGTTGCGCGCGCTCTCGATTACCGCCATCTGCATGCCGAGGCAGATCCCGAGATACGGCACCTTGCGCGTTCGTGCGAACGCTACCGCGCGGATCTTGCCCTCGGTGCCGCGCTCGCCGAAGCCGCCGGGCACCAGGATCGCGTGAAAGCGTTGAAGATGCGGGGCAGGGTCCTCGCGCTCGAAGATCTCCGCGTCGATCCATTCGGTGCGCACCCGGGTCCGGTTTGCCATCCCGCCGTGGGTCAGCGCCTCCGCGATGCTCTTGTAGGCATCCTCGAGCTGGGTGTATTTTCCGACGATGGCGATGCGGACCTCTCCCTCGGCGTTGACCATACGGTCCATCACGTCGGTCCAGCGCGAAAGGTTCGGGCGCGGCGCGGGGGAGATGCCGAACGCGTCGAGCACGGCCTGATCGAAGCCCTCGCGGTGATAGGCCAGCGGCGCCTCGTAGATCGTCTTGAGATCGTAGGCCGCGATCACCGCCTCTTTCCGCACGTTGCAGAAAAGCGCGATCTTCTCCCGCTCCTTCTGCGGGATCGGGTGTTCGGAGCGCAGGAGCAGCACGTCGGGCGCGATCCCGATGGAGCGCAGCTCCTTTACCGAATGCTGCGTGGGCTTGGTCTTCAGTTCTCCGCTCGCCGCGACATAGGGCATCAGCGTGAGGTGGACGAAAATGCACTGCCCGCGCGGCTTTTCCTGCGCGAACTGGCGGATCGCCTCGAAGAAGGGCAGCCCTTCGATGTCGCCCACGGTGCCGCCGATCTCGCACAGCATGAAGTCGACCTCGTCGTCCCCGATGGAGAGGAAATCCTTGATCTCGTTCGTGACGTGGGGGATCACCTGAATGGTCTTGCCGAGGTAGTCGCCGCGGCGCTCCTTCTCCAGCACGGTGGAATAGATCCGGCCGGAGGAGACGCTGTCGGTCTTTCGCGCGGCGACGCCCGTGAACCGCTCGTAATGGCCGAGATCGAGGTCCGTCTCCGCCCCGTCATCTGTCACGAAGACCTCGCCATGCTCGAAGGGCGACATCGTGCCGGGATCGACGTTGAGGTAGGGGTCGAGCTTGCGCAGCCGCACCGTGTAGCCGCGGGCCTGCAACAGCGCGCCGAGGGCCGCCGAGGCAAGGCCCTTGCCCAGCGAGGACACCACGCCGCCGGTGATGAAAATGTAACGCGCCATCGGTCGATAACCCCCGTGAATGGGCCGCGGACGAAGGGCCGGGCCGTCTATTGGTCAAGGCATGGAGGCGACGCGGACGAGCACCATCACGGGAGCAGGGCTATAGAACAGAGCCCGGTAAAGCGCAACCGCGCCACGGCGCCCGCTTCCAACAGGCAACGGGACGCCAGGTCAGTTCGCAGGGGCGGTCGGTGGGGCGGCCTGCGGCACGACAGGACCGGGCACTGGCGTAGCCTCCGGTGCCGATCCGGCGGGCGGCGTGACCAGAGGCGTCGCAGCTTCCGGCGCCGGTGCGTCGGGCACTGGCGTGACCGGAGCCGTCGTTTCTGGTGCCGGCGTATCCGCACGGGGCGGGGTCAGCGCGCCATCGGTGGACACGGGAGCCGGTGGCAGAAGGTCGGTTCCGAGCGGGGCAGCCGGTGCATCCGGGGCGGTTCCGCCGAACTGGTCGATGACCGAGCTTCCGGTCGCGTTGCGCGCCGAGAACACCGTCAGCGTGACCGAGGTCACGATGAAGAGTGCAGCAAAGATCCAGGTGAGCTTGGTAAGCGCCGTCGCCGCCGCCCGGCCGGACATCGCCCCGCCGCCACCGCCGCCCATGCCGAGCCCGCCGCCTTCGGATCGCTGCAAAAGCACGACACCGACGAGGCAGAGCGCCAGTATGAGATGGACGGTGAGAATGACGTTCTGCATGGGGTTCCGGCTTTACACTCTTCCGACGCGCCTTCCTAGGCGCAGACGTGCGCGGGGGCAAGCCCCGGGGGCCGCCGCAGGGGCAGGTCGGGATTTTGCGGTTTCATGCGCGTCCCCCGGGGGCTATACCGCGCACGGATCGCCGGGATCGCCTCGGATCGCCGGTCTGAGCGGGAGTGTTTCACATGGCCAATGTCGTAGTCGTGGGCGCGCAGTGGGGCGACGAGGGGAAGGGCAAGATCGTCGACTGGCTGTCCGAGCGCGCCGATGTCATCGCGCGCTTTCAGGGCGGTCATAACGCGGGCCACACGCTCGTCGTGGACGGCACCGTTTACAAGCTGAGCCTGCTGCCCTCGGGGATCGTGCGGCGCGGCAAGCTGTCGGTGATCGGCAACGGCGTCGTGCTGGACCCGTGGCATCTGGTGATGGAGATCGACAAGCTGCGCGGTCAGGGGGTGGAGATCTCGCCCGAGAACCTGATGATCGCGGAGAATGCGCCGCTGATCCTGCCGTTGCACGGGGAGCTGGACCGTGCCCGCGAGGGTCAGGACTCGGCCGCGAAGATCGGCACCACCGGGCGCGGCATCGGGCCCGCCTACGAGGACAAGGTCGGTCGGCGCGCGATCCGGGTCGCGGACCTCGCCGACGACGCGACGCTGGAGCTGCGCGTGGACCGGCTGATGATGCATCACGACGCGCTCCGGCGCGGGCTGGGGATGGAACCGGTGGACCGCGCGGGTCTGCTGGCCGCACTCCGGGACATCGCGCCGCAGGTGCTGCCCTATGCCAAACCCGTCTGGAAGGTGTTGCAGGACGCCCGGCGCGCGGGCCGCCGGATCCTCTTCGAGGGCGCGCAAGGAGCGCTTCTGGATATCGATTTCGGGACCTACCCTTACGTCACCTCGTCGAACGTGATCGCGGGGCAGGCGGCGACCGGCACCGGCCTCGGCCCCGGGGCCATCGGTTTCGTCCTCGGCATCGTGAAGGCCTATACGACGCGGGTGGGCGAAGGGCCGTTTCCGGCGGAGCTGAAGGACGACGATGGCGAGCGGCTGGGCACGCGCGGGCATGAGTTCGGCACCGTCACGGGTCGCAAGCGGCGCTGTGGCTGGTTCGACGCGGTGCTGGTGCGCCAGACCTGCGCCACCTCGGGCGTCTCCGGCATCGCGTTGACGAAGCTCGACGTGCTGTACGGGTTCGAGCGGCTTCGGATCTGCGTCGGCTACGATCTTGACGGCACGCGGCTCGACCATCTGCCGACGGCGGCTGACGCGCAGGCCCGCTGCACCCCGGTGTGGGAGGAGATGGAGGGCTGGTCGGAGGTGACCGCCGGAGCCCGGTCCTGGAACGACCTGCCGGGCGCCGCGGTCAAGTATGTGCGCCGGATCGAGGAGCTGATCCAGTGTCCCGTGGCGCTGCTCTCCACCAGCCCGGAGCGTGACGACACGATCCTCGTGACCGATCCGTTCGCGGATTGACGGGGGGGGCCGGCGATGGGTCGGGGGGCCGTGCCGGCGTGCAATCCGGGTCTGGCGATTGTTCCCGGCCGGGGGCGGACTACCTCCCCGCCATGACCGAAAAGCTCCGTCCATGGGGAAAGCGAGGCGAGACATGACATCGGGACTGTCCTGGAAGGCGCGGCGCCGGTGGTCGCTCGTGATCCTGCTGATCGGCCTGCCGCTTTATATCGTGGTGGCGGTCAGCATCGTCACGGCGCTCGGCCGTCCCCCGCTCTGGGCGGAGATGCTGGTCTACGTGGGGCTCGGGTTCCTGTGGATCCTCCCATTTCGATTCGTGTTCCGTGGTATCGGTCAGGGCGATCCACGTCGGACGAGCCAAAGCCCCGACGCGGGCTGATCCGGCGCGAGCATCTACGCGAGGCTTCGTGCGCGTTGCAACAAAGCCGATGTCTCCGCCAGCGTGTGGTGCCCGGACCGCGCCTTGCCGAGGATCCCGGATCGCAAGGCCGCTTGCAGGCCGCCGTGCAGGTCGTCCTGGGTCAGCGTTGCGTTTCCGTCGTTCCCAGCGACCAGCTCGAAGAGCCGATTTCGCGTAACGGTCCCGGTTGCTGCGAATACCATGCACCACGCGGTCGCAGCCTCGAATTGCTTGGCGAGGTCCATTGCACCGAGTCGCGACACGAATTCGGCATGAGTGAGGGTTGGTTCGTCCGGCGTCGCCATGTCCGGACCGGGTTCGTCGGCGGTATGGATTTGCACGGGCGGGGCGGGGGGGTAGCCGTAGGGTCGGCGCCCGTCGACACGCTGCGTCGTGGCGAGAATGAGAGGCTGCGGCACGCTCGGTTCCGATCGCAGTGAGCGTTCGAGATCGGAGCGGTAGGGAACAATGCGCCGGTCGATCGACCGGGTCGCCGCACCCGCCCGGCGTTCGGCCATGGTGGAGGCCA
>JBBSVE010000003.1:0-46067 GCA_038233815.1 Rhodobacterales bacterium
CGGGCCTGCGCCGCGCGGGGGTGGAGGGGCATGTGCCGGGCGGCCAGCCCGGGCTCGCCGTGGCGCTGGGCGGGCTCGGCGTCAGCCTCGAGGATCTGGTGCAGCTCTACGCCGCCATCGCGCGCGGCGGCGTGTCCTTGCCCCTGCGCCACGAGATGGGGGAGGTGGCGGAACCCGGAGCGCGCGTCCTGTCGGCGGTATCGGCGTGGGAGGTGGGCGATATCCTCGCCGGTTTGCCGCCGCCCGCGGGCGCGCCTGCGAACCGGCTCGCCTACAAGACGGGGACGAGCTACGGCAACCGCGATGCCTGGGCCATCGGGTTCGACGGCGAGGATGTGGTGGGGGTCTGGCTGGGTCGCGCCGACGGGACGCCGGTGCCGGGGGCGTTCGGCGCGGACCTCGCGGCGCCGGTGCTGTTCCAAGCCTTCGCACGCGTCCGGCGCGGGCTGGTGCCGCTGGGATCGCCGCCGCCCGCGACGCTGCTGATGTCGAATGCGGAGTTGCCGCAGCCGTTGCGCAGCTTCCGGTCCCGCACCGCTGCGTTTGACGAAAGTGCAGGCGGTCCCACTGTTACCTTCCCGCCCGACGGTGCCGAGGTGGAGGCGATGGCGGACGGCGTGTTGCTGCGCGTCGCGGGCGGTGTCGGGCCGTTCACATGGCTCGCGGACGGGCGGCCCGTGTCGAGTGGTCTGAGGATGCGCGACACGGTGGTGCGGTTGCCGGGTCCGGGGTTCGTCACCCTGTCGGTGATCGACGCGGCGGGGCGGTCGGCGCGCTCCTCGATCCGGGTGCGGTGAGGCTCTGGTCGCAGTGCATTAACGGACACGTCGATTTGAGGGGTTTCCGGGGCGGAATCGTGCTATGCACGGAGGGACTACCTGTCCGGTGGTCGCGTCGCCTTTGTCCGAGTAAGTTTGGGTTCGTCTCATGTCGCAGATCGATAAACTGGATGGCGAACCGCGCCGGCATCCGCATCTGGCGACGAACTTCGAGGAGCGCTTGCAACAGGCCCGCATTCAGCGCGCCGAAGTGATGGCGAAACGCGCCGCCGATGCAGATCAGGATGCCGAGGACCGGGTGGTGAAGCGACTGCCACCCGTTTCCGTCGCAGCTCCGCCTAGGGTGGTGGCCGCCAGACCGCCGGAGCCTCCCTTCAAGCTCGTCGTGCCCAAGGACGCTCCCGCCCCGAAACCGGTCTTGCCGTCGGAAATGCTGCGCCAGAGGATGACGGCGCCTCGCCCCGATACGCCGCGGATATCGGCGCCCGTGGCACCGGCTCCGCAGGTTCGCCCGCGTCGGCGCGGGTGGGTTGTGCCGGCCCTGATCGCGATGATCCTCGCAGCGGGTCTGGTGGCGGGCTATTTCCTTCTGGATACGCCGACGACCCGTCAGGATGTGCAGTCCGCTGCGAGCCGCACGGAGGAACCGTCCATGCCCGGCGCTCCGCCGGTTGGGGCGGGCTGGACACCCGCATCGTTGGTGGCGGCGTCGGGTGCCCCCGGCGCGGGCGTTTCTGCTCCGGCGCGCGACAGGACCGTGATGCGGAGCCTTCCGGCCGATGCAGGCGCTCCTCCGCGTCAGTCGGACGTGCCGCGGCCGGTGGCAGGCACGCCTGTGCCCGCCGTCCGGGCCGACGCGCCGCGCGCGCTCGCTACGGCAGACGGCCGCACATTGGCCGCGACCGGCCGGGTTGCCCGGGACACCGCCCCGGACCGGAGCGGGCTTTCCCGTCTTCCACGTGCGGACGCGTCCGAGACGGAACCGGTCATGCCCCACCCTTTGACCCAAGGCATCGCCGTCCTCTCCACCGCTCCGGCCGCCGAACGGGCGTCGCAGGCGCGCTCGATCTCACTGGCTTCACTGCGTTCAATCGACAGCATCGCCGCCACTGTTCGGGTGAGCAGGCCGGACCGTGCGGCAATCCCCGGCACCGGCGCGTCGCCTGCCTTCGTCTGCCCGGGCTGTGACGATCCCGCGACGCCGGGATTTTCGCAATCTGTGACGCTGATGATGCCACGCGGTGAAACTTCCGGGGCCGCATCCGCGTTGATAAGGGTTCTGGGTCTGGCCGGGTTCGGTGACGTCAGCAGCCGGGCGTCGGATCTGGACGTGACCGAGGCGCAGGTGCGGTATTTCAACGCCGCCGACGCGACCGCCGCACGACGGCTGGCGGAGGTGGCGCAGGCCCGGCTGATCGACCTCACATGGGTCGATCCTGCTCTCGCATCTGGCCGAATCGAGCTTTGGCCGGGTGACGGTCCCCTCGCCGGGAACGGATGACCTGCGGGGATCAAAGGCGTATCGGACCACCGGGTCCGGGCGCGCAAATCCACGTGAAGGAGCACAGCATGACCAGACATCGCACCATTTCAGCTCTGACGATCGCCCTGATGCTCACGGGCCTCCAGCCCGCGCTGGCGCAGGAGGTCGGAACCGCGACCGCGCCGGAGGTCAAGGCTGCCGACGCGGTACCGGCCCCGGACAAGTTCCTCAAAGTCTATTTCCCGACCGGCAGCTCCCGGATCGACGGCGCGCAGAGTGCGACGCTCGATCAGGCGGCACGCACCTTCCGGGACGGCGATCCGTTCGTGATGATCGTGTAGGGTGGCGCCGACACGGTCGGCAACCCGCAGGCCAACCTCGACCTCTCGCTCCGCCGTGCGAAGGCGGTGGCGGAGGGATTGGCCGCGCGCGGTATCCCGGTCGACCGGCTCCAGGGTCTGGGGCGCGGCAACAGCGAGCTTCAGGTCGCGACCGGAGAGGACGTGTCCGAACGCGCCAACCGGTCGGTCGAGATCTCGTGGAGGTAAGGCATGAGGGGGGCGCTGGCGGCGGTCTGGCTGGCGCTGGGCCTTTGCGCCGCCGGTTCAGCGGGGGCTGAGGAAAGCGCCGCGCGTCGCGCCTTTGCCGCCCAGGACTACGCCGCGGCGGAGGCGATCTGGAAGCAGGACGCCGCCGCGGGGTCGGCGCAAGCGATGCTCGGCCTCGGGACGCTGGCGGATTACGGCCTCGACGGTCCGCGCGATCCGAAGACGGCGTTCAGCTGGTATCTAAAGGCCGCGCGCATCGGGCTGGCGGAGGCGCAGCTCAACGTGGGCGTGATGCTCGACGGCGGGGTGGGGACCGCGCGCGATCCGGACGGCGCGCTGGTGTGGTATTCTCGCGCGGCCCTGCGCGGCAATCTGCGCGCGCAATACAATCTGGGCCTGATGTTCGAGTCCGGGTCGGGCACCGCGCGCGATGACGCACTGGCCGGCTACTGGTTCGCGCAGGCGGCACCGTCCCTGCCAGCAGCGGCGGCCAAGCTTGCCAGCGTGCGCCGGACGCCGGAGGGACGGGCCGCACCCGTGCCCGCCTTCGCGGAACTGGGGACGGACGGGGTGGAACTCGTCTGGCGCACGACGAAGGACGGGGCGGGGCCGCCCTTCGCCGTGCAGGTCATCCGATCCTCCCCGGACGGAGAACCGACGCTCTGGACCGCGCGAACGGACGGATCGGCGATCTTGGACGCGCTGCCGGGCACGGATGTCCCGCTCTTCTGGCGGGTGAGCGCGGTGAGGGACGGGGGCTATGTCGCGTCGGACTGGCAAGGTCTGCCCGCCGGCACCACACCACCGAAGGGGATGGTGCGTCTTGGCGTCGCGAATGCAGAACTGGCCGCGACGCTGCGCGAAACCGGTTTCTGGCTCCTGCGCGGTGACGGCTCCACTGACACCGGGAATACGGCCAGCCGCGTACGCTACGGATTCGCCGATGACGCCCCGCTCGCGCGGATCGTCGCGGCCATCGTGCCCGGTCGGTCGGCCAGAGACGTCGTCCTTGATCCCGACGCCGGCATCGCGCCGGGAGAGGTCCGGGTCGACCCGCTTGGCACCACACCCTGAAGGACGCTTGCGCAGCCTGCGCGTTCGCGGCCTTATCCGTGCCATGCGCGGGGGAGGGTCGATGACGCCAGCGAGGAAACGGATCTGGGGCTGGTGGTTCTTTGACTGGGCCAGCCAACCTTACAACACGCTGCTCGTCACCTTCATCTTCGGGCCGTATCTCAAGGAGATCCTCGGCAGCGGACCCCGTGCGCAGGCGGTCTGGGGTTACGGCATCGGGGCGGCGGGCGTGGTGATCGCCGTCGGGGCGCCGCTATTGGGGGCGGTGGCGGACCGGGCGGGGCGCACCGTGGGGTTCGTATGGCTCTTTTCCGCGATGTATGTTGCGGGGGCGTGGTATCTCTGGACCGCGGCGCCGGGGGATTTCAACCTCACACGCTTGATGATCGCGTTCGGCATCGGGCTGATCGGGATGGAGTTCGCGACGATCTTCACCAACGCGATGCTGCCTGGTCTGGGGACCGGGGCGGAGATCGGGCGCATCTCCGGCTCCGGCTGGGCGTTCGGCTATGTGGGCGGGCTGATCGCGCTGGTGCTGATGCTTGGCGTTTTCCAGATCGACGGGACGACCGGGCGCACGCTTCTGGGCCTGCCGCCGCTGTTCGGGCTGGACCCGGCGCTGCGAGAGGGCACGCGGATCGTGGGGCCGCTCACGGCGGTCTGGTATGCGGTCTTCATGGTGCCGTTCTTCCTCTGGGTGCGGGCGCCGCGGACCGGGGCCGCCCAGAGCCTGCGGTCGGCCTTCGCCTCCGCCTGGCCCGACCTCCGCGCGAGCCTTGCCTCGCTGCCCGGACAGCGGAGCCTCGCGGCCTACCTCGCCTCCTCCATGCTCTACCGCGATGCGCTGAACGGGTTCTACGTCTTCGGCGGCATCTATGCGGCGGGGGTGCTGGGCTGGGGCGTGACCGACACCGGGACGTTCGGCATCGTGGCGATCATTGCGGGGGCGCTTTTCGCGTGGCTCGGCGGCCGGTCGGACGCGCGGTTCGGGCCGAAGCCGGTGATCGCGGTGACGGTGGCGGTGCTGACGCTGACGGCCATTGCGGTGCTGTTCATCACGCGCGAGGCGGTGTTCGGGCGGGCCGTTGCGCCGGGAAGCCGATTGCCGGACTTCGCGTTCTACCTCGTCGGCATCGTGATCGGGGGTGCGGGCGGCGCGCTTCAGTCCGCCAGCCGGACGATGGTGGTGCGCCTCGCGCGGCCCGAGGCGATGACGCAGGCCTTCGGGATCTACGCGCTGACCGGCAAGGCCACGTCGTTTCTGGCGCCCTTGTCCATCGCCGTGGTGACTGGCCTCACGGGAAGTCAGCGACTGGGCATCATGCCGTTGGTTGTGCTGTTCCTATCGGGGCTGGTTCTGCTAGTCTGGGTCAGGCCTCCGGTTGAAGGGGCCGGTCAGCGGGCGGGACCATGAGACGACTTTTCTGGAGCATCGCGGCGGCCGCCGCCCTCTGCGCGGGCGGCGTCACGGCCGGGCCGCTGGCGAACAAGCTCTTTGCGGCCAAGCGCGCGCCGTCGCATGAGGCGGCGATGCCGGTCGGAACCTACGCGCGAGGCTGCTCCGCCGGGGCGGTGGAACTGCCGGAATCGGGGCCGACATGGCAGGCGATGCGACTCTCGCGCGACCGCCACTACGGCCAGCCCGAACTGGTGCAGTTCCTGATGGACCTGAGCCGGACCGCCACCCGGATCGGCTGGCGCGGGCTCTATATCGGCGACATGAGCCAGCCGCGGGGCGGCCCGATGTCGAGCGGTCACGCAAGCCATCAGATCGGGCTCGACGCCGACATCTGGATGCTGCCGCCGCAGAGCCTGACCCTGAGCGCCGGGGAGCGTGAGCGCATCAGCTCGATCCCCGTGCGGTCCGCTGATCAGCGGTCGGTCACGCGCAACTGGACGCCGCGCCATGCGGCGCTGCTGAAGGCCGCGGCGTCGGACCCGCGGGTGGACCGGCTGTTCGTCGCGGCGGCGGTGAAGATCGCGATGTGCAAGACCGCGAAACGCTCGGACCGGGCGTGGCTGCAGAAGATCCGGCCGTTCTACGGCCATGACACCCATTTTCACGTCCGGCTGAAATGCCCCAGAGGAGCTATCGCGTGCCAGACCCAGAAACCCTCGGTTGTGGACCTATCCAAGGGTGGCGACGGATGCGATTCGACCCTGAACTGGTGGGTGACGGACTACCTGAACCCGCCGAAGCGGACCGGCAAGGCGCCGAAGAAATCCGGCCCCGCCCCGCGCGGACCCCGGCAATTCACCATGGCGGACCTTCCCAGACGATGCACCGACGTCCTGTCCGCACCCTGATAGTGGGCCTGCTGGCGGCGCTCTGGCTCGGTCCCGGACCCGCGCGGGCCGATCCGGCGACGTATATCAGCACCTATGTCTGGACCTCGGAAGACAAGACGTTCGCAGGCTGGTCCGGGCTGGAGGTTGCGGCGAACGGGCGCGATTTCACCGCCCTCTCCGACCATGGCATCTGGATGGACGGGGAGATCGAGCGCGGCCCCGACGGGATCATCACCGGCGTCGAAGCCGGGAAGATCCACCGCATCCGTACGGCCTCGGGCACCATCGGGGCCGACAGCGAGGGTCTGGCGATCGCGCCCGACGGCACGACCTACGTGAGCTTCGAGATCGACGCCCGGATCGAGCGCCTGGACAGAACCGGCGGGCAGGATATGCTGATGACGCGCAACGCCGCCTTTGCGTTCATGCAGGGCAACGCCGCGCTGGAGGCGCTGGCGGTGGACGCGGACGGCGCGCTCTACACGCTGCCCGAACGCTCCGGTAACGTGAGCGTCGCGTTCCCCGTCTACCGTTTGCGCAATGGCACATGGGACCAGCCCTTCGCTATCGCGCGGCGGGGAAAATATCTGGCGACCGGGGCCGATTTCGGGCCGGACGGGCGGCTCTATCTGCTGGAGCGGCGGTTCCACGGCATCCTCGGCTTTTCCAGCCGCGTCCGCAGCTTCGCTGTGACCGAAACAGGGACCGGCGACGAGCGGATCGAGTTCGAGAGCGCCACCGGGCAGCATGACAACCTGGAGGGCATCGCCGTCTGGCGCGACGCGGACGGCGACATCCGGCTGACCATGGTGTCGGACGACAACAACTTCTTTCTCCAGCAGACGCAGCTCGTCGAATACCGGATCCCGCGTTGACAGGGCGATGCACCGGGCCTACCTCGCGGACCTGTGCAAAGGATGGACCGATGACGCGATCCCTGATCCCCGGCATCGTCGCGATGGCGGCCGTGGTCGTGGCCTCGAACATCCTCGTGCAGGTGCTGTTCGGCCAATGGCTGACGTGGGGGGCGTTCACCTATCCGTTCGCTTTCCTCGTGACCGACCTCACCAACCGCTTCCACGGTCCGCGCGCCGCGCGCCGCGTCGTGCTGGCGGGATTTGCCGCCGGATTGTGTTGTTCGCTGGTGGGTACGCAGATCGTGGGCGGGTCCGGCCCGCTGGTGACGCTCAGGATCGCGCTCGGGTCGGCCACGGCGTTCCTCGTGGCACAGCTTGTCGATATCGGGATCTTCGACCGGCTTCGGGCAGGATCGTGGTGGCGCGCGCCGCTGGTTTCCACGCTGATCGGCGCGCCGCTGGACACGGCGCTGTTCTTCTCCATCGCGTTTTCCGGTGCGCTGTCGGGCGTTCTGTCGGGCGATGTCGCCTGGGCGAACGAGGCGTTGCCGCTGCTCGGTCACGGGTCTGCCGCACCGCTCTGGGTATCGCTGGCCGTCGCGGACTGGAGCGTGAAGATCGCGCTTGCGGCGGTGGCACTGGTGCCGTTCCGCCTCATCGTTGCGCGGCGGTTTCGGAGGCTCGCGTAAAAACTTTTGACAAACGCGAAAATCCTGCCACCTTCCTTGTATCGGCAACATTTTGAAAGGAGGTGATCCAGTGTCTAGAGTGATGGTGGAGAGACGTGTCGGGACAGTCGGACGGGGTGTTTGCTAGGGGCAGTCCCCGGTGAATGCGACGGACGATTGGGCTGATGTCCTAACTGGCCCATCTCCTTGAAGCTCGGAAAGGGTTGCCCGCAGGGGCAACCCTTTCTCCGTTCAGGCAATCGGGGTGCCGCGCCACCAGATGCCCTTGATGCGGAACTCCGCGTCGAGATGGAGGAAATCGGCGCGACGGCCGGGACTCAGGTGGCCCAGTTCGCGGTCGCGCCCGATCACTGCGGCCGGAACCGCAGCAGC
Source organism: Rhodobacterales bacterium (assembly GCA_038233815.1). Taxonomy (GTDB): domain Bacteria; phylum Pseudomonadota; class Alphaproteobacteria; order Rhodobacterales; family Rhodobacteraceae; genus JBBSVE01. The sequence goes on from JBBSVE010000003.1 coordinate 8,092, forward strand.
CATTGCGAAGGCCTGCGCGGGATGGAGCCCGCACCCCCGGACCATCATCCCCACCGCATCGTCGAGCCGCAGGTCCGCGCCTGCGAGCGTGCCGTCGGGCAGCGTCAGAACCCCGTCCCGGCGGACGATCAGGCGGTCGTTGAGCGTCATCTCCGTGTCCGTGGTGCCCGCGAACGCCATGCTGTCGGACACGAGGAACAGGCCCCGCGGTCGCGCGGCGAGCGCCACCCGCAGCGTTGCCGGCGCGACATGGATTCCGTCGGCGATGATCCCTGCCGCGAGCGTTCCTTCCAGCACGGCACCGACGAGCCCCGGCTCCCGGCTGCCGAGCTGGCTCATCGCGTTGAAGAGGTGCGTGACCCCCCGCGCCCCCGCCGCCGTCGCCTCGCGCGCGGTCTGGTGCGTGCAGGCGCTGTGGCCAAGGCAGACGATCGCGCCCGCCCCGGCGAGTGCCGCGATCTGTGCCGAGCTGACCGCCTCCGGGGCCACGGTGAGCATCAGGGTCGGAAGAACCTCCGCCGCGGCCATGAGTTCGCGCAGGTCCGCATCGTCCATCGGGCGGATCAGGGCGGGGTCGTGCGCGCCTTTGCGCGCCGGGTCGAGATGCGGCCCTTCGAGGTGGAGGCCTAGAAAGCCCGGAACATTGGCGCGTGCGGCGGCGGTCGCGGCGCGGATCACCCGCGTTGTCGCCTCGGGCCGGTCGGTGATGAGCGTGGGCAGCACGCCTGCGCACCCTTGCAGGATATGCGTGGCGCAGATCGCCGCGATCCGCCCCGCATCGGTATCGCCGTCGAGCATGATACCGCCGCCGCCGTTGACCTGCAGATCGACGAACGACGGCACGAGATAGCCGCCGTCGAACGAAGGCGGCCCTTCGGGCGCCACGATCCCGCCGATGCGCCCGTCCTGCACCAGAAGCGCGTCGCCGTCATGCAGATGCGTGCCGTCGAAGATCCGCGCACCGGAAAGGACCTGGCGAGGCATTGCGTCGTCCCGTTCCCGTTCCTATTCCGCCCCGCGACCGGCTGGCGCATCCGCGGGGGTGCCTGCGGGCGCGAACCCGCCCGATCCGGCCCACGCGACACAACCCCCAGTTTAGGGGCCTTGCCCTGCCAGAGTCCACACCTTCGCGTGTTGGGGGCGGATAGGGAAGGCCCGTCACGCGAACATCCCGTGGCAGAACCAGCCGCCGGAGATCAGCCCCCCGTGGGCGTAACAGATCCAGAGCCGGGTGCCCTCGCGCGCCTCCACGCGCCAGTAGTCGCGCGTCCCGGAGCGCCATTCGGGATCGTCGAGCCACCATTCCGGGGCAAGCCGTTCCGGTCCGCGCGCCCGGGCAAGCTGCCAGTCGCGCCCGCGCCAGCGGAACTCCAGCGGCACGCGGGGGGTTTCGGGGGCCTGCAACGGCTCCGGCCGGAAGATCACCAGCGGGCGGGGCGCGCGCGGTCCGGGCCAGGGCAGGGCCGCCCGGTCGGACCAGAGCGCGGACAGGACGAGCGCGGATTTCTCCGGGATATGGCTCTCGGCGGGGTGCAGGCGGGTCACACCCTCGGGCCCCAGACGCGCGGTCAGCTTGCCGATCAGGTCGTCCAGCAGCGCCGTGGGGGCGGCGCGCGGGGCAATGCTGTCCTGTCCGGGCTTCAGGGGCTCCGTCTCCACCGCCGAGAGGCGCAGGCAGTCGATCCCGAAGCCCGCGTCGATGCCCTCGAGCTTCAGCGCCAGCAGCGGGCGGATGCGCGCTGCCTCCTGCGCGGGACGGGCGAGGCCGATCTCCACCCGCTCCACCCGGTTGTCGACGCGGTAGGCCTCCAGCCGGACCCGGCGGGCGCCCCGCTCCTTGCGGCAAAGCTGCGCGCAGAGCACGGGAAGCAACCGGTCCAGCGCCGCTTCCACGTCGCCCAGAAGGCCGATCGGGTCGGGAAAGGTCAGCCGCACCGCGAAATGCAAGGGCGCGCGGGCGGGCGTCACCGGCTCCGGCTCCCGCCCCAGCGCCTGATCGAGACGGCGCAGCGTGTCCGCGCCGAAGCGCCGGGCGAGAGCGGCGCGCGGCAGGTCCATCAGATCGCCGACCCGGCGCAGGCCAAGCCGGGCCAGACCCTCCACCGTGGCTACGGGCAGGCGAAGGGCCGCGACGGGCAGCGGCATCAGCGCCTCCGCCATCCGTCCGGGCGGGGCGATGCGGCCTTGTGGACCGATGCCCGCGGCCTGCGCTGCGCCTTCGCCCGCCGCCGTGTCGGGCGCTCCGCGCTGCGGCAGGTGCGAGGGTGCCGCGCCGCCCCGTTCCCAGTGCCGCCGCTTTACCGCGCGGGACCGGGTCGCACGCGCCTCCTGGTCGATCGCGTCGCCGCTGCGCAGCGGGTCCGTCCCGCACCCCGCATAGCGCGCGAGCGCCCAGGCCGCACCGGGCGTATCGCCCAGACCCGCCCGCATCGTGAGGCCGAGATCGGCGCAATCCGTCTCCACCACCTCCATCAGCGCGGCCTCGCCGCCAAAGAGATGCGCGCATCCGGTCAGGTCGATCACGAGGCCCGCGGGCGGCTCCTCCGCCACCCAGGGGCTGAACTTGCCCGCCCAACGCCGCACCACGGTGAGGAAGGCGGCATCCGCCGGCGGGTCCGCAGCCACCGTGCGCAGCCCCGCGCACATTGCGGTCGCATCGCGGAGCGGTTGACCCGCGCGCAGGCCCGCCGCCTCCGCCTCGCGGTTCAGCGATGCGAGTCGTTGCGCGCCCCCCGCCTCTGCCACCACCGCGAAGGGTTCGGGCAGCGTGGCCCCGCCCCGGCGCAGCACCCGTTCCGCCGCGAACCGCGGAAACCAGAGCGATAGGATCCGCCGTGCCATGTCACGATTCCATATGTTCCCGTTTCGTTCATTTTATGGCAGGCGCGTTGGCGGAGTCGAGTCCCGCCTGGCGATGACATTGCCGTGATCCCGGGCGCCTCGGGGATTTGGCGCGCGACGGATACACGGCCCCGTGTAAAGTGGCGTCATGAGACCGGCCGGATGCCGGCAACCGGACAGAGGAACCATGCCATGAAACTACATACCGCACTCGCCACACTGGCGCTGATCCTGGCCACCGGCACCGCCATGGCCGAGGAGAAGGCGAAGGATCCCGACGTCCTCGCCCGCCAAGGCCTGATGAACAAGATCGCGAAGTCCACCAAGGTCCTGGGCGACATGGCCAGCGGCAAGACAGAGTTCAGCGGACCCGCCGCCACCAATGCGAAAAAGTCGCTGATCGACTATGCCCCGAAGATCCCGGCAGCGTTCGAAAAGCAGGCCGATGATCCGAAATCGGAGGCCAAGCCGAACATCTGGACCGACATGGACGGGTTCAATGCCAAGGCCAAAGGTCTGGGCGACGCGGCGGGGGCCATCGACGTGAGCTCGCTCGAAACGCTGAAAGCCGGGATGGGTGAAATCGGCGGGGCCTGCAAAGCCTGCCATAAGGAATATCGTGCGAAGAAATAGGGCGTTTTTTGGGGGGGACTTTCAGCCCCCCCCGGACGTGTCAGCCGCAACTGACCTTCGTAATCATTTCTGTTCTGTCGGTATAGAAATTGATCCTGTTCGCATTCACGTCCGTGGGGACAGGTTTGTTCGGCTGGATGATCCGATGCGGTTGGCTGAACGCTACGGTTGACAGCACTGAACTGGGCTTGCCTGTCAGATTGGAGTAGCGCGAAGCGCCGCAACTGTCGGTGCTGCCGACGATGGCGCTGTGCATGCCCTGAGTTGCGGGAGGAACGCCGCCAGTGGGCACACATCCGGCAAGGAGGCTTCCCAGAAAAACGGCAGGGGCGGTGGGATGGCGAAGGACTGTGATGAATGACATGGTCAATTCCCTTTCAGTCGTTTCTTTCATTGCTTTCACAATTAGTTTGCCACAATTTCGGGTCAAATGACAAAAAAGAGAGAACCGATGAAAACCCGCGCCGCCGTAGCCATCGCCGCCGGACAACCGCTGGAGATCATGGAGGTCAACCTCGCCGCCCCGAAGGAGGGTGAGGTTCTGGTCGAGATCAAGGCGACCGGCATCTGCCACACCGATGATTTCACCCTGTCCGGCGCGGACCCGGAGGGGCTGTTTCCCGCAATCCTCGGGCACGAGGGTGCGGGCATCGTTCTGGAATGCGGGCCGGGGGTGAAAAGCCTGAAGCCAGGCGATCACGTCATCCCGCTCTACACGCCGGAATGCCGGGAATGTCCGTCCTGCCTCAGCCAGAAGACCAACCTCTGCACCGCGATCCGGGCGACGCAGGGGCAGGGGCTGATGCCCGACGGCACTTCGCGCTTCTCGATGCTGGATGGCACGCCGATCCATCATTACATGGGCTGCTCCACCTTCGCCAACCATACGGTGGTGCCGGAGATCGCACTGGCAAAGGTCCGGGACGACGCGCCGTTCGACAAGATCTGCTACATCGGCTGCGGTGTGACGACCGGGGTTGGTGCGGTCCTCAACACCGCGAAGGTGGAGGCAGGGGCCAAGGCGGTGGTCTTCGGGCTGGGCGGGATCGGGCTCAACGTCATTCAGGGGTTGCGGCTTGCGGGCGCGGACATGATCATCGGCGTCGACCTCAACGACGACCGGGAGGCGTGGGGGCGCAAGTTCGGGATGACGCATTTCGTCAACCCGACAAAGATCGAGGGCGGCATCGTCCCGCATCTGGTGGAGATGACGAAGACCCCGTTCGATCGGATGGGCGGGGCGGACTATTCCTTCGACTGCACCGGCAATGTGCAGGTCATGCGCGACGCGCTGGAATGCACGCATCGCGGCTGGGGCGTCTCCGTGGTGATCGGCGTGGCCCCCGCCGGGGCGGAGATCGCGACGCGGCCCTTCCAGCTCGTGACTGGGCGGGTCTGGAAAGGCACCGCATTCGGCGGGGCGCGTGGCCGCACCGACGTGCCGCGGATCGTCGACTGGTATATGGACGGCAAGATCGAGATCGACCCGATGATTACACACACGCTGCCTCTCGACGACATCAACAAGGGTTTCGAGCTGATGCGGGCGGGCGAGTCGATCCGGTCGGTGGTGATCTACTGACGGCGCTCGCCTATCCCCCGTAAAGCCAGCCCTGCCGCTTGTAGTCGGACGGCGGGGCGCCGCCGAAGACGACGCTATAGACCAGTTTCTCATAGGCCAGAACGCTCGCCTCGCGCTGGCGCGTCCCCGGCGTGTCCTTCTTGAGGTAGGTGCAGAAGGCGGTGATCAGCAGGTCGGCGATCTCGGCCTTCTTGGCGTCGGGATAATCGGACGCGATCTTCGTCTCCATCGCCCGCACGCCTTTGTCGTCAAGCGCAGACGTGCCCACCTGATCCGCGAGCCCGGCGATGGAGACGGGTCTGGACGCGCCGTTGGTTTTCGCGAACACGGCGGCGGGGACAGGACAGGTGAGGGGTGCGGCGGTGGCCGCCGTGGCCATCGCCAGTGCAGCGGCGAGGGTGGCGGACCCGAAGATGGCGTTCATGGCGGCATTCCTTGTTGCGCTGGCGCGGGAACAGGCCGGCATGTTTGCGAGGGTGCCGTCTGGTCGTGCCCGCTTCAAGACGAATGTGCGTGACAGGACCGTGCCGACCCCTCTCGAGCGTGCCGCGCCTTCTCAAACCCTGGTTCGCGCCCTACATCTGGATCAACAGGAGGTCCGTCATGCAGCATTTCTCTCTCCTCGATCTCTCCCCCGTGCCGGAAGGGTCCGATGTCGCGACCGCGCTGGGCTCGACGCTCGATCTCGCCCGCCATGCCGAGGCGCTGGGCTATCACCGCTACTGGCTGGCGGAGCATCACAACATGCCCGGCATCGCGTCAGCGGCGACCGCAGTGGTAATCGGCCATGTCGCGGCGGGGACCAAGACGATCCGCGTGGGCTCTGGCGGGATCATGCTGCCGAACCACGCGCCGCTGATGGTGGCGGAGGCGTTCGGCACGCTGGCGACGCTTCATCCGGGGCGTATCGACCTCGGCCTCGGGCGCGCGCCGGGCACCGACATGGCGACCGCGCGGGCGCTCCGGCGGCACATGGATGGTGGCGACAGCTTTCCGCAGGACGTGGTGGAACTGCTGACCTACCTCGGTCCCGGCGAGGGTGCCGTCCGCGCGATCCCGGGGGAGGGCACGGAGGTTCCGGTCTGGATCCTCGGCTCCAGCCTCTTTGGCGCGCAGCTCGCGGCCTATCTGGGCCTGCCCTACGCCTTCGCCTCTCATTTCGCGCCGGAGCTCTTGGACGAGGCGTTCGCGACCTACCGCGCGACCTTCCGCCCGTCACAGTGGCTGGACCGGCCTCACGCGATGATGGCCGCGGGCGTCGTGGCCGCCGATACCGACGAGGAGGCACTGTTCCTGCGGTCCTCTCAGGTGCTGGCCTTCGCGCGGCTCCGGTCCGGGCGCCCCGGCAAGCTGCCCCGCCCGGTGAAGGACGTGCGCGCTGAGGTGCCCGAAGCGATGCTGGCGCAGGTGTCGCGGGCGATGTCCTGCTCGGCCGTGGGCAGTCCCGCCTCGGTGCATCGCGGGCTTTCGGACCTGATCGCGGCGCACCGGCCCGACGAGGTGATCCTGACCGGCATGATCCACGATCCCGAGGCACGAAAGCGCAGTTTCAAAATCGCAGCCGACGTGATGCACGATCTGACCCGCACGGCCGTGGCGGCCTGACTCCATACAATTCAGAGGAGACGATACGATGCCCAGTGAAAACGAGATCACGGAAAAGTTCTGGAGTGCGGTCAAATCCGACCGCACGGTGATGCTGCGGCTGTCGAAAGCCGGCGACATGCCGCGCCCGATGACAGCACAGGTCGATGACGACACGCCCGGCGCCCTGTGGTTCTTTGCCGACCGGACCGACGATCTGGCCTCCGCCGCCGGGTCCGGCACTGGTGCAGAACTGACATTTGCGCAGAAGGGCCACGATCTCTTTGCCACCGTGGAGGGAAAGCTCTCCCTTTCCGACGACAAGGCAATGATCGACCGGCTCTGGTCGCCGTTCGTGGAGGCGTGGTTTCCCGGCGGCAAGACCGATCCGAAGCTGGCGCTGCTGCGCATGGACACCGGCGCCGCGACGATCTGGCTGGCGGAGACGGGGCTTCTTGGCGGCGCGAAGATGATGCTGGGGATGGACGTGCGCGACGATTACAAGGATCAGGTCGCGCACACCCGGCTCGACTGACCGCCATTGCGCGGACAGCGCCGCCTTTCGTTCCGTGCGCAGCTTTGGCAGGGTGGGGGTGATGACAGACCGATCTCTCAACTTGCGATCCGCGGCGGCGTCCGACGACGACGCCCTTTGGGCGATGCTGGAGCCGATATTCCGCGCGGGTGAGACCTATACGGTCCCTCGCGACGCCTCCCGCGCCGATGCGCTCGCCTACTGGTGTGCGGACGGCCACCGCGTTTTCGTGGCGGAGGAGGCGGGCGCGCCCGTGGGCAGTTATTTCCTATGTCCCAACCAGCCCGGCGGGGGGGCGCATGTGTGCAACTGCGGTTTCGTGACCGACGGGCGCGCGCAGGGGCGCGGGGTAGCGCGCCGGATGGTCGATCACGCGCTGGGACAGGCGAAGGCCGCGGGCTACCGCGCGATGCAGTTCAACTTCGTGGTCGGCAGCAACGTGCGCGCATTGACGATCTGGGAACGGTATGGCTTCAATGTGGTCGGGCGCCTTCCCGGCGCGTTCCGGCATCCGCGCGACGGCTATGTCGATGCGCTGATCCTCTTCAAGACCCTGTGACGCGCGCGCTTGCGTTCCGGCCCGCACCGGGGCAAGCATTCGGCTATCCGCAGCCGCGCGCCCCCGCGTTCCGCCTTTCCGAAAGGACCACCATGGCCGATGACCGCGCCCCCCGCCTTGCCGTCCTGATTGACGCGGACAACGTGCCCGCCAGCTACGCCGAGGCGATCTTCGAGGAGATCGCGGGGCTGGGCGAGGCCTCGGTCCGGCGGATCTACGGCGACTGGTCGGCGCAGCGGCTGGGCGGCTGGGCGAAGAAGGTGGCGGTGCTGGGGCTGGTGGCGGACCAGCAGTTTTCCAACACGCGGGGCAAGAACGCCTCCGATATAGGACTGGTGATCGCGGCGATCGATTTCCTGCACTCCGGGCTTTTCGACGGCTTCGTTCTGGTGAGCTCGGACAGCGACTTTACCCGACTTGCGGCCCGGATCCGCGAACAGGGGCTCGACGTCTATGGCATCGGCGAGAAGAAGACGCCGGAGGCGTTCCGCATGGCCTGCAAGCGCTTCATCTACGTGGAGAACCTGTCTGCGGGCGAGGAGCCTGCGGAGCCCCCGCGAGACGCCAAGCCCGAACGCACAGCCGCGACCCCCGCCGGCATGATGCCCGAGATGCCCGCCGATGTGGCCCCGCCCCGCGCCGCCAAGGAGCCGCCGGCGAACGCGGTCCCGCTTATCATCGCGGCGATGCGGGCGATCGACCCGGAGGGCGAGTGGTATTCGCTGGGCCAGATTGGTCAGTTCATCACGCTGGGTGCGCCGGACTTCGACACGCGGACCTACGGCGCGGGCAAGCTCAGCGATCTGGTGCGCAAGATCGGCCGGTTCGAGGTGAAGTCGGGGCCGGGCGGGCAGCTTCTCGCCCGCGACGTGGCCTGAGGGCTCCGCCCCCCGCCCGATTGCATTCCGCCCCCCGCCCGACTATCTGGTGGCGACTGTCCTAGGCGGGAAGGCGCGTGCGATGAACTGGATCTCGAACTACGTCCGCCCGACGATCAACTCTCTCTTCTCGCGCCGCGAGGTGCCGGAGAATCTGTGGACCAAGTGTCCCGAATGCGGGACGATGCTGTTCCACCGGGAGCTGAAGGACAACCTCAACGTCTGCACGACCTGCGACCATCACATGCCGTTCGCGCCACGCGACCGCTTTGCGGCCCTGTTCGACGGCGGCATCTTCACCGAGGTGAAAGTGCCCGAACCCGTCGCCGACCCGCTCGGCTTTCGGGACCAGAAGCGTTATCCCGAACGGCTTCGCGCGGCGCAGAAGACCACCGGCGAGAAAGAGGCGATGCTGGTCGCCGAGGGCGAGATCGGGCGCACGCCCATCGTCGCCGTGGCACAGGATTTTGCCTTCATGGCGGGCTCGATGAGCATGTATGTCGGCAATGCGATCATCGCCGCGGCCGAAGTCGCGGTAAAGCGGAAGAAGCCGCTGGTGCTCTTTTCCGCCGCGGGCGGCGCGCGGATGCAGGAGGGCATACTCGGCCTGATGCAGATGCCGCGCACCACGGTCGCGGTTGACATGGTGAAGGAGGCGGGGCTGCCCTACGTCGTGGTTCTGACCCATCCCACCACCGGCGGCGTCACCGCCTCCTACGCCATGCTGGGCGACGTGCAGATCGCGGAGCCGAACGCGCTGATCGGTTTTGCGGGCGCGCGCGTGATCGAGCAGACGATCCGCGAGACGCTGCCCGAAGGGTTCCAGCGCGCGGAATATCTGCTGGATCACGGGATGCTCGATCGGGTGACGCACCGGCGCGACATGAAGCAGGATCTCGTCACCGTGCTCCGCATGCTGATGAAGCTGCCGCCCGGCGTGCGCGGCGAGCTTCCCGCGCCGACGCCTGTGGCGGATGACGCACCGGCCAAGGCCGCTGTGAAATGACCGGCGTCGAAGCGGGGTCCGACGTTCTGCTTCGGCGGATGATGACGCTGCACCCCAAGATCATCGACCTGACGCTGGGCCGGGTGGAGCGGTTGCTGGCGTCCTTGGGCCACCCCGAGCGCGCGGTGCCGCCCGTGGTCCATGTGGCCGGGACCAACGGCAAGGGGTCCACGCTCGCCATGATGCGGGCGGGGCTGGAGGGGGCGGGCCTGCGGGTCCATGCCTATACCTCGCCCCATCTCGCCCGGTTCCACGAACGGATCCGCGTCGCGGGCGCGCTGATCGGGGAGGATGCGCTGGCAGGGTTGCTGGACGAATGCCTCGCCGCCAACGGGGGCGAGACGATCACCTTCTTCGAGGCGACGACCGCGGCCGCGTTTCTGGCCTTCGCGCGCACGCCGGCGGACTGGACGCTGCTGGAGGTGGGCCTTGGCGGGCGGATGGATGCGACGAACGTGGTGGCGCGTCCTGCGCTCACGGTCATCACGCCGGTTTCTCTCGACCATCAGCAGTATCTGGGCGACACGCTGGCTGAGATCGCGGGCGAGAAGGCGGGGATCCTGAAGCGCGGCGTGCCATGCGTGGTGGGCCCGCAACAGCCCGAGGCGCTGGCGGTCATCGAGGACCGGGCCGCGCGTCTGGGCGCGCCGCTGCTGGTGCACGGGCAGCACTGGCATTGCCAGCAGGATCGCGGGCGGATGGTGTTTCAGGATGAGACCGGGCTTCTCGATCTGCCGCTCCCGAACCTCGCCGGGCCGCATCAGATCCAGAACGCAGGCGCCGCGCTGATGGCGCTGCGCACATTGGGCGCGGGCAGTGCGGAGGCGGCGGTGAGCCGCGCCGAATGGCCCGCCCGGATGCAGCGCCTGCGCCACGGCCCCTTGGTGGAGGCGGCACCGGAGGCGGAGATCTGGCTCGACGGCGGGCACAATCCGGCCGTGGGCTCGGCGGTGGCAGCGACGCTTGCCACCATGCCCGCGCGGCCGACGCATCTGATCTGCGGCATGCTCAACACCAAGGACGTGGAGGGGTTCCTGCGCCCGCTGGCCCCCTTTGCCGCCGACCTTCATGCCGTGTCGATCGACGGCGAGGCGGCGACGCTGCCCGCCTCCGCCACTTCGGCGGCGGCGCACTCGGTGGGCCTGACAGCGGTGGAGGCGGCCTCGGTGCAGGACGCGCTGGGGGACATCGTGGCGGGCGATCCCCGCGCGCGGGTGCTGATTTGCGGATCGCTCTATCTGGCGGGGCAGGTGCTGCGTCGGAACGGCTGAGGCGGGCGCCCTTGCATCCCGGTGGGCGGCGTGAAACCGTGATCCGCGCCCGGTCCGAAGGTTCCCCATGCTGCCGATCCTTCTGAAGACGCTGCCCTTCTTCGCGCTCATCGGACTGGGATACGGAGCCGCCCGCCTGCGTTTCTTTCCGCCCGACGCGACCGCCTGGCTCACCCGGTTCGTGTTCTTCTTCGCCCTTTCCGCCATGCTCTTCCGGTTCGCGGCCAGCCTGCCCTTGCGCGAGATCTGGGACGGGCGGTTCCTGATGGCTTATCTCGCCGCCAGCACGACGGTCTATCTCCTCGCCATGGCGGTGGCGCAGTTGCGCCGCGTGCCCACGCTGGAGACGGCGGTGGAGGCGCAGTGCGCAGTGATCGGAAACGTGGGCTTTCTGGGCGTGCCGCTTTTGGTGGTGCTGCTAGGTCCACACGCGGCGGGGCCGGTGCTGATGGTCCTCTCCATCGACCTCGTGGTGTTCTCCTCGCTGATCACCCTGATCGTGGCGGGGGTGCGGGAGGGGCGGCTCCATCTGGGGATCTGGCGCATCCTGGCGCTTGGCCTCGCGCGCAATCCGATGGTGGTGAGCATCGTGGCGGGGCTGCTCTGGTCCGCGACCGGCGTGGGCCTGCCGGGACCGGTGGAGGATTTCATGGCGATCCTCGGTGCGGCTGCCAGCCCTTGCGCACTTTTCGCCATCGGTGCCTCGCTCGCCACCAAGACGGCGGAGCGGATGGCCGTGGCGGGCTGGCTCTCGTTCTGCAAGCTGGTGCTGCATCCGGGGGCTGTGGCGGTCTGTGCGCTCCTGCTCTTCCGGGTGGAGCCGCAGCGCGCGGGCGTGATGATCGCGGCGGCCTCGCTGCCGGTGGCGAACAACGTCTATATCCTTGCCCAGCATTTCGGCGTGGCACCGCAGCGCGTGTCGGCGTCGATCCTGATCTCGACGGCGGTGAGCATTCTGACCATAACGGCGGTGATCGCGATGACCGCACCGCTGGGGGGGATGCAATGACGGTGCCTAAACCGGTCTATACGGCCCTCCCCCTGTCCGACCGGCGCGACCTGACGCCCCCCGACATGCTGGCCGGGGCGCAGCGGTTCGAGGCGCTGATGCGCCAGCGCCATTCGGTGCGGGACTATGCCGATACCACGGTGGACCGCGCCGTGATCGAGGCCTGCATCCGCACCGCAGGCACCGCGCCCTCGGGGGCCAACCAGCAGCCGTGGCATTTCGTGGCGATTGCCAACGCGTCGATGAAAGCCCAGATCCGGAGGGCGGCGGAGGAGGAGGAGCGGCAGTTCTACGGCGGTGGCGGCGGCGACGAATGGCTGGCCGCCCTGGAGCCGATCGGGACCGATGCCACGAAACCTCACCTGACCGTGGCGCCGTGGCTGATCGTCGTCTTCGCCCAGCGCTGGGGAATGCGGGACGGCGCGCGGGTGAAGCACTATTACGTGCCCGAAAGCGTGGGCATCGCGACCGGGATGCTCGTCACCGCGCTCCACATGGCGGGGTTGTCCTGCCTCACCCACACCCCGAACCCGATGAAGTTCCTGAACGGCTTGTGCGCGCGCCCGGACAATGAAAAGCCGGTGATGATCCTCGCCGTGGGGCATCCCGCGGCGGATGCGACCGTGCCCGCCGTGGCGAAACGCAAGAAGCCGGTGGCGGAGATCATGACCCTGTTCGAAGGAGACGTGCCATGAAGACCTTGTCGGAAAACCGGTGTTTCGGCGGCGTGCAGGGGGTCTATTCCCATGCCTCGGACGCCTGCGGATGCGACATGACCTTTGGGCTCTTCCTGCCCGAGGAGGCGGAGCACGAGCCGGTGCCGGTGGTCTGGTATCTCTCGGGGCTGAGCTGCACGCACGAGAATGCGATGGTGAAGGCCGGGGCGCAGAAATATGCGGCCGAGCATGGGGTCGGGCTGATCTTTCCTGACACCTCGCCGCGCGGCAAGAGCGCCGCCGACGACAAGGCGTTCGATCTGGGGCAGGGTGCGGGATTTTACGTCGACGCGACGGAGGCCCCTTGGGCGAAGAACTTCCGGATGTGGGATTACGTGACGGAGGAGTTGCCCGATCTCGTCTTCTCCACCTTCCCGATGGAGCGGGATCTGCAGGCGATCACCGGGCATTCGATGGGCGGGCACGGCGCGCTTACTGTCGCCATGAGCTTTCCGGGCCGCTACCGCTCCGTCTCCGCCTTTGCACCTATCGCAAACCCGGTGACGAGCGACTGGGGCCGCAAGCAATTCACCGCCTATCTTGGCGCGGACGAGGCGAAATGGGCGCCCCATGATGCGACGCTCCTGCTGCGCAAACGCGGGTTCGACGGGCCCATGCTGGTCGATCAGGGCGCGTCGGACCAGTTCCTCAATCTCTTGAAGCCGGAGGCATTGGCCGAGGCGATCGCCACCGCGCGCCAGCCTGCGACGATGCGGATGCAGAAGGGCTACGATCACAGCTATTTCTTCGTGGCGAGCTTCATGGAGGATCACATGAGCTTCCACGCCGAGGCGCTCTATGCCTGAGGGCGGTGCCATCTTCATCGACGCCGACGCCTGCCCGGTCAAGACCGAGGCGGAACGGGTCGCAACCCGGCACGGGATGCGGATGGTGCTGGTGTCGAACGGCGGCATCCGGCCCTCGGCCAACCCTCTGGTGGAGAGCGTTTTCGTGGAGGCGGGCCCCGACGTGGCCGATATGTGGATCGCGGATCGGGCCGGGGCGGGCGACGTGGTTGTGACGGGCGACATCCCGCTTGCCGCGAAATGCGTGGCGGCGGGGGCGCGGGTGATCCGGCACAACGGGGAGGAGCTTCACGGCCGCAACATCGGGCAGGTCCTGGCGACGCGCGACCTGATGGCGGACCTGCGATCGGCCGATCCGTTTCGCCAGGGCGGCGGCCGACCCTTCTCGCGCGCCGACCGCTCGCGCTTTCTCGAAGGGCTGGAGCGGGTCGTGCGGGCGGCAAAGGCGCTCTGATGTCGCGGGCGGGACAGACGCGGGCGCCGCGCGCAGGCATGGCCGTGGCATGGTGAGCCTTCCGAGCCCCGACCGTCGCACGATGCTGCTGGGCATCGGGTCCGTCCTCGCGGCCTCGTGCTTCTTTTCGGTGAACGACACCTCGATCAAGTTCCTGTCGGGTGGCTATGCGCTGCACCAGATCGTGCTGATCCGGTCGCTGATCGGGCTCGGGCTGCTCTTGGGTCTGGTGGTCCCGATGCGCGGCGGCTACCGCGTGCTCCGCACCGGCAAGCTGCATCTCCACGCAGCGCGGAGCCTCTGCGTCATCGCGTCGAACTTCTTCTATTTCCTCGGCCTCGCGGCCCTGCCCATCGCCACGGCGGCGGCGCTGTTCTTCATAGCACCGCTCGTCATCACCGCGCTTTCGGTGCCGCTGCTCGGGGAAAAGGTTGGCCCCCGGCGCTGGGCCGCAGTGGGCGTCGGGCTGGTGGGCGTGGTCGTCATGCTGCGTCCGGGCTTTGGCGATTTTCATCCCGCGATGGTCCTGCCGCTGCTGGCCGCCGTCTGCTACGCGCTTTTGCACATGATGACGCGCCGGATGGGCGGGACAGAGAGTGCGGTCACGATGACCTTCTACAATCAGGTGGCGTTCATCCTCTTTTGCACGGTGAGCGGATTGCTGCTCGGGTCCGGGCAGTTCGCAGGTCAGACCGATCCGTCGCTCGCCTTTTTGCTGCGCGCGTGGGAGTGGCCTGCCGCCGCCGATCTGCCGATCCTCGCCTTGATCGGACTGGCGAGCGTGACCGGCGGCATCTTCATCGCACAAGCCTACCGGTCGTGCGAGGCGGCGCTGATCGCGCCGTTCGAATATGTGGCGATTCCTCTCATGATCATGTTCGGGCTTCTCGTCTTCGGCGAATGGCCCGATGCGGTGGCTTGGGTCGGGATCGCGATGATCTGCGGGTCGGGCATCTATGTCGTGTGGCGCGAGACGCGGGTGCGCCCCGAGGTTCCGCCGCTCGCCGCAGCACCCTCGGCCTTGCGCTCGGCAGCCGTGGAGGGACGCGATGATACCTGAGGCAGTGGTTTTCGACATCGGCAACGTCCTCATCGGCTGGGCGCCAGAGGCCTATTACGACGCGCGATTGGGCGTGGATGCGCGCCGCGCGATGTTCGCGGAAACCGGGATCGAGGCGGTGAACGCCGCCATCGACGAAGGTGCGCCGTTTCAAAGCTCGATCTACGCGCTGGCCGACGCGCATCCGCGCTGGGCGGGCGAGATCCGGCAATGGCACGATGACTGGGCCGGGCTCGCCGTGCCCGTGATCGCCCATTCCCTGGTATTGCTTCGGCAGTTGCGCGCCAAGGGTGTGCCGGTCTTCGCGTTGACCAACTTCGGCGACGAGAGTTTCAGCCACGCGCAGGATATCTATCCCTTCCTGCGGGAGTTCGATCGCTTCTATGTCTCGGGGCGTCTGCGGCTGGTCAAGCCCGCCCCTGCGATCTATGCGGCGGTGGAGGCGGACAGCGGTATCGCACCGGACCGGCTCCTCTTTACCGACGACAAGGCGGAGAACATCGCCGCCGCCGCCGCGCGCGGCTGGCAGGTGCACCGGTTCGAAGGGCCGGAGGGGCTGGCCGACCGGCTCGTCGCGGCGAGTCTGCTGACCCATGCCGAGGCGCAGCCGTAATGTGGGCGTGACGCTAAAGCCGGAACGCCGGAACCTCGTGCCGCCTGCCGATGGTGAAGGCGTCCGACACCAGCACCATCGGCGCGAGGTCCACGTCGGAAACGCCATCGCGCACCAGCGTCGCCATCCGGGCATAAAGCGCGGGATATTCGCCCATGATGCTGGGCGCGCCGTTGGCTTTCTGTCCGTCCACCTCCAGCACGTTGCCGCCCATCCGCAGGGCGATCTGGCCCCGGTCGGTCCCGAACGTCATGTCCCAGGTCTGCGGACCCTCCTGCCGCCAGTCGAAATCGGCGGTGATGCCGCCGGTGAAGGTCAGCCGTGCGGCGATCGGGGTCTGGCAGTTCGTCGGCATGTCGAGGTCGGCGGAGAGGAGATGGACCGGCGCGGGCAGGATCTCCGTCAGGATGGAGAGCGCGTTGATGCCGGGGTCGAATACGCCCATGCCGCCCGGCTCGAACACCCAGTGCTGGCCGGGGTGCCATTTGCGGACGTCCTCGCGCCAGGTGATGTGGCCCTCCCGGATCGTGGCGCCGGAAAGGCGGGCCTTCGCGGCGGCGACGGCTTCGGCCATCCGGCTGTGCCATGTTGCATAAAGGCTGACGCCCTTCGCCGCCGCGATGGCGCGCAAGGCGTGGACCTCCGCCAGCGTGGCCCCCGGGGGTTTTTCGAGCATCAGATGGCGGCCCGCGGCGAGCACCGCTGCGGCCGCGGCAAAGCGGGGGGCGGGGGGCAGGCAGAGGCTGACGGTGCCGATGTCGGGATGCGCCTCCAGCATTGCGCCGATCCCGGTGTAGGCGGGGATGCCTGCCACCGTGCCGTGCCGCGATACCGTGGCGGCAAGCACCCAGTCCGGGCTGGCCGCGATGGCCGGGACATGCTGGTCAAGCGCGATCTTCCCGATGCCGACAAGGGCGACCTTCCGGCGCGGTCCCGCCTGCATCAGTGGCTGTCCTTGCCGACCGGCGCGCCGCGACACCCGAGGAGGACGTCGAGATCCGCCCCGGTATCGGCCCCCATCACATGCGCGTGGTGCAGGAACGCATAGCCGCTGCCCGGTGCCTCCGCCGCCGGGGTCCAGGCGGCCAGCCGTTCGGCCAGTTCGGCGTCGGTGATGTCGAGATGCAGCCGCCGCTCCGGCACGTTCAGCTCGATCATGTCGCCAGTGCGGACCACGGCCAGCGGGCCGCCTGCCGCCGCCTCGGGCGAGGTATGCAGCACCACCGTGCCGTAGGCCGTCCCCGACATACGCGCGTCGGATATGCGGACCATGTCGGTGATGCCCTTGCGCAATATCTTCGGCGGCAGGCCCATGTTGCCCACCTCCGCCATGCCGGGATACCCCTTTGGGCCGCAGTTCTTCATCACCATCACGCAGGTCTCGTCGATCTCCAGCGCGTCGTCGTTGATCCGCGCCTTGTAATCGTCGATCCCCTCGAACACGACCGCGCGG
This sequence comes from Rhodobacterales bacterium, assembly GCA_038233815.1. Taxonomy (GTDB): domain Bacteria; phylum Pseudomonadota; class Alphaproteobacteria; order Rhodobacterales; family Rhodobacteraceae; genus JBBSVE01. The sequence continues at coordinate 25,092 of JBBSVE010000003.1, forward strand.
CCCGTGTGGACCATCAGCGCAGGCGTCGCGGCGGAGGGTTTCAGCACCGCGCCGTCCGGGGCGAGATTGCCGCGCAGCACCACGACGCCGCCCGATTGGGTCAGGGCGCGGTCGGTGGGCAGGATCACGTCCTCGTTGTGGTTGACCACGTCCTTGACCTGATCCCACGCCGTCTCGCCCGATACGGTCAGCGCGTCCTTGTGCAAGAGCCCCGCCTCGCCCAGACGCTTCAGCACGACCGGCAGACCGCCCGCGTAGAAGAACTCCTCCATCAGATACTTGCCCGACGGCATCAGGTTCACGATCGTGGGCACGTCGCGGCCGCAGCGGTCCCAGTCGTCGAGCGTCAGATCCACGCCCACGCGGCCCGCGATCGCCAGCAGGTGGATCACCGCGTTGGTGGAGCCGCCGATGGCGCCGTTGGTGCGGATCGCATTCTCGAACGCCTCCTTCGTCATGATGTCGGAGGGTTTCAGATCGTCCTTCACCATCTGCACGATCCGGCGGCCAGAGATCTGCGCCATCACGCGCCGCCGGCTATCAACGGCGGGGATCGCCGCGTTGCCCGACAGCGCCATGCCCAGCGCCTCGGCCATGCTCGCCATGGTGGAGGCGGTTCCCATCGTGTTGCACGACCCGGCGGAGCGGCTCATCGAGGCTTCGGCCTCCACGAACTCGGCGGGGTCCATCTCTCCGGCCTTCACGGCTTCGGAGAATTTCCACAGATGCGTGCCGGAGCCGACACGCTCGCCCTTGAAATAACCGTTGAGCATCGGCCCGCCGGTCACGACGATGGAGGGCAGGTCGGTGGAGGCCGCCCCCATCAGCAGGCTCGGCGTGGTCTTGTCGCAGCCCACGAGCAGCACGCAGCCGTCCATCGGCTGACCGCGGATCGCCTCCTCCACCGCCATCGCGGCGAGGTTTCGGAACATCATCGCGGTTGGGCGAAAGGCGCTCTCGGAGGCGGAGAAGACCGGCACCTCCACGGGAAAGCCGCCGGCCTCGTAGATGCCGAACTTCACCTTTTCCGCCAGCGCGTTCAGGTGGGCGTTGCAGGGCGTCAGCTCCGACCAGGTGTTGAGGATGCCGATTACCGGACGTCCGTCGAACAGGTCGTGCGGCAGGCCCTGATTCTTCATCCAGCCGCGGTGGTAGATCACGTCGCGCGAGGTGCCCCCGAACCATTCCTGAGAGCGGAGGCGGCGGGGCCACGGGGCGGGTGTGAAGGTCATGGGAAAGCCTCGGAGTGATGGGGCCCGCATGGGACGGGTCCGGTGTGATGTCAGCCTTGTTTCGACTTGTTGTAGACGTCGAAGAACACCGCCGCCAGCAGGACGATGCCCTTGATGACCTGCTGGTAGTCGATCCCGATGCCCAGGATCGACATGCCGTTGTTCATCACCCCCATGATGAAGGCGCCCACGACAGCGCCCACGATCTTGCCCGACCCGCCGGCCATCGAGGCCCCGCCGATGAAGACGGCGGCGATCACATCCAGCTCGAACCCGAAGCCCGCCTTGGGTGTCGCCGTGTTGAGCCGCGCGGCGAAGATCAGCCCCGCAAGGGCCGCGAGCAGTCCCATGTTGACGAAGGTGAGGAAGGTCAGCCGCTCGGTTCGGATGCCCGACAGCTTCGCGGCCTTGGCATTGCCCCCGGTGGCATAGACGCGCCGGCCCAGCGTCGTGCGCTCGGTCAGAAAGACATAGACGATGGTCAGCACCGACATCGACACCAGCACGTTGGGCAGTCCCCGGAATCCCGCGAGCTTCCAGGTCACGAACAGCAGCGCCGCCGCGATCACGGCATTGCGGATCACGAAGAGGCCGGTCGGTTCATCCTCGATCCCGTAGCGGCCGTTGCGGGCACGGGCGCGCATCCCGATCCAGACGATCAGCAGCGCGGCCACCACGCCTACGACGATGGCCAGCATGTTCGGGCGGGTGACGCCGAAGATGTCGGGGATGAAGCCGGTGCTGAGCGCCTGAAAGCTGCGCGGGAAAGGCCCGACCGACTGCCCCTCCAGAAGCCAGAGCGAGAGGCCGCGAAACACCAGCATCCCCGCAAGCGTGACGATGAAGGACGGGATCTTCCAGTAGGCGACGAAATAGCCCTGCACCCCGCCCACCACCATGCCGCAGAAAAGACAGGCCACGAACGCCACGACCACGTTGACGTTCCACGAAACGATCATCACCGCCGCCAGCGCGCCGACGAAGCCCGCGACCGACCCTACCGAGAGGTCGATATGCCCGCCCACGATCACGAGCAGCATCCCCAGCGCCATGATGATGATGTAGCTGTTCTGCAGGAACAGGTTGGTGATATTGACGGGACGCAGCAGCACGCCCCCGGTCATGACCTGAAAGAATGCCATGATGGCGATCAGCGCCAGCAGCAGCCCGTATTCGCGGATATGCTTTCGGACATAGGAGCTGATGCCCGGTGCCGGCGCGCGGTCGGTCTGTTCCATGGAGCGTCCCTATTCCCTGACGATCATCGACATGATCCGTTCCTGACTGGCCTCACGCGCGTCGAGTTCGCCGACGAAGCGGCCCTCGTTCATCACGTAGATCCGGTCGCACATGCCCAGAAGCTCCGGCATCTCCGACGAGATCATGACGACGGCCTTTCCGGCCGCGCTCAGGTCGTTGATAAGGCCGTAGATCTCGTATTTCGCGCCCACGTCGATGCCGCGCGTCGGCTCGTCGAGGATCAGCAGGTCCGGATCGGTGAAAAGCCATTTCGAAAGCACGACCTTCTGCTGATTGCCGCCTGAGAGGTTCATTACCTTCTGGAACACCGACGGCGTGCGGATGCCGAGCGTGCGGCGGTATGTCTCGGCCACCTCGGTCTCGCGCCGCTCCTCGATCACGCCGCGGCTGGCGACGCGGTCGAGCCCCGCCAGCACGACGTTGCCGCGGATCGAGTCCTCGAGGATCAGCCCGAGGCTCTTGCGGTCCTCCGTCACGTAGGCGATCCGCGCCGCGATGGCGCGGTCCACGGAGGAGACGTCGGCCACCGTGCCGTGCATCTCCACCGTGCCCGTGATGCCGCGCCCGTAGCTGCGCCCGAAGATGCTCATTGCAAGCTCGGTGCGGCCCGCGCCCATCAGGCCTGCGATGCCCACCACCTCACCCGCCCGTGCGGTCATGGAGACGCCGCGGATCACCTTGCGGTCTGCATGGTCGGGGTGCCAGACGGTCCAGTCCTTCAGCGAAAAGACCACATCGCCCGCCACGCGGGGCCGTTCGGGATAGCGGTTGGTGATGTCGCGTCCCACCATGTCGCGCACGATCCGGTCCTCGGTCAGCCCGCCGCTCCGCGCGTCGATGGAGGAGATCGTTGCCCCGTCGCGGATCACCGTTACCCGGTCCGCAATCTTTCGCACCTCGTTCAGCTTGTGGCTGATGATGATCGAGGTGACGCCGCGCACCTTCAGGTCCAGCAGCAAATCCAGCAGCGCCTGACTGTCGCTCTCCGACAGCGCCGAGGTCGGTTCGTCGAGGATCAGCAGTCGCACATTCTTCGACAGCGCCTTCGCGATCTCCACCAGTTGCTGCTTGCCGACGCCGAGGCTCTCCACCTTGGTGCCCGGCAGTTCGCGCAGGCCCACCCGCGCCAGCAAGGCCTCGGTCTGGCGAAACGTCTCCAGCCAGTCGATCACCCCGCCGGTCGCGCGCTCGTTGCCGAGATAGAGGTTCTCCGCGATGGAGAGCATCGGTACCAGCGCCAGTTCCTGATGGATGATGATGATGCCCTGCGCCTCGCTGTCGCGGATGCCCGCGAACCGCACCGGGGCGCCGTCGAAGACGATCTCGCCCGCGAAGCTGCCCGCCGGATAGACGCCCGACAGCACCTTCATCAGCGTCGATTTGCCGGCGCCGTTCTCGCCGCAGATGGCATGGATTTCCCCCGCCTCGACCGCGAGGCTCACGTCATCGAGTGCCTTCACGCCGGGGAAGGTCATGGTGATATGGCGCATGTCGAGAAGTGCGCTCATCAACGGATTACTCCTGCAGCCGATGCGCCGCCCTCAAGGGACGGGCGGCGCATCGGATCATTCGATCTGGTCTTTCTTGTAGTAGCCGGAGTCGACCAGCACCTTCTCCCAGTTCGACTTGTCGACCTCGACCGGCTCCAGCAGATAGGAGGGCACGACCTTGACGCCGTTGTCGTAGGTCTTGGTGTCATTGACCTCCGGCTCGCCGCCTTTCAGCATCGCGTTGACCATGCCGACGGTGACCTTGGCCAGCTCGCGGGTGTCCTTGAAGATCGTCGAATATTGCTCGCCTGCGATGATCGACTTGACGGACGGCACCTCCGCATCCTGTCCGGTCACGATCGGCATCTTGAGGTCGCCCGACCCGTAGCCCAGGCCCTTGAGCGAGGAGAGGATGCCGATCGACAGCCCGTCGTAGGGCGAGAGGACGCCGTCCACGTGCTTGTCGGTATAGTTGGCCGACAGCAGGTTATCCATCCGCGACTGTGCGACCGCACCGTCCCAGCGCAGCGTGCCGACCGTGTCCATCCCCATCTGGCCCGACGGAATGACGATTGAGCCGTCGTCGATCATCGGCTGCAGGATCGACATCGCTCCGTTGTAGAAGAAGAAGGCGTTGTTATCGTCGGGGCTGCCGCCGAACAGCTCCACATTCCAGGGCTTGGTGTCGGGAAAGCGGTCCTTCAGGCCCTGGACCAGCGATTTCGCCTGCTCCACGCCGACCTTGAAATTGTCGAAGGTGGCGTAGTAGTCCACGTCCGGCGTGTCGCGGATCAGGCGGTCGTAGGCGATGACCTTGATGCCCGCGGCCTTGGCGTTGGCCAGCGCGTTGGAAAGCGTGGTCCCGTCGATGGCGGCGATCACCAGCACGTCGTCGCCCTTGGTGATCATGTTCTCGATCTGGGCCAACTGGTTGGGGATGTCGTCCTCGGCATATTGCAGGTCGGTATCGTAGCCCGCTTCCTTGAACTGTTTCACCATGTTGTCGCCGTCCGCGATCCAGCGGGCGGAGGATTTTGTCGGCATCGCGATGCCCACGGTTTCGGCGATGGCCCCAGTGGCAAGCCACGAGACGCCGATCGCAAGCGCGATCGCTGCGGATTTCACGGTCATGATGTCCCTCCCTCTCGGCGGCGTGCCGCCCTGTCCGTTCGACGCCCCCGCTCGTTTCGGTATCCGGCGGGCGGCTGCCGGAACGCTAGCGAAAGCGCGCCACGATGCAATCGGATTTCGCAACAGGGCGCGGACCCTCTCGCAACATGCGTGCGGGTCACGCCCGCGCGCTATAGAGTGGCGACCGAGCCTCGCGGAGGAGTCGGAGCCGTGCCACCCTTTCGCGCCGTCATCGTGTTCTATCACGTCGCCCGCCAGACCTCGATCGCCCGGGCGGCGGCGGAGCTGGGCGTCACCGCCTCCGCCGTGAGCCAGCAGATCCGCAGCCTAGAGGAGCGGACCGGAACCGCGCTCGTCGCGCGCGAGGGCCGCAGCATCCGTCTGACGGAGGCGGGCGAACATTACTTCCAGCAGATTTCCGACAAGGTGGAGGGGATCCTCGAGGCGACCGACACGATGAGCGGCGCGCGCAGGCCCACGACGATCGTGATCCGGGCGACGCCGACGATCTCCACCAAATGGCTTTTGCCGCGGCTGGAGCGGTTCCTGACCCGGATGCCCGGCACCGACATCCGGCTCGACGGCAGTAACGAGCCGGTGGATTTCAGCCGCGACAACGTCGATCTGGAAATCCGGCATGGCCTTGGCGGCTGGTCCGGTCTCTACGAGGAGCCGCTGGTGGAGGAGCGGTTCCTGCCGGTCTGCGCGCCCGGTCTCGCAGCCGCAGGCTCGCTTCTGCCCGCGAAGGTAGCGTCGCATCGGCTGATCCGGTCGGTCAAGGCGCAGGTCCAGTGGCCGGCCTGGCTGTCGTGCCTGTCGCTGCAGGACGGGGCGGCGGGGGGGCGGCTGTCCTTCGACCGCTCACACATGGCGATCGAGGCCGCGGCGCTTGGTCTGGGGATCGCGCTGGAGAGCGAGCTGATGATGGAGGCGGAACTGCGCTCCGGCCGGCTTGTCGTGCCGGTCCGCCGGACGCCGCTTCTGGTGGAGAAGACCCAGTGGATGGTCTGCCCCCGGTCCAACCTGCGCCGCCACCGCGTCGTGCAGCTGATGGACTGGCTGCGCGACGAGATTGCGCAGTGGAAAGCGGACAATCCCGTCAATGCATTAGAATATCTTATGATTGACTAAGAAATCAAAGATTTTGTTTTGCCGTATGATCCGCCACGCTGGGCAAAATGCTCCGTCTGGACGCGCAGCGCCAAGGGGTAGCGTTTCAACTACGGAAGGAATGGCCATGAGTCTGTCGGGGATGCTTGCGGAACGTCACGAGGCCGGTCGGCCCGTCCGTGTGGGCCTGATCGGCGCGGGTAAATTCGGCTCCATGGTTCTCGCACAGGCGCGCAAGATCGCAGGCTACCATGTCGTGGCGGTCGCCGATCTCGACGTCGGCAAGATCCGCGCGTCGATGGCCCGCACCGGCTGGACGGCGGAGGAGCATTCCGCGACCTCCTTCGGCGATGCGGTGAAGACCGGGCGCACCTTCCTGACCGACGACGCCGCAGCGCTCTGCGCGTTCGACGGCATCGACTGTGTAATCGAGGCGACGGGGCATCCGCTTTTTGGCGTGCGCCACGCGCTGATGGCCATCGAGGGGATGAAGCACATCGTCATGGTCAATGTGGAGGCCGATGTCATGTGCGGGCCGATCCTCGCCGCGAAGGCGCGTGCGAAGGGGCTCGTCTATTCGATGGCCTACGGGGATCAGCCGGCCTTTTGCTGCGAGCTGGTGGACTGGGTCAGGTCTTGCGGGTTCGAGCTCGTCTCCGCCGGGAAGGGGATGAATTTCCAACCCGAATACCGTTATTCGACCCCCGATACGGTCTGGGGCTATTTCGGGTGGAGCGAGGAGTTCGTCGCCAAGGGCGATTTCAATCCGAAGATGTATAACTCCTTCACAGACGGCACCAAGGCGGCGATAGAGATGGCGGCGATTGCCAACGGCACCGGGCTCGACTGCCCCGATGACGGGCTGGCGTTTCATCCTGCGGGGCTTCAGGATCTCGCCTCCGTTTTCAAGCCCCGGTCCGAAGGGGGGCGGCTCGCCAAGCCCGGCCTCGTGGAGATTGCGGCGAGCCAGGAGCCGGACGGGCGCGAGGTTCTCAACAACATCCGCTACGGCATGTTCGTGACCTTCCGCGCGTCCGACGACTACACGCGCGAGTGCTTCGGCCGGTATGGCCTGCTGACCGACACGTCCGGCTGGTATGGCTCCATGTGGCGTCCGTTCCACCTCATCGGGCTGGAAACCTCCGTCTCCGTCCTGTCGGCCTGCCTGCGCGGCGAGCCGACCGGGACGGCGCTGGAGTTCCGGGGCGATGCCGTGGCGACGGCCAAGAGCGACCTGAAGGCGGGCGACTGGCTCGACGGCGAGGGGGGCTATGCGACGTGGGCAAAAGCAATTCCGGCCACCATCTCGACCCGGATCGACGCCTTGCCGATGGGGCTCGCCCACAAGGTGCGCCTGAAGCGCGACGTGCCGCGCGACCAGATCGTGACCTACGCGGACGTCGATGTCGTAGACGATCTCGACGTCGTGAACCTGCGCCTCGAACAGGTGGAGACGATGGGGCCAAAGCTGGGTTCTGCGGCATGAGCTATGTCGTCGCCCCGTCCTTCACGGTCGAACCCGAACGGCTTGACCGATTTCTCGACGCCGCGCGCGAGGATGCGACGCGGTCTCTCGCGGACGAGCCCGGATGCCTGCAGTTCGACGTCGTGGTGGACCGGGACGTGAAGCCGGTCGCGGTGATGTTCTACGAGGTCTACACCGACCGAACCGCGTTCGAGGCGCATTTGGAGACACCTCACCTCGCCGCTTTTCGAACCGCGCTGAACCTTTGTGTGGAGGGTCCGGTTCGCTTCTACACGCGCATCGCCCCCTGACGCACGGGGTGTGCATGGCCTCGGGAGAGGGGGCGGTGCGCATCGAGACTGACGCCACTTCATTTCGGGAGGAAAGACATGACAGGTTTCACCACGCGCAGGACCATCCTCGGCGGCCTCGCGGCCGTAGCGATGGCCACCACGACGCTGACGACGCTCGCCACGCCGGCCCGGGCGGAGACATCTCTCCGCATGGCCGTGCCCGACCCGATCGGCAGTTCGGTCGGCCGTGCGGCCACGCGGTTCGGCGACCTGGTGGCGGAAAAGACGAAGGGCGCGGTCAAGATCGAGGTGTTCCCCGACGGGGTTCTGTTCGGCGGCGACCAGAATGCCGCGATCAACCAGCTCGGTTCCGGTGCGCTGGATGGGCTGATCCTCGCAAGCTCGGTCTACGCCTCGTTCGAGCCACGGATGAACGCGATCTCGCTGCCCTATCTTTTCGCGAATTACGACCAGCTCCAGTCCTATCTGAGGGGTGAGCCGGGCAGGGAACTGCTGGCCTCGCTGGACCGGCTGAAGATCCACGGGCTCGGCTTCTTCCTCAGGACGTTCCGCGACGTGACGACGCGCGAGACGCCGATCACCAAGGCAGAGGATTTCAAGGGGCTGACGCTTCGGACGCCCAACAACCCGCTCTTTGTGGCGCTGTTTCAGGCGCTGGGCGCCAATCCGACGCCGATGGCTTTTTCCGAAGTCTATTCTGCGCTCCAGCTCAAGGCAATCGACGGGCAGGAGAACCCCGTCGAGGTTGCGCTGAACAACCAGCTCTACGAGGTTCAGGGAGAGCTGAACCTGACCCAGCATCTGGCCGACAGCTTCATCGTCGCCCTGTCGGATGCTGCATGGACGGGCATCCCGGAGGAATACCGCGCCGGTGTCCAAGCCGCCGCCGACGAGATGATCGCCGAGCATGACAAGGAAGAGATCGCGACCGAGGCCACCATCATCAAGGAGTTGCAGGCCAAGGGGATGACGCTCAACCGCTTTGCCGACGGCGAGCTTGAGAAGGTGCAGGGAATCGCGCGCGGGATCTATCCGCAGTTTCAGGACAAGATCGGCGCGGACTTCATGCAGAAGAGCCTCGATTTCGTGCAGAAGTGATCCGGCCCGGGCCCTGCCACGTTGGCGGGGCCCGCTCACCCATCATCGCAGGAACAGGTCATGGAACGGCTCGACCGGCTTCTCTGGCGTCTCGTGGATGCGGTCATCCTTTTCGCGGTGACGGGCATGGTCGTGCTCATCTGCCTTCAGGTCGGCTCGCGGTTCTTCGGCGCCTCGATCCCGTGGACAGAAGAGCTTTCGCGCTTTCTGTTCATCTGGACGGTGTGGTTCGGGCTCGCGGCCTCGTTCCGGACGGGCTCGCATCCGGCGATCACGCTGCTTCCCGATCTCGCGCCACGCTCGCTGCGCTGGATCTTTCGGGCCGTGCCGATGATTGCCACGACGGTCCTGTTCGCGGCGGTGACGTGGTATGGATATGACCTGATGCGCCAGCAAATGGCATTCGGGGAGCGGTCGCCGATCTTGCAGATGGGCATGTGGCTCACGACCATGCCGCTCGTCGTGGGCGCGGCGCTGTCGATCCTTGGCGCCATTGTCTCGGGCATCGGCGGGGGACAGGCGGCTGACGGGGCACGGCCCGACGGGACGGGTCGCGCCGAATGAGCCTCACGCTCCTCATCCTCTTTCTATTCCTTGCTGCGCTCGGCGTGCCGCTGGCCGTGGCGCTAGGTCTGGGCACGCTCGCGACGCTCTGGTGGTTCGGGCTGCCGATGAGCATGATCACGCAATCCATGGCGACCTCGATCAACTCGTTCCTGCTGATAGCCGTGCCGCTTTTCATCCTCGCCGGTCAGATCATGGAGCGGGGTGGCCTGTCGGAGCGGATCTTCGACGCGGCAGAATCCCTGATCGGCCGGTGCCGGGGCGGGCTCGGCCATGTCAACATCGTCTCGTCCTTCGTGTTCGGCGGCATCTCCGGCTCCTCCGTCGCGGATATCGCGAGCCTCGGGCCCATCACGATCCGCTCCATGACCAGTCGGGGCTATCCGCTGCCCTATGCGGCGGCCATGACGCTGATCACCTCGACCCTTGCCACGCTGGTGCCGCCGTCGATCCTGATCATCGTCGCGGCCGCCGCGGCAGGGGTCTCAGTCGGTGGGGCGCTTGCGGGAGGGCTCGGTCCGGGGATCCTGCTGGCTGTGGCGTTGGCGGGATACAATGCGTGGATCTCGGGGCGGAGGGGATACGGGATGCGCGTTGCCTTCGACGGGCGCCGGGCGGTGCGCGCCTTCCTGCGGGCGCTGCCGTCGATCGGTGCGCCGATCATCATCCTGACGGGCATGTTCTCCGGCATCGTCACGCCGACCGAGGCTGCGGGCCTCGCCGTGCTCTATACGCTCCTCATCGCCGGTGTCCTGCACCGTGAGATCGGTTGGCGCGACATGGTCCAGCTGACGATCCAGGCGGGGCGAACGGCGGGCGCGGTCCTTCTGATCCTGATGGTCGCGCGGGCGGCCACCTATGCTTTCACCGTCGACCAGTTGCCGCGCAAGGCCTCCGGGTGGCTCGCCGTCTTCGATGGCTCCGGCTTCACGACGCTGCTCTTCATGAGGGTAATTTTCATTGTCGTGGGGATGTTCATGGATATCGTCGCGGCGGCCCTGATGCTGATCCCGGTCATCATGCCGGCGGCGGTCCATGCCGGAATCGATCCGATGCATTTCCTGATCTTCATGTCGGCCTGTCTGGCCGTGGGTCTCGCGACGCCTCCTGTCGGCACCTGCCTCTTTGCGACGGCCTATGTCTCCGGCGTGCCAATCCCCCGCCTGATCGTCGCTGCATTGCCGTTTTACGCGATCAACATGGCCGTCCTCGTGTTGATCGCGGCGTTTCCGCAGATCGTGCTCTGGCCGGTCGCGCTGCTCAGTTGACGGGGACGACCGTTTCCGCCGGTGTCACCATCGCGTCAATCAGCGTGGTAAGGTGCAGCATCCCCAGCGGACGGTCCTGCGGCCCCACGATGCGCGCGACGGTGCCGGATGCGCGGTTCATGATCCGCATGGCATCCTCGAGGAGCGTGCCTTCGGGGACTGGCACCGCATCGGTGTCCGCGTCGGCACCCGGCGTCATGATCGTGTCGACCCGGATCACGCGTCCCCGGTTCACCTCACGCACGAAGCGGGCGATGTAATCGTCCACCGGCCGCAGCACGATTTCCTGCCCCGTGCCCTGCTGGATCACCTCGCCGTCGCGCAGCACCGCGATCCGGTCGCCCAGACGCAGCGCCTCGTCAAGATCATGGGTGATGAATACAACGGTCTTGCGGATTTCCTTTTGCAGATCCAGCAGAATGCCCTGCATGTCCATCCGGATCAGCGGGTCCAGCGCAGAGAACGCCTCGTCCATCAGCAGGATCGGAGCGTCGTTGGTCAGCGCGCGCGCGAGGCCCACGCGCTGCTGCATGCCGCCCGAAAGCTGGTTGGGGTAGTTCGTCTCGAACCCCTTGAGGCCGACCCGCTCGATCCAGCGCATCGCGATGTCGCGCTGGCGGGCGCGGGGGATGCCCTGCACCTCCAGCCCGTAGACGGTGTTTTCCAGCACGTTGCGATGCGGCAGAAGCGCAAACTTCTGGAACACCATCGCGGTTTCGTGGCGCCGGAACTGACGCAGCGCGGCGCGGTCCATGCGCACGACATCGGTGCCGTCCACGATCACCTCGCCCGCCGTGGGGTCGATGAGGCGATTGATATGGCGGATCAGCGTCGATTTGCCTGACCCCGACAGCCCCATGATGACTTGGATCGACCCCGCCGCCATCGCAATGTTTATGTCGCGCAGGCCGAGAACATGGTGGTGGCGGAGGTTCAGCTCCTCCTTCGACATGCCGCCCCTGACCTGATCTATATGGGCGTTCGGGTTCGGTCCGAAGATTTTGTAGAGGTTGCGTATCTCGATGCCGCCCTCAGCCATGCACGACCTCGAGATGCTTCTGGAGCCGCTTGCCGTAGGCTTGGCTTACCCGGTCGAAGATGATCGCGACGCCCACGATGGCGAGCCCGTTGAACATGCCGAGCGTGAAATACTGGTTCGATATCGCCTTCAGCACCGGCTGACCCAGTCCCTGCACCCCGATCATGGAGGCGATGACGACCATCGCCAGCGCCATCATGATGGTCTGATTTATCCCCGCCATGATCGTCGGCAGCGCCAGCGGGATCTGCACATTCTTCAATCGCTGCCAGCCGGAGGAGCCGAACGCGTCCGCCGCCTCCAGGATTTCGCTGTCCACCAGCCGGATGCCGAGATTGGTGAGCCGGATGATCGGCGGAATGGCATAGATCACCACGGCGATGAGGCCCGGCACCTTGCCGATCCCCAGAAGCATCACCACCGGAATCAGATAGACGAAGCTCGGCATCGTCTGCATCACGTCGAGCACGGGGTTCACCAGCCGCTGCACCCAGGTCGATTTCGCCATTGCGATGCCGATGGGAATGCCCAGCACGATCGACATGACGGTGCAGACGAAGATCATGGAGATCGTCTTCATCGTGTCCTGCCACATGTCGAAATAGCCGATCAGCAAAAGCGTCACGATCGACCCCGCGACGATTTTCCAGTTCCGGCTCGCGACCCAGGCGATCAGCCCGACCACCAGAAGGATCACCGGCCAGGGCGTCCGGGTCATCACCCGTTCCGAGAAGATCAGGAAATGCAGGAGCGGGTTGAAGAACGACTCGATCGCGTCGCCGTAGGCGCGGGTGAAGGTGCGGAACGTCTCGTCGATAGCCTTCTTCAGCGCCCTCAGATTGTCGTCGTTCATGTGCGGAAAGGTGGTGAGCCAGTCCATGCGGCCTCCCGTGGGTGCTTGGCAGAAAAGGGCGCGGGCCGAACCGCGCCCCCGTCAGGGGTGCCTCAGAGAGCCGCCTTGATCTTCGTGGCCGCCTCGGGCGTCACCCACTTGGTCCACAGATCCTCGTTGTTCTTGAGGAAATACGTGGCCCCCTCCTCGCCCGTCGCCTGATTGTCGGTCATCCAGGCCAGGAGCTTGTTCACCGTCGCGTTGGACCAGGACCGCGCCTTGAAATAGTCCATCACTGGCGCACCGGCACGATCCGCGAATTCAGTCGTGACCAGCGTCTCGACCTTGTCCTTGGGCCAGGCGTTCGGCTTGGGATCGGCGCAATCCGCGACCGTGTTGCAACGCTTCCACTCCGCCTTGTCCTCGGGGACACTGTAGCCGAGCTTCACCATGTCGTATTTGCCGAGGATACTCGTCGGTTCCCAGTAATAGCCGAGCCAGCCTTCCTTGCGCTCGTTGGCCTTGGCGATGGAGCCATCGAGACCCGCCGCCGATCCGGTATCGACCAGCACGAAGCCATCTTTCTTGGCGTCGTGTGCCTTGAAAAACTGCGATGTGACGATCGTGCCGCCCCAGCCCTGCGGGCCGTTGTAGACCGCGCCCTTGCTCGGATCTTCGGGGGCCGGGAACAGCTCGGGATGCTTCAGCGCGTCGTCGATGGTCTTGATGTCGGGATGGGCGTCGGCCACATATTTCGGGATGAACCAGCCCTGCACGGCACCGTCCGACAGCGCCTCGCCGGTGGCTACGATCTTGCCGTCCTTGATGCCGCCGTTCACCACGTCGGGCAGAAGATCGACCCAGCCTTCGGGGGCCACGTCGGGTTGACCCTTCTCGATCATGGAGGTCAGCGTCGGCACGGTATCGCCGACGATCACATCGGCATTGCATCCATATCCGTGGTTGAGGATAAACTTGTCGAGCGCGCCCAGCACCTCCGCCGACTGCCAGTTCATGCTCGCGATGACGACCGATCCACAATCCTGCGCCATGGCGACGCCGGCACCGCCGGTCAACGTGGCCAGCACGCCGGCGGACATCAGCAATTTTTTCATCTCATCCTCCCTTAAGGACATGTTTGTTTTTCGGGCGGCCGAAAAGGTCCGGTCGCGCGGGGCCATTATGTCACGCTAAATCGTCAGTGGAAGGCCGAAAACGACAGGCTGCAGCGATCAGCTTGCCTCGGGGAGGTCCTTTGCGACGCCGATGGGGCGCAAATCCTGTTGAGCCTCCTCTGTGCGCCGGGCAAGATCGGACCGGCGCGGGGGGCGGGGGAGGCACGTGATGCAGGATCACGCGAAGGTCGTGGTCGTCGGCGGCGGCTGCGTGGGGGCGTCGATCCTCTACGGCCTCACGCAGCACGGCTGCACCGATTGCGTGATGCTGGAGCGGACGCGCCTGACCGCCGGATCGACCTGGCACGCGGCGGGTCTGCTTGTCACCTTCGTGCGGTCCCACACCATCTCGCAGATGACGATGGAGACGATCCGCATCTATGCCGAGGTGGAACGCAAGCTCGGCACCTCCGTCGGTTTGCGCCAGGTGGGCCAGTTGCGCGTCGCCAACTCGCAGGCGCGGTGGGACGAGTTCCAGAGCTACATGCCGGTGGCGGAGGCGGCCGGCGTGCCCTGCCGCCTGCTGACCCCGGCCGAGATAACGGAGGTCCATCCCCTGCTGGTCCAGAGCCCGCATATCCGGGGCGGCATCCTGCACGACCGCGACGGCTACATAAACCCCGCCGACATCACCATGGGGCTGGCGAAACTCGCCCGCGATCAGGGTGCCGCAATCTACCAGAACACCGAAGCCACGGCCTATGACGCGCTGCCCGGCGGCGGCTGGCGGGTGACGACCAGCCAAGGTGCTATCACCTGCGAGCATCTGGTCTTCGCCACCGGCAATTATGCACGAGAGAACGCGCGCCGCGTGGGGCTCGATCTGCCCTGCATTCCGATCGTGCACCAATACTGGACGACCGAGTCTGTCCCCGAGCTGATGCGCCGCCGCGGGCTGGGGCTGCCGGAGTTTCCGATCCTGCGCGACGAGGATTACGGCGGCTACCTTCGCGAGGATGTCGGCAGCTTCCAGTTCGGCCCCTACGAGATCACGCAAGACCTGAAGCTTTTTGCCGAGAACCGTGTTCCGCCCGCTTTCGGCGCCGATCTGCTGCCCGAGGATTTCGAGGCTGTGGAGGCGCAATGGTCCCGCGCGGTGGAGCGTGTGCCCGCGCTGGGAGAGGTCGGCATCCGGTCGAACACCCGCGGTCCGTTCCAGATGACCCCGGACGAGCTGCCGCTTTGCGGTCCCGCGCCGGGGCGGGCGAACCTGTGGCTGGCCGAAGGCGTTCCGGGCGGCATCCTCTGGGGCGGCACCATGGGCGAACGGCTGGCGCGCTGGATCGTGACCGGCGATCCCGGCATCGACATGGCCGGGATCGATCCGCGCCGCTTTGGCGATCATGCCTCGCGACGCTGGACCATGGACAAGGTGCGCGGAACCTGGGGCACGCATATGAACGTCCATGTTCCGGGCGAGGATCTGCCCCATGCCCGTCCGATGAAGACGGTGCCGTCCTACGATCTGCTCACCGCGCACGGCGCAGTCTGGACGACGCTCAACGGCTATGAATGTCCGCGCTGGTTCGCGCCGTCGCCCGCGCTGGCGGTGCCCGACCATGGCTTTCGCCACACCGCGCATCTGGACCATGTCCGGGCCGAGGTCCGGGCCGTGCGCGAGCAGGCGGGCTTCATCGAGATGTCGCCAATGACCAAGTTCACCGTCCGCGGTCCGGGCGCTGCGGCTTGGCTCGATGGCCTGCTGGCCAACTGTTTGCCAAAGGTCGGGCGCATGACCCTGTCGGTCCTGTGCAACGACCGGGGCGGTATCGAGGCCGAGTTCACCGTGCTGCGCATGGCGGAGGAGGATTTCACCCTCATCAGCACGCCGAACGGGCAGGTCTGCAACTGGGATCTGCTTTCGCGCGCCCTGCCTCTCGACGGATCGGTCGCGCTGGCCGACGTCTCGGAGGCGCGCGGCGTCATTGCCGTCGCGGGGCCGCGCGCGCGCGACGTGCTCCAACCGCTGACCGACACCGACCTGTCCAACGCGGCCTTCCCGTTCCTGTCCGTCCGACGGGGCGAGGTGGGCTATGCCAAGGACGTGGACCTCCTGCGCGTCAGCTATACCGGCGAGCTGGGGTGGGAACTCTATCACCCGATCGGATACAATCGCCATCTCGTCGATCTGCTTCTGAAGGCCGGGGTGCGGCCCTTCGGTCTGGAGGCATTGGAATCGATGCGGCTGGACAAGTCCTTTCGTGCCATCCACCGCGAACTCCGCCGGGACGTCACACCGCTGGAGGCCGGGCTGGAGCGGTTCGTGGCGCTTGATGGCCGCAGCTTTCCGGGCCGGGACGCGGTGCTGCGCCAGAAGATCGCAGGCGATCACCCGGTCCTCGTGACGCTCGCGCTGCCGCGGGGCGAGACCTCGGCGATCGCCGATGAAGCGGTCTGTCACGACGGCACCGTGATCGGCCGTGTGACGTCGGGCGGTTACTCCTGCCATTTCGACCACGACATCGCGATGGCGCTGGTTCCGGCACGGTTCGCTGGCGGCAAGGACACGCTGCAGGTCAGGATCCACGACGACCTCCGCCCCGCCCGTGTTGTGCAGACGTGTCTCCACGACCCTGGCTGCACACGCGCTCGCGGTTGATCGGCGAAGGCCGACGGTCATCGCGGCGGGCGACCGGTTTTTCGCGAAATGGGCTGATCACCGGATCTGGCGAGATAGCCGTCGATGACATCCAGCCCCGCGACCGGACAGAGCCGCGGCACGGCGCTGACCTTGCAGGGCTGCAGAGCGCACGGTTCCGCCCTGCTGCCTGGTATCGATAGCAAGCGCCTTTAGGTTCGGTTCCGCTGAGATCCTGACGGAACCGATGCCTCCGGGCCGAAGAGCCGTCGCTGACCCTGCGCGACGTCACCGCAGCCTATTGTGCCGAGCGTCATAAAGCCCGGACCGGCGATGGCCGGGACTGCGCGCGCACACCGTGCAGCACCGGGGGTTCATGCGCGCGCTGGACAATACCGAAGTCTTCGTCACCGTCCGCGTCCGCCGCAATAAGGTCGGGATGCCGGTCGGCCCTTCCAAGCGGCACCAGAAGCAGCGATCCTTGGCATGGTCCCGCGATGCCGAAGGGTTCTTCCTTTCCGCGACCGCCCGAACCATGAGGCCCGTCGCGACCCGGCACAGGAACGACGGCACAGCCTCGAACCTGAGCACCCGGAAAATGGCCGGGCGGGATTTTCTCACGCCCGCAAAGCGATCGCGGCGGTTTTTCTCCGGCACCGACCGGGAAATTCTCTTTTGTGAGCCGGATCAAGGACCACGCGCCCGCGCCGCCGGATAGTGCGGTTTTGCTCATGCCTGCCCCGCCCACGTCGCCGTCGGGATGTCTGTGCCGGCCCGGACCGAAGATCGGGAGATCGCCCATGTCGTTTCACAAGCCGACCCGCCACCAGTTCCTCGGCGGAGCCGCCGCTGCGATCGGGGTATCGGCTCTGCTGAACTCCACCGTGCTGGCCGCGCTGGATACCAATTCTCTCGGCGGCCGGATATTTCACGCCGGCGACCTCTGACCCTTCGAGGCCGTGGTCAGGGACGGCCGCCTGATCGCCATCAGCGCGGTGCAGGAACTGGACGAACAGCCGACCGAGAGGCTCATGTTTGGCATCACCGACCGCACCTGCGACAAATCGTGCATCAATTATCCGATGGTTCGCAAATCCTATCTTGGCAACTGGCAAAGCGGCGATACCAAATCCGAGCTGCGCGGCAGGGAACCCTATGTCCGCGTGGACTGCGATACGGCGCTCGGTCTGACGGCCAAGGTGCTGCTCGATACTGCCAGCTCCCACGGCAATCAGGCGAGCTTCAGCTCCTCCTACGGCGGCTGGGCAGATACGGGGAACTTCCGGCCCGACGTGATGCAGGGCCGGCTGATGAACCTGACCGGCGGCTGCACCAATACGCAGGGCGACTGGTCGCCCGCCGGCTCGCAGATCTGCCTGCCCCGCGTGACCGGGGATATGGGGGTCTATCCCGCGCAGACCGCGTGCGAGGTGATCCGCGACAACACCGAGGTCTTCGTTCTGGTCGGCTGCGATCCGATCAAGAACAATAGTATCGAACATACCGTGGCCGACCACCAGTGTCTGGCCCCCGGGGCGCAGATTAGCGACAGCGGTTGCAAGTTCATCCCGATCAATCCGCAGCCCACGCCGTCCGACGAATATCTCGATGCGGGACTGGGTCAGCATCGTGCCCAACACCGACGTCGTCTTCTTCAATGCGATGGCATTCCATTCATCTGCAACGGCCTGACTGCCACATATCCCGACGTGAAGATGATCTGCAACGCGGGCGACACCTTCATGTCCCACCGGCAGGATACGAACCGCCTCATCCGTGCGCTGACGAAGGTGGAGATGATCGTCAGCGTCGATGTCTGGTGGACGGCCGCGACCCGATGGGCGGATATCGTGCTGCCCGTGAGCTCGACGCGGGAGCGCGACGGCATCAGCATCGGCGGCATTGATTCCAACGACAGGATCTACGCGATGAAGCAGGTGATCGAGCCGGAAGGCGAAAGCATGTCCGACTGTCACATCTGCGAAGGTCTGGCCGAGAAGATGGGGATATGGACGCAATTCACCGACAGTCTCGAACTGATCGACCATATCGAGGTGGCCTACAACCGGTCTGCGGCATCCAAGGATACGTCGTTCAAGGATTTCTTGGACAAGGGCTATGCACGCCACGAGGTGCCCCAAGCGGCCCGGCGCCGGGTGCGGCACGGCAATTTATAGACTGATCCGATCGCGAACCCGCTGCACACGCCCTCGGGCAAGATCGAGATGTTCTGCGAGGACATCGCGGGCTTTCAGATCGACGACTGCTCCGGAATGCCGGTCTGGATGAAAAAGCACGAGTATCTGGGCAATGCCGAGGACGACCAGCTAACTGTCGTGAGCCCGCATCCCTGGTATCCGCTCCACAGCCAGGTGGACCAGTCGAGCAGGCTGCGCGATCTCTACAAGATCGAAGGCCGCAAGCCGGTCCGCATCACCGCGAAGGATGCCGCCGAGCGCGGGATCGAAAACGGCGATCTGGTCGAGCTTTACAACGACCGCGGCACGATCCTGTCGGACGACATCATGCCCGGCCTGGTGTCGGTTTATGAGGGCGGCTGGCCCTCGCTCGACAGCAAGGTGCGCTGCAACTCCGGGCTGGTCAACTTCCTGACGCCGATGCAAAGGTCCTCGGGGCTGTCACAGGCAACGACCGCCAATACGGCGCTGTGCTGCATGCGCAAGTGCGAGGATCCCCACGGGCCGAACATGGCCTACGAGAAACCCGAGATCATCGAGGATTGCGAGGTGGCCGCAATCGACGAGGACGCGCTGGGACTGGACCGGGTCGCCACCATCATCGAAACGCTTCTGGCCGATGCCAGCGAAGGCGAGAAGATTTTTTACGAGCGATCCACCGTCTGTCAGGGGCGCAAGAGGTGACGCACTTCACCCAGAACCAGTGGAAAGGCATCACCCCGTCGATGTTCCCCCGTGCCGGTCTCGATCAGAGCGAGGTCATGCTGGTGATGGAATATCCGATGGAGAATGCCTCCGACGCGTCGAAATGACCGTCGGCCACGGCATCCCATCTGGCGCGGGGTTTCGCCTCTCCCGCTCCGCGACGGGACCGGTTGCGGAGGTGTCCGGGGCAGGTCGGTCCCCAATGGGGGGATATTGCGTGAGACAAAGCCAACTGGCCGCGATCCTGTTCGAGCGCGGCAACATCGACCTCTTTCTGGCCGGGCTGGCTCGGACCCTGACGGCCTCGGGTGTGCGCGTGCGCGATGCAGTGCAAAGCCCTGGCGCCACGAACCGCGCGTGCCGCTGTGCCGACATGGACCTGACGATGCTCCATTCGCGAAAGGCCTTCCGCATCTCCCAGCCTCTCGAAACTGGCTCGCACGGGTGTCGGCTGGATCCCGGCGCATTGGCCGAATGCTCCGCCTTCATAGAGGAAAACCTGCGGTCCGGCGCCGATCTGCTGATCCTGAACCGATTCGGGCGCGGCGAAAGTCAAGGGTGCGAGTTCCGCAATCTGATCGGGACGGCCGTCGGTCCGGGCGTTCCGATGCTGACCGTCGTCAGGCCGATCACTGAGGGCGCCTGGGTCACCTATGGCGCCACCGTCGCCTGCACCCTGCCGATGGTGCGCAAGACCGTTCTGGACTGGGCGATCGACGCGCAGCAGTCGCGCAATGCTGCGTGACCTGCGAACCGCCAGCCCCGCTGCCAGAGGACTTGTCCATCGCATCCGATCCACCGGAAGAGCACTTGACCGTCTTTTCGGACAGCCCCTCGACCCGGGCAACAGCGCATGTGCGCCGGCCTGACAAATCCCTCCGCAACACTTCGGTAGGAACGACCATGAACCGCAATGCACGCGTCGCCGTGGCACTTATCGCAACAGCCCCCGCTTTCGCTTTCGCCGAGACGTTCGAGGAGACGATGCTCAACAAGGGCCAGACTGCTGCCATGGTCTCCGAACCACGCTTCGTCTCGGTCGAGATCGGCACTACGGTCACATTCCTCCCCGTGGACAAGGGGCACAATGCCGAGACCTTTAAGGGTACAATGCGGGAGGATCACGAGCTTTTCAAGGGCAAGACGAACCAGAAGGTATCGGCCGATCTGACGACCGAGGGCATGATCGGCTTAGAATGCAAGCCGCACCTCGGCATGGGCATGGTGATGCAGGTCTGAAACACCAAAGTGCCGGAAGATTTTCTGAAGGCGAAAATGCCGGAAAAAAGCGAAAGTGACGTTCGAGGAGATTCTCGCTGACGTGCCCTCGAACTGATCCCCGCGCCGGGAGGACTGCGGTTCTTCCGGGCCTTTTCCTAAACTTTTGATTTCCAACGGCTTTGTTGCACAAATAGGCTGACGGCCGGACTGCCCCTTTTCCTGGACCGACTTACCCCACAACCTTTGTGACGGGGATGCCGAGCGCGGTGTAGCCGTTCAGGACGGCAACACGAACC
>JBBSVE010000004.1:0-45353 GCA_038233815.1 Rhodobacterales bacterium
CACCCGACCCGTGGGCACGAGGACCGGTGCCAGATGCGGCGCTGCGGCGAGATCCCGTTCCGCCAGCCTTCGCCTCCCGATCCAGCGCAGGGGTTGCCAGCCGTCGTCCGCGGTCTGCAGGCGGTCGCCCACGCGAAGCCGCTCCACCGGCACAGGGCCGCGCGCGGTCAGGATGCGGGTGCCCGGCGTGAAGCAGGGAATGCCCATCCGCGCCATATCCTGTTTGTTCCAGACCTGAAGCGGCGTGACGCCCGACAGATGCATTGTCTCGCCTTGGGGAAAGGTCAGGACCGCATTGCCGAAACCATCGTCGGAGATGGCGATGGCGCGCCATGTCACCGGCGTCCCGTCCGGGTTGCGCATGCCCGACACGTCGAGCCGGTCGATGGTATGCCCGTCCACCAGCCGCATGTCGAAATCAGTCACGGTATCGTTGCCGCCGGCGCCCGACATCACGAACCGGTCCGCCCCCGCCCCCCCGGTCAGCGTATCGTCGCCGGACCCGCCGCTCAGTGTGTCGTCGCCGTCGCCCCCGTCGAGGATGTCGCCGTCGGCCCCGCCGTGGAGCGCATCGTCGCCGGTGCCGCCCAGAAGCGTGTCCTGCCCGTCCCCGCCGTAAAGGATGTCGGCACCTGCGTCGCCCGACAGCAGATCATCACCCTCCTCGCCCCCGATCGTGTCGTTGTCCGCGCCGCCGTAGGCCACGTCGTCGCCGGTCCCGAGCCACATCCAGTCGTTTCCGGCCCCGCCATAGAACGTATCCTCGCCGGAGCCGTTGTCGGCCCCCGGCGCGTCGTCCATCACGTCGTTGCCGTCGCCCCCGAACAGGAGGTCGGAACCGTCGTTCCCGGTCAGGACATCGTTGCCCGCCCCACCGAAGAGCGTGTCGTCGCCGGCCCCGCCAAAGATCGTGTCATGGCCGTCCAGACCATCGACCATCTGCGCCGACCCGGAAGCCGAGGCATCGACACGGTCGCCGAAGGAGGTGCCGAAAATGCCCTCGATCTCCACGAAGTCTCCGTGCGACCCGGTGCCGTCGTAGCTGTAGGTGCCCGCCTCCGCCCCGGAGAACACAACGCTGACGCCCTGCGAGGTCGCCCAGTTCGAAAACCAGATCGCGTCGCCGTCGATCCCGCCCTCGCCGCCCTCGACGTGAGTATAGTCATGGTCGTCGGTGATCCCGAAGCGGTCCTGCCCATCGCCGCCATAAAGCGAATCGCTCCCCGAGCCGCCCGACAGCGTATCGTCGCCGGTGTCGCCGTAGAGCCGGTCGTCGCCGTCGCCGCCGATGATGAAATCGTCGCCCGCCCCGCCATAGACGGTGTCGTTGCCCGATTCGTCCCCGCTCCAGCTTCCAAATTTGTCGTTGCCGTCGCCAAGCGCGACCCGGTCGTCCCCGGCGCCGCCATAGACGGCGTCGTCTCCCGTCCCGGCGTCGATGCTGTCGTTGCCCTCGCCGCCGGCGATCGTATCGTTTCCGCTGCCGCCGAATATGGTGTCGTTGCCCTCGCCGCCGTAGATAAGGTCGTGGCCCAGCATCCCGTCGATGACATCGTGACCGTCCCCGCCGGACAGGGTGTCGTCGAACACTGCCTCCACCGTGAAGGCCTGCGGACCCGTCACCTCGAGGATCTGGATCGGGACGGTGCTTCCGGTCTCCGTGAGAAAGAAGGAGTGGCCGGTCGTGGGCTGGCCGCTGACCGACTGGCCGGGCCCGAGGGTCGAATAGAAGACGGGATGACCGTGACCGTCGATCCAGTAGAGGTCGACCGGATGGGCGCTCGTGTTGACGAGCGAGCAGTCGACGACCTGCCCCCCCGGCCGCGCCGCACGCGATGCCACGTCGAAGGCGACGGCGTCGCCCCGAATCGTGTCGTCACCCGCCCCGCCGTCGATGGCATCCTTGCCCGCTCCGCCGTCAAGCGCATCGTTCCCGGCCCCACCATAGAGGGTGTCCGCGCCCTGACCACCCTGAACCCGGTCATTGCCGTCCCCGCCGTAGAGGAGGTCGTTGCCCTCGTCGCCCGCGAGCGTGTCGTCGCCGCCGTCGCCCCAGAGCGTGTCGTTGCCGGTCCCGCCGTAAGCCAGATCGCTGCCGTCGCCGGTGTGGATCGCGTCGTTGCCCGCATCGCCCCAGATCCGGTCGCCGTTGGAATTGCCGCCATAGACCGTGTCGTTGCCGTCGCCTGCGTGGATCTCGTCCGCGGCCTCGTCGCCGCCGTGGATCTGGTCATTGCCGGTGCCGCCGAAGATGACATCGCTGCCCGCGCCGCCGATCAGCGTGTCGTCCCCGTCGCCGCCATAGATCCGGTCCGTGCCGGCGTTGCCTTCGATGTAGTCCGCGCCGGTGCCACCATAGACCGTGTCGTTGCCGTCATCGCCGAACAGGCGGTCGTTGTCGGTTCCGCCGGAGATCCAGTCGTCGCCCGCCCCGCCGCGCAGCGTGTCGGTGCCCGCGCCGCCCTCGATCTCGTCGTTGCCACTGTCGCCGTCGATGAAATCGGCGCCATCCTCGCCGTAGAGTGCGTCATCGCCGTCGCCGCCATGGATGCTGTCGTTGTCGGCGCCGCCATAGACGGTGTCACTGCCCGCCCCGCCATAGAGCAGGTCATTGCCCGCGCTTCCGCCGATCAGGTCGCTGCCGTTGCCGCCATAGACCGTGTCGTTCCCGGCGTCGCCACCCAAGGTGTCGTTGCCGTCCCCGCCATCCACGAAATCGTCGCCAGTGCCGCCATAGACGCTGTCGTTGCCAGCCCCGCCATAGAGCCGGTCGTTGCCCTCGTCGCCTCCGATGAAATCGTCGCCGCCATCGCCGTAGATCGTGTCGTTGCCGGTGCCGCCATAGACGGTATCGTTCCCGTCGCTCGCGCGGACGGAATCGTTCCCGTTCAACCCGTCGATACGGTCGGCCCCCGAGCTGCCGGTGATCGTGTCGTTTTCGTTCGTTCCGCCCGAACCTGTCGCCATCGCCCCGCCCCTTCACCCTGCCGGGGGCACTCGCACCCGAAGGTCGCGGCTGCCCTGGGACCTGTATCGGTCCCGCAAAGCCAACAATGGCGGAAAAGCCTTAAACGCGGGTTACACGTCGCCTTGGACAGACCAGCATGCGGCCCGGGGGGAGGCATAGCCCCCGGGCGCGCGTGGGTCAGGCCGCCTCGACCTGAACGGCGGAAAACTTGAACTCCGGGATCTTGCCGAACGGGTCGATTGCGGGATTGGTCAGCAGGTTCGCCGCCGCCTCGACGAAGGCGAAGGGGAGAAAGACCATATCCTCGGCAACCGCCCGGTCGGCGCGCGCCATGATCGTGATCTCGCCCCGCCGTGTCCTGAGCCGCACGCGACCGCCCGGTTCCACCCCGAGCCTGCGCAACGTCGCGGGGTGAAGCGAGCAGTTTGCCTCCGGCTCCACCGCGTCGAGTACCTTGGAGCGGCGCGTCATGGCCCCGGTATGCCAGTGTTCGAGCTGCCGCCCCGTGGTCAGGATCATCGGAAACTCGGTATCGGGCACCTCGTCGGGGGCGATCACGCTGGCGGGGGTGAACTTCGCGCGGCCGTTGGGGCGCGGGAAGCCCTCGGCGAACACGATGGGCTGGCCCGGATCGGTGGGCGACAGGCTCGGGTAGGTGATGGCGCCCTCGGCCTCGATCCGGTCCCATGTGATGTTGTCGAGCGAGCGCATGTTGAGCTTCATCTCGGCAAAAACCTCGCGCGGGTGGGTGTAGGTCCACCCAAGCCCGAGCCGGTTGGCCAGCTCCATCGTGATTTCCCAGTCCGCCCGCGCCTCGCCGGGCGGCGGCACCGCCGGGCGGCCCATCTGGACCTGCCGGTTGGTGTTGGTAACGGTGCCGGACTTCTCGTAGAACGCGGCGGCGGGCAGGATCACGTCGGCATAGTTCGCCGTCTCGGTGAGGAAGATGTCCTGCACCACCAGATGCTCCAGCTTCGCCAGCGCCTCACGCGCGTGGGTCAGGTCAGGGTCCGACATCGCCGGATTCTCGCCGGATATATACATCGACTTCACCGTGCCATGATGCACCGCGTCTAGGATCTCTGTCACCGTGAGACCCTTCTGCGCGCTGAAATCGCCCGATTTCCAGACCTCGGTGAAGGCCGACCGGACGCCATCATCCGTGACGGGTTGGTAATCCGGCAGGAACATCGGGATCAGCCCTGCATCCGACGCGCCCTGCACGTTGTTCTGCCCGCGCAAGGGATGAAGCCCCGCACCTGGACGCCCGACCTGGCCCGTCATCAGCGCGAGGCTGATGAGACAGCGCGAGTTGTCGGTGCCGTGGATATGCTGGCTGACCCCCATGCCCCAGAAGATCATCGCGGCCCTGGCCCCAGCGAAGGTCCGCGCCACGTCGCGCAGAACGTCCGCCTCGATGCCGCAGATGCCTGCCATCTTCTCGGGCGAGAAGTCGGCGAGATGCGCCTTCTCCGCCTCCCAGTTCTCGGTGTAGGCCTCGATATACTGCCGGTCGTAGAGCTTTTCCTCCACGATCACATGCATGATCGCGTTCAGCATCGACACGTCCGAGCCGGGGCGGAACTGCAACATGTGCGACGCGAACCGCTTCATGCCCTGACCGCGCGGGTCCATGACGATGAGCTTGCCGCCGCGCTTGGTGAACTGCTTGAAGAAGGTCGCGGCGACCGGATGGTTCTCGATCGGGTTGGCGCCGATGATGATCGCCACGTCGGCATTCTCGATCTCGTTGAAGGTCGCGGTGACCGCCGCGGAACCCACATTCTCCATCAGCGCCGCAACCGACGAGGCATGGCAAAGCCGCGTGCAATGGTCGACGTTGTTGTGCCGGAAGGCCTGCCGGATCAGTTTCTGGAAGAGATAAGCCTCCTCGTTGGAACATTTGGCCGACCCGAAGCCCGCGACCGCCTCGCCGCCATGCGCCTCCGCCAGCGTCGCCATGCCACCGGCGGCGGCATCCAGCGCCTCGTCCCATGTGGCCTCACGGAAATGGGTGGAGAGGTTGCCGGGATCGACGTTGAGGCCCTTGGGCATCCCCGGTTTGCGGATCATCGGCTTGGTCAGCCGGTGCGGGTGATGGATGTAGTCGAACCCGAACCGCCCCTTGACGCAGAGCCGCCCCTCGTTGGCCGGGCCATCGATGCCCTCGACATACTTCACGCGGCCGTCCTTGACCTTGAGCGAGACCTGACAGCCCACGCCGCAGAACGGGCAGACCGAGGGCACCGCTTCGTCGAAATCGGCGCTGTCGCCATGCTGCGCGTCGTCCAGGACCGTCGCGGGCATCAGCGCACCCGTGGGGCAGGCCTGCACACATTCGCCGCAGGCCACGCAGGTCGAGGCGCCCATCGGATCGTCCAGATCGAAGACCGGGTAGGCGTCATGCCCGCGCCCCGCCATGCCGATCACGTCGTTGACCTGAACCTCGCGGCAGGCACGGACGCAGAGCCCACAGGAGATGCAGGCGTCCAGATTGACCCGCATCGCGATGTGGCTGTCGTCCAGCAGCGGGATCCGGTCCCGCGCCACCCGCGGCAGGCGTCCGGCCTCCGCCCCGGTCTGGGCCATCGCATCGGCCATCCGGGAGGAGACGTCATGCGCCACCTCCGGCTGATCGGTGGCCAACATCTCCACCACCATCTTGCGCGCGGCCACGGCGCGGGCGGAGGCAGTGTGCACCACCATGCCTTCGCCCGGCTCCCGCGTGCAGGAGGATGTGAGCACCCGCTCGCCCTCGACCTCCACCACGCAAGCGCGGCAGTTGCCGTCGGGGCGGTAGCCCGGTGCGGGCTTGTGGCAGAGGTGCGGGATGATCAGCCCGCGCCCATGCGCCACTTCCCAGATCGTCTGGCCCGCATCGGCCGTGACCTGGGCGCCGTCGAGCGTGAATGTGACCGACATCAGATTTCCTCCGCGAAATGCGTCATGACCATGCGGATCGGATTGGGCGCCGCCTGCCCGAGCCCGCAGATGGAGGCGTCGGCCATGACCTGCGCCACCTCCTCCAGGAGGCCCGTGTCCCAGCGGTCCGCCTGCATCAGCTTCACCGCCTTTTCGCAGCCCACGCGGCAGGGGGTGCATTGCCCGCAGGACTCGCTTTCGAAGAACCGCAGCATGTTGAGTGCGGCATCGCGGGCGGAATCCTTGTCCGACAGCACCACGACCGCCGCCGACCCGATGAAGGTGCCGTAGGGCTGGAGCGTGTCGAAATCCATCGGCACATCACTGATGCTGGCTGGCAGCAGCCCCGCCGACGGCCCGCCCGGCTGATAGGCCTTGAAGACATGCCCCGCAGCCATCCCGCCGGCCGCCGCGATCAGGTCCGTGATCGTCGACCCGGCGGGCAGCAGATAGACCCCCGGCGCCGCCACCCGGCCCGAGATGGAATAGGATCGCAAACCCTTGCGGCCGTTCTTTTCCACCCCCGACAGAACCTCCGGCCCTTCGCGCAGGACGCGGGTGATCCAGAGCAGCGTCTCGATGTTGTGGACCAACGTGGGTCGGTCGAAGACGCCCATCTGTGCCACGTAAGGCGGGCGCAGGCGGGGGATACCGCGCTTGCCCTCGATGCTTTCGATCATCGCGGATTCCTCGCCGCAGATGTAGGCCCCGGCACCCCGGCGCAGGTCGATGAAGCCCGCGGGCACGATCCCCACCGCCTCCAGCGCCGCGATCTCCTCGGCGAGGATATGCAGCACCGCCGGATATTCGTCGCGCATGTAGAGATAGACACGCTCCGCCTCCACCGCCCAGGCGGCGATCAGCATGCCCTCCAGCACCAGATGCGGCGTGCGCTCCAGATACCAGCGGTCCTTGAAGGTGCCGGGCTCGCCCTCGTCGCCATTCACGGCCATCAGCCGCGGGCCGGGGTTGGCGCGCACGAAGCCCCATTTGCGGCCTGCCGGGAACCCGGCCCCGCCGAGGCCGCGCAGGCCCGAGGCGGCGACAGCACTCTGCACCGCTTCCCAGTCGCCGCCTTTCCTGAGGTCCGCGAGCTTGGCGTAGCCACCCTTGGCGCGGTACGCCTCCAGCCCTTCGTAGTCCGGGATCTCCGGGTGGACATCGCCCGAGGCCACGGCTTCGCCCACGGTCGAAACGGTGGCGTGATCGACGAAGCGGTGCCCCACTTCGGCCACCGGCGCCGTGTCGCACCGCCCCATGCAGGGCGCGCGCAGCACGCGCACCTCCGCCGGATCGTGCCCGGCTTTCAGCGCCGAGAGCAGCGCCTGCGCGCCCGCCAGTTCGCAGGCGAGCGAATCGCAGACCCGGATCGTCAGGGCAGGCGGGGTGGGCTCATCCTCCTTCACCGGGTCGAAATGGTCGTAGAAGGTCGCGACCTCCCAGACCTCGGCCATGCTGATCCGCATCTCCTCCGCCAGCGCACGCATGTGGGCGGCGGAGAGGTGGCCGTAGCGGTCCTGCACCAGATGCAGATGCTCGATCAGCAGGTCGCGCCGACGCGGCCGGTCGGCCAGCAGCGCGCGAACCTCGGCCAGTGCCGCGTCCTCGACCTGCCGCCCCTTGGGCGTGCGCCGCCCCTTGCCCTTGCCGGATTTCCAGACACCCTGCCGATCGTCCAATGCCATCGCGATAGTCCTCTTCATTCTCTCGCAGAGCCTATCGCCCCGGCGCCCCGCCGTCGAGGCATGACGGGGGGCAATACTGTCTCAGCCTTCCATGCCGCGCCGCAGCCGTATGGACAGGCCCCGCCGCTTCCCCTATCGAAAGCGTCATGGAGAGCGCGCCGAACGGCTGGGACGAGGAACTGGACGCCTCCGGGCTGCTGTGTCCGCTGCCGGTTCTCAAGGCCCGCAAGCGGTTGCGGGCAATGGCTCCGGGTGCGGTCCTGCGCGTGATCGCGACCGATCCGGCCGCCGTGGTGGACGTGCCGCATTTCTGCCGGGAAAGCGGACATGTGCTGATCGGGTCCGAGCTCGACGACGACCCGCAGATCTACCTCATCCGCCGGACCTGACCGGCGGCGCGGATCAACCGACGCCGAACGCGTCGAAAGGCAGGAACCGCACCGGGTCGCCGGGGGCCACCTCGATCGCTCCGTCGGGCAGTTCCACCAGTCCTGTCGCCCACGAGAGGCCCGAGATCCGGCCCGAGCCTTCGGACGCGAACACCTCCGCCCGCCCCTCCACCATTCGCGCGCGCAGGTATTCGCGCCGCCCCGCCTTCTTGCGCTTGGCGAACCCGGCGGGCACGAAGAAACCCTCCGCCTCCCGCCAGCCTGCGCCGGCGAGCATCAGGCAGGCGGGCCGCGCGAAGACCAGCGCGCAGACCAGCGCCGCGACCGGATTGCCCGGCAGTCCGAACACCGGCACGCCGTGCCAGGTGGCGAGCGCCAGCGGCCGCCCCGGCTTCATCGCGATCCGCCAGGAGGAGAGGTTGGCTTCCGCCGCGAGGAGGCGCGAGACGTGATCCTCGTCCCCCGCCGAGGCACCGCCCGAGGTCAGGATCGCGTCGACGCCGTCCCCACTGACGGTCGCCACATCGAGCATCAGGCGCAAGGCATCCGCATCGTCGCCGACATGGCCCAGATCGACCGCCTCGCAGCCCCAGCCCGCGACGAGGGCGAGGAGCATGGGCCGGTTCGCGTCATAGATCTGATGCGGGGCGGCGTCTCGGGTCACGATCTCGTCCCCCGTCGACAGCACGCCGACGCGGAGCCTGCGCCGCACCGATACGGACCGCACCCCGACCGCCGCCAGCAAGGCCAGATCCGGGGCGCGCAGGATATGGCCTGCGGAAAGGATCTTTGCACCCGCCACCACATCCTCGCCCGCCGCGCGAGTGTTGGCGCGGGGCTTTACCGGGCCGTCGAACGCCACCTGAGCGCCGTCGGTGGCGCAATCCTCCTCCAGCACGACGGTATCGACGCCGTCCGGCAGCGCAGCCCCGGTCAGGATGCGGATCGCCCGGCCTGCCGGAACCCGGTGCGCGAACGGCACCCCCGCCGCCGCCCGCCCGGCGACCAGCGGCAGATGCTGCACCCCGGTCCCCAGCGCCGCATGCGCAAAGCCGTAGCCGTCCACCGCCGCATTGGCGACCGGCGGATTGGACCGACCCGCCACCACGTCCTCGGCCAGAACCCGTCCGCCAGCGCGGGAGAGTGCGATCCCCTCCGCCCCGGTCACGACGGCAAGCCCGGACCGGAGCCTGTCCAGCGCCGTGTCCACCGGGATCCACGCGACCCCCTGCGGCATCGCAAAACAATCGTCGCGCAGCCGCGGCGGGACGAGAGCCGCGGTCTGCGCCCCCCGTAGCGCCACCGCATCGCCCGCGCCCAGATACCAGCCCTCAAGGACCGCGCTCGCAGGCAGGGCATCCGTCGCCATCAGGCGGGCGAGCCCGTCGCCGTCCGACAGCCGCAGGAGGGCCTCGGCGAATGCCCGCACCTCGGCCTCATCGCGCACCATGCCCCGGTCGGTCAGGGCGCGCACCTCAGCGGGGAGGAGGGAGAGATAGGCCTCCGCGATCACCACGGGGGCGTCGCGGATATCCTCGAACGGCCAGACGGCGACACCTGCACGGCGCAGCCTGTGCAGGACCGGAATGCCGGTCAGCGTCTGCGCGCCGACCGCGCCCGCCCCGGCGAGCTGCCAGACCGCTTTCGGGCGCGACCCCGCCTGCTGCCCGGCACGCTCCGCCATCCGGTGCTCGTCCAGACCGGGGGGCAGGGCGGGTTTCAGGCGCGGCAGGCCGGGTGTTCGCTCGCGCCGCCCGTCGCCCCAGAACGGCCCGTCGCCTGTAAAGGCACCGTTCATCTCGGCCGCCACCGCGCGGTAGTTGGTGCCGTTGGCGGCCGTATCCGTTATCCGGTCCGACAGCCACGCCCACAGCGCCAGCGCCTCGTCGCGGCCCGTCAGCCCCCGGGTGAGGCCCACAGGCGCGCCGAACGCGAAATCCGCCGCGATCAGCAGACGCTCCCCCCGGGCGAGGGCCTCGGCCACGATCGCCTCCAGCCGGGTGGCGGCGTCTGTCCGCGTGGCCGGATTCTCCGCGATCAGCGACCCTTCGGCAGCGATCCCGAGCCAGATCGAGTCCTTGCCCCGCGTGGGCACGCCCGCGGCCGACCAGTCGACCACCACGACCCGGTCGACCTTCACAGCCCCACCTCGCGCAGGATGAAACCCGCCACCCCCACGGTGTCGTCAAGATGGAAGAGCGGCACCGCCACCTCCGGCTCTGCGTCCGACGCGACCGCCCGCACGGTGGCATTGTCCAGCGCGAGGGGCGGTTTGCCGGTCGCGGTCCGGTGCGCCTCCACCTTGGGATGGGGGCCGGACTTGAACCCCTCCACCAGCACCAGATCGCAGGGATCTAGCCGTGCGACCAGATCCGCGAGCGACGGCTCCCCGTCCCCCCGAAGCTCCGTCATCAGTGCCCAGCGCAGCGGTGTGGAAAGGATCACTTGCCCCGCCCCCGCCGCCCGGTGCCGGTAGCTGTCGCGCCCGGGGCTGTCCACGTCCGCCGCGTGATGCGCGTGCTTGATGGTGGAGACGCGCAGCCCCCGCCCGGTCAGATCCGCCACTAGCCGCTCCATCAGCCCGGTCTTGCCCGCATTCTTCCAGCCCGCAATGCCGTAGATCCGGGTCATGAAGCCGGGTCCGGCGACGCGGCCATGCCCTCGGCCTGCGCCAGATCCTCCGGCGTGTTGACGTTGAAGAACGGGTCCGACCCGTCGAACGCCGCCACCCCCGCACCGTGTCGGTCGGTCCAGAGGACGATCTTGCGCAGCCCCTCCTCCAGCGCCGCGCGCAGGTCGTGGCGCAGCGCCACAGGCCAGAGGCCGAAGGTCGGTTGCCGCGCCATCCGTCCGTCCCCGTCCGGGCTGGCCGCGAGGCAAAGCCCGGACGCCCCGGCCGAGGCCCGCAGGCGCGCCGCCAGATCGAGCGGGAAGAACGGCGTGTCCGCCGCCGCCGTCACGATGGCCTCCGCCCCGATCCCCGCCGCCCAGTCGAGCCCGGCCAGCACGCCCGCGAGCGGTCCCGGATGCCCCGCAATGCCGTCGGGCAGCACCGGCAACCCGAACGCCACCCAGCGCGCCGGATCGCCGTTGGCATTGATCGCGAGCGGGTCGCACTGCCCCCCGAGCCGCGCGATCACATGGTCGATCAGCCGCTGCTCACCGATCCGCCGCAACCCCTTGTCGCCGCCGCCCATCCGCGTGGCCCGCCCCCCGGCGAGGATGACGCCCGGCAGCATCACTGTGCACCCTTGCGTTGGTGCCGCTGCTCCTCCGCCCCGCCGGAGGGGGCTGCGTCGCGCACCAGCCGCTCCTCCCCCGACAGGCAGACGAACCGCTCGCCGCGCATCCGGCCGATCAGCGTCAGCCCGACCTGCCGCGCGATCTCCACCCCCCAGGCGGTGAAACCGGACCGGGACGCCAGCACCGGGATGCCCATGAGGGCGGTCTTGATGACCATTTCCGACGTCAGCCGTCCGGTGGTGTAGAGGAGCTTGTCGCCCGCGGGCATGTCGTGGCGGAACATGAAGCCCGCGATCTTGTCGACCGCGTTATGGCGGCCCACATCCTCCATGTAGACCAGCGGCCGGTCGCCTTCGCAGAGCACCGTGCCATGGATCGCGCCGGCCTCCAGATAGAGCGACGGCATCGTGTTGATCGCGCGCGCCAGTGCGTAAAGCGCGCTCGTCTTCACGGTGGAGGCGGGCAGCTGGAGCCCCTCCAGCCCCTCCATCACGTCGCCGAAGACGGTTCCCACCGCGCAGCCCGAGGTGCGGGTCTTCTTCTTCAGCTTCTCCTCGTAGGAGGTGCGCCGTTCGGTCCGCACCACGACCGTCTCCACCTCCGCATCGAAATCCACCGCCGTCACCACGTCATCGGCGCGCAGCATCCCCTGATTGCGCAGGAACCCGAGCGCCAGATAATCCGGGTGATCCCCGATGGTCATCGCGGTCACGATCTCCTGCGCGTTGAGGTAGATCGTGAGCGGGCGTTCCTCGACCACCCGCATCGCGACCTCCGCCCCGGTCTGGTCGCGTCCCGTCACCGCCCGCGTCAGGCGCGGGTCGGACGGGTCGGGGAGCAGGGGCATACGGGGCATCATGGCGGCGCTTTCGGGCAGGGCAGGCCGCATCTTGGAGGCCGGACCGCCGGCGCGCAAGGGCCGGCCGGTTCGTCAGTGCCCCGGTGCCGCGCCCGCCATGAACATCGGCCCGCCCCGGAAGCGGGGGAAGCCGTAGCCGAGGATCATCGCCACGTCGATGTCAGCGGGCGCGAGGGCCACACCTTCGTCCAGCACCGCGCGCGCCTCCGCGGTCATGCGCGCCACGATCCTGTCCATCACCATCGCTTCGGTGAAGGCCCGCTGCGGTCGCCCGGCACGGGCACGCTCCGCCGCGATGATCCCCGCCACGACGGGGGAGGCGACGCCCGCCTGTCCGCCGTCGGGATAGTCATACCAGCCCGCCCCGGTCTTGCGCCCGAAACGCCCCTGTTCGCACAGCCGGTCGGGGATGGCGGAGGCGCGGGCCGCGTCCGGGCGCTCCAGAACCTGCCGCTTGCGCATCGCCCACGAGATGTCGAGCCCGGCCAGATCCTGCACCGCATAGATGCCCATCGCAAAGCCGAAATTGCGCATCGCGCCGTCCACGATCCGGGGCGAGGCGCCCTCCTCCAGCATCACGTCGCAGTCGCGGCGGTAGGCCGACATGATCCGGTTGCCGATGAAGCCGTCGCAGACCCGCGCGAAGATCGCGGTCTTGCGCAACCGCTTCGTCAGCGCGAGCCCGGTCGCCAGCGCCTCCGGCGAGGCCCCGTCCGGCATCACGATCTCCACCAGCTTCATGATGTGGGCGGGGGAGAAGAAGTGCAGCCCGATCACGCGCGAGGGGTCCCGCACGGTGGCGGCGATGGCGCCCACATCAAGATAGGAGGTGTTGGAGACCAGCACCGCATCGTCCCGCATTACCCGGTCGAATGCCTCGAAAACCGCGCGCTTGGCGTCCATATCCTCGAATACCGCCTCGATGGCGAGGTCGCAGTCGGCCACGTCATCGTAGAGCGCGGTGGTGCGGAAGCGGGCGGAGATGGCGGCATGAGCCTCCGGCGTGACGACGCCGCGCTTGAGGCTTTGTGCAAGGATCGCCGTCACCCGGTCGTGGGCGGCCGTGGCGGCGCCTGCATCCCGCTCCACGATGATCGCGCCGAGCCCGGCCAGCAGGATGGCGGCCGCGATCCCCGCCCCCATGGTGCCGCCGCCGACGATGGCGATGCGCGCTATGGGGCGGGCCGTGGCACGCGTCACGGCATCGGGCACGGCGGTCCCGCGTTCGGCAAAGAACACATGCCGCAGCGCCGCCGCCTGATCGCTGTCCCGCAGGGCGAGGAACCGCCGCCGCTCCCCCGCCAGTGCCTCCGCCGGGTCGAGCAAGATCCCGTCCCGCACCGCGTCGAGCGCCGCCGGGGGGGAGGCCTGCCCGCGTGCCTTGGCGACGATGCCGTGCCGTGCGCTGTCCCAAAAGGCATCTGGCGGCGTGTCGCGGGGCGGGCGCTCCGACAGCGGCGCGGGTTTGGGCGCCCCGGCGAGCCGCGCCGCATGGGCCATCGCTTCGGTCACCGGATCGCCGTCGGCCACGGCGTCGATCAGGCCCAGCCGCAAGGCCTCCTCCGCGCCGATAGGTTTGCCCTCGCTGACCAGCCGGACCGCCTCCGCCGCCGCCAGCAGCCGGGTCAGGCGCACGGTTCCCCCGGCCCCCGGAATGATCCCGAGCCCGACCTCCGGAAACCCCAGCCGCGTGCCCGGCGCGGCGACCCGCGCGGAGCAGCCGAGCGCCAGTTCCAGCCCGCCGCCGAGCACCGATCCATGCAGCGCCGCGACCCACGGCAGGCGCGACGCCTCCAGCCCGAGGATGACGTCGGGCAGATGCGGCGGCACGGGGGGCTTGCCGAACTCCGCGATGTCGGCACCCGCGACGAAGGTCCGGCCCGCGCAGGTCAACACGCCCGCATCCACTGGTGCTGCGCAAGCAGCCTCCACCGCCCGCACGATCCCGTCCCGGACGGCGGCAGAGACGGCGTTCACCGGCGGGTTGTCGATCGTCACGACCGCGACCCTGCCCACGATCTCCAGCCGCACCGTTCCGTCGCCGAATGTTGTCATGCCGGTCTCCTTCTCAATGGTGCCACCATCAGGGGCGTTCGAGCAGCATCGCGATGCCCTGACCCACGCCGATGCACATGGTGCAGATCGCGGTCCCCAGACCCTGCGCCTCCATCTCCACCGACGCGGTGAGCGCCAGACGCGCCCCCGACATGCCGAGCGGATGGCCCAGCGCGATCGCGCCGCCGTTCGGATTGACGTGGGGCGCGTCGTCCGGCAGGCCCAGACCGCGCAGCACCGCCAGCGCCTGCGAGGCGAAGGCCTCGTTCAGCTCAATAAGGTCGATGGACGACAGGTCGCGGCCAGTCCGGGCCAGAAGCTTTTGCACCGCGGGCAGCGGCCCGATCCCCATGATCCGCGGCGCGACCCCGGCGACGCAGGTGGCCACGATCCGCGCGCGGGGCGTCAGGCCGTGACGGCGCACCGCATCCTCCGAGGCCACGAACAGCGCCGCCGCCCCGTCGTTGACGCCCGAGGCATTGCCCGCCGTGACCGACCCCCCGTCCCGGAAGGGCGTCCCGAGCGCGGCCAGCCCTGCCAGACTGGTGGCGCGTGGATATTCGTCCCGCGTGACGGCGACGGGATCGCCTTTGCGCTGCGGCACGCGGACCGGCGTGATCTCGTGCGCCATCCGGCCACTCTCGATGGCCCGCATCGCGCGGTCCTGCGAGCGGAGCGCGAAGGCATCCTGATCAGCGCGCGAGACGGCGAAGTCAGCCGCGACATTCTCCGCCGTCTCGGGCATCGCCTCTGTGCCGTAGGCGCGCGCAAGCGCCGGGTTCACGAAGCGCCAGCCGATGGTGGTGTCATAGACTTTTGCCTGACGCGAAAATGCGCTGGCGGCCTTGGGCATCACGAAGGGCGCGCGCGACATAGACTCGACCCCGCCGGCGAGGATCAGGTCCGCCTCGCCGCAACGCACCGCCCGCGCGGCCATCCCCACGGCATCGAGCCCCGAGCCGCAGAGCCGGTTCACCGTGACGCCCGGCACCGCCTCCGGCAGGCCCGCGATCAGGGCCGCCATCCGGGCGACGTTGCGGTTGTCCTCCCCGGCCTGATTGGCGCAGCCCATGATGCAGTCGTCGATGGCACCGGGATCGAGGTCCGGCAGTCCCGCCACCAGATCGCGGATCACGCCCGCCAGCAGATCGTCGGGCCGCACCGCTGACAAGGCACCGCCATAACGCCCGATCGGCGTCCGCAGGCCCTCGCACAGAAACGCATGGCGCATCGGTCACTTCCCTTTCCGTATGGTGGGCGCCCCTCAGCCGAGGATCGTCGGCAGCCGAAGCCCATGTTCGCGCGCACACTCCACCGCCGTCTCGTAGCCCGCATCCGCATGGCGCCACACACCCGAGGCCGGATCGTTCCAGAGCACGCGTTCGATCCGTGCTGCCGCCTCGTCGGTGCCGTCCGCCACGATCACCACGCCCGCGTGCTGCGAAAACCCCATCCCCACGCCGCCGCCGTGATGGATCGACACCCAGGTCGCCCCGCTCGCCGTGTTCACCAGCGCGTTCAGGAGCGGCCAGTCCGACACCGCGTCGGAGCCGTCGCGCATGCTCTCGGTTTCCCGGTTGGGGCTGGCGACCGAGCCTGCATCCAGATGGTCGCGCCCGATCACGATGGGCGCTTTCAGTTCGCCGGACTTCACCATGTCGTTGAACATCAGCCCCGCCCGGTGCCGGTCGCCCAAGCCGATCCAGCAGATCCGCGCGGGCAGGCCCTGAAACGCGATCCGGTCGGCCGCCATGTCGAGCCAGCGGTGAAGGTGATCGTTTTCCGGAAACAACCGCTTCATCGCGGCGTCGGTGGCATGGATGTCGGCCGGATCACCCGACAGCGCCACCCAGCGGAACGGACCGATTCCGCGGCAAAAGAGCGGGCGGATATAGGCGGGCACGAAGCCGGGGAAGGCAAACGCATTCTCCAGCCCCTCGTCCTGCGCCACCTGCCGGATGTTGTTGCCGTAATCGAGCGTCGGCACGCCCGCGTTCCAGAAATCGACCATCGCGGCCACATGGGTCTTCATGCTGGCCCGCGCGGCCGCCTCCACCGCCTTGGGATCGCTCTCGCGCGTGGCCTTCGCATGCTCCACCGTCCAGCCCTGCGGCAGATAGCCGTTGAGCGGATCGTGAGCGGAGGTCTGGTCGGTCACGATGTCGGGGCGCGGGCCGCCATTCTTCATCCGCGCGACCAGCTCCGGGAACACGTCGGCGGCGTTGCCGAGCAGGCCCACCGACTTCGCCTCGCCCGCCGCCGTCCAGTCCGCGATCAGCGCCAGCGCCTCATCCAGCGTCCGCGCCTTCGCATCGACATACCGGGTGCGGAGGCGAAAATCGATCCGGCTCTCGTCGCATTCCACCGCGAGACAGCAGGCCCCCGCCATCACGGCGGCCAAGGGTTGCGCCCCGCCCATACCGCCGAGGCCCGCCGTCAGGATCCAGCGGCCCTTGAGCGAGCCTTCGTAGTGCTGCCGTCCGGCCTCAGCAAAGGTCTCATATGTCCCCTGCACGATGCCTTGCGTGCCGATGTAGATCCAGGACCCGGCGGTCATTTGGCCATACATCATCAGACCCTTGCGATCCAATTCGTTGAAATGGTCCCACGTCGCCCAGTGCGGCACGAGGTTGGAGTTCGCAATCAGAACGCGCGGCGCATCGCGGTGGGTCTTGACCACCGCCACGGGCCGCCCGGACTGGACCACCAGCGTCTCGTCGGCTTCCAGATCCTTAAGCGCCGCCACGATCCGGTCGAAATCGCCCCAGCTGCGCGCCGCCCGGCCGATGCCGCCATAGACCACCAGCTCATGCGGGTTCTCGGCCACGTCGGGGTGCAGGTTGTTCATCAGCATCCGCATCGCGGCCTCGGCCTGCCAGTTTTTCGCGGTGATCTCCGTCCCCGTTGCGGGATAAATGTCGCGGGTGTTCTTGCGGTCGAGCATGGTCGTTCCCCCTTTACAGTTCCGGCAAGGCCACGCCCGACGCGCGTGCCAGCGAGCCGTCCGCAACCATCCCCGCCGCAGCCTCGATGTCGGGGGCGAGGGTGCGGTCCTCCGCCAGCGTCGCTACCCGGGTCCGCAACCGCGCCACGACGGCGCGCAGGGGGGGCGAGGTCTGCAAGGGCGCGCGAAAGTCGATGCCCTGCGCCGCACAGATCGCTTCCACGCCGAGGATCGCGTTCAGGTTCGCCACCATCGGCCCCAGCCTCCGCGCGCCGTGCGCGGCCATGGAGACGTGATCCTCCTGATTGGCCGAAGTCGGTGTGCTGTCCGTTACGCAGGGCATCGCGATATGCTTGTTCTCGCTCATCAGGGCTGCCGTCGTGACCTCCGCGATCATCAGGCCGGAGTTCAGCCCCGGCGCGGGCGTGAGGAACGCGGGCAGATCGAACGACAGCACCGGATCGACCATCAGCGCGACCCGGCGCTGGGCGATGGCCCCGATCTCCGACAGGGCCAGCGCGATCATGTCGGCGGCAAATCCCACGGGCTCGGCATGGAAGTTGCCGCCCGAAACGATCAGCCCCGCGTCCACCAGCACCAGCGGATTGTCGGTGGCGGCGTTGGCCTCGATCTCCAGCGTCCGCGCGGCCATGCGCAGCACATCCATCGCGGCACCCGTGACCTGCGGCTGGCACCGGATGCAGTAGGGGTCCTGCACGCGGGCGTCGCCGATCCTGTGACTGTCGCGGATGACGGAGCCTGCCAGCAGCGCGCGCAGGGTGGCCGCCGCCTCGATCTGGCCCGCGTGACCACGCAGGGCGTGGATTTCGGGTTGCAGGGGTGCGGTGGACCCCATGACCGCGTCGGTGGACAGCGCCGACGTCACCAGCGCCGTCTGCGCCGCGGTCCAGCCGTCGAACAGGCCCGCCAGCGCGAAGGCCGTGGAAAACTGCGTGCCGTTGATGAAGGCGAGGCCCTCCTTCGGACCCAGCGGCACCGGGTCCAGCCCGACCGAGGCCAGCGCCTCCGCCCCCGGCAGCACTTGCCCCGCGACCTCGGCAAAGCCCTCGCCGATCAGCACCGCCGTCATATGCGCGAGCGGTGCCAGATCGCCCGACGCGCCGACGGACCCTTGGGCGGGCACCACCGGCGTGACATCGCGCGCCAGCATCCGCTCCAGCAACTCCACCAGCGCCCAGCGCACCCCCGACGCCCCGCGCCCGAGGCTCAGGAGCTTCAGCGCCATCATAAGGCGCACATGGCGGCGGGGGATGGGACCGCCCACGCCGGCGCAATGGGACAGGATCAGATTGCGCTGGAGCGTCGCGGTATCGCCGGGCGCGATCCGTAAGGACGCGAGTTTGCCAAAGCCCGTGTTGACGCCGTAGACCGGAACGTCGCCCGCAGCGGCGCGCGCGATCGCCTGCGCCGCCGCCTCCACCCCCGGACGCGCCGCGGGGTCGAGCGTCACCGCGAGATCCCCGTGCCAGATCCGCGCCAGATCGGCCAGCGTGACCGCCCCCGGTGTCATCACATGCGTCACAGCGCCCCCCCGATCACCCGGCGGTGGAGCGGGTTGAACCCGATCCGGTAGGCCAGTTCCGCCGGATGATCCACGTCCCAGACGGCAAGGTCGGCCAGCGCCCCCGGTGCCAGCCCGGCCCGCCCCTCCAGCCCGAGCGCGCGGGCGGCATGGACGGTGGCGCCCGCCAGCGCCTCCTCGGGCGTCAGGCGAAAGAGGGTGGCGGCCATGTTCATCGCCAGCAGCAACGACGCCATCGGCGAGGAGCCGGGGTTCATGTCAGTCGCCACCGCCATCGGCACGCCGTGCGCGCGCAGCAGGTCGATCGGCGGCGCCTGCCGCTCGCGCAGCGTGTAGTAAGCGCCGGGCAGGATCACCGCGACCGTGCCCGCCTTTGCCATCGCGACCACGCCGTCTTTTTCGAGATACTCCAGATGGTCGGCCGACAGCGCCCCAAAGCCCGCCGCAAGCGCCGCCCCGCCGAGGTTGGAGAGTTGCTCGGCATGGAGCTTCACCGGCAGGCCGAGATCGCGCGCGACGGTGAACACCCGCGCGATCTGCGCGGGCGAAAATGCGATCCCCTCGCAGAACGCGTCGACCGCATCGACGACGCCCTCGGCATGGGCCGCGCGAAGCGTGGGGATGCAGACCTCGTCGATATAGGCGTCGGCCCGGCCCTCATACCCCGCAGGCACGGCATGGGCGCCGAGGAAGGAGGTGCGGACGCCCACATCGCAAACCTCGCCGATCCGCCGCGCGGCGCGCAGCATCCGAAGCTCCGTGTCCCGGTCGAGCCCGTAGCCCGACTTGATCTCGATCACCGCGACACCCTCGGCGATCAGCGCATCGACGAAGGGCAGCGCCGCGGCCACCAGCGCATCCTCGTCCGCCGCCCGCGTGGCCGTGACGGTGGAGACGATGCCGCCCCCCGCCCGCGCGACCTCCTCGTAGGAGGCACCCTTCAGCCGCATTTCGAACTCCGCCGCGCGGTTGCCGCCATGCACGACATGGGTGTGGCAGTCGATCAGCGCGGGCGTCACCAGCCGGCCGCCGAGGTCGTGGACGGTGAACCCGGCCGCATCCGGCAGGTCGGCGCGCGGCCCGATCCAGTCGATCCGGCCTGCCTTCAGGACCAGCGCCGCATCCCCGATCATGCCGTAGCGCCCGCCGACCATCGTCGCGACACGGCAGAATTGCAGGAGGGCGGCCTCTGGCATCGGGGTCACTTGGCGCTAGGGAATTG
Organism: Rhodobacterales bacterium; assembly: GCA_038233815.1. Classification (GTDB taxonomy): domain Bacteria; phylum Pseudomonadota; class Alphaproteobacteria; order Rhodobacterales; family Rhodobacteraceae; genus JBBSVE01. Next base: position 19,831 of record JBBSVE010000004.1, read on the forward strand.
CCTCCCGCATGTCTAAAAGGCCTCCATCCCCATGTCCACAAGGAAGGGCCGCCCATGATCTTCGCCGACTGCGCGCGCCTTCCGGGCGGATGGGCCGACCGGGTCCGCGTTATCGTGGAGGATGGCCGGATCGCCGCCGTCCACGCCGGGGTGGACCCGGAGGAGGGCGACCGGCGTGTTTCCACCCTGTTGCCCGCGGTTTCCAACCTCCACAGCCACACGTTCCAGCGCGCGATGGCCGGGATGACCGAACACAGCGCGGTGGGGCGGGAAAGTTTCTGGACCTGGCGCGATCTCATGTATCGCTTCCTCGACCGCCTCGCGCCCGAGGATATCGGCGCCATCGCCGCCTTCGCTTTCATGGAGATGCAGGAGGCGGGGTTCGCGGCGGTGGGCGAGTTCCACTATGTCCACCACCAGCGGGGCGGCGCGCGCTACGTCGATCCGGCGGAACTGTCGGTGCGGATCTTCGAGGCCGCCGCCCTGACCGGGATCGGCCTCACCCATCTGCCGGTGCTCTACAGCCATGGCGGGGCCGGGGGGCTGCCCTTGGGCGAAGGCCAGCGCCGGTTCGGCACCGATCCGGACGCCTTCGCCGACCTCATGTCCGCGATCCGGGAGGCAGGGCGGGCATTGCCCCCGGATACGCGCATTGGCATCGCGCCCCATTCGCTGCGCGCCACGACGCCGGACGCACTCACCCGCGTGCTGCCGCTGGCAGAGGGCGGGCCGATCCATATCCATGTCGCCGAACAGCCGCGCGAGGTGGCGGAGATCGAGGCCTGGCTCGGCCAGCGGCCCGTTGCGTGGCTGCTCGATCATGCTCCGGTCGGGCCGGACTGGTGCGCGGTCCATGCCACCCACATGACGGTGGAGGAGACGCGCGGTCTGGCCCGGACCGGTGCCGTGGCGGGGCTCTGCCCGGTGACGGAGGCAAACCTTGGCGACGGGCCGTTCGACGGGCCGGGCTGGCTGGCGGCGGGTGGGCGTTACGGCATCGGCACCGACAGCAACGTGCGGATTTCCATGGCGGAGGAGTTGCGGACGCTGGAATACAGCCAGCGGCTGCGCGATCTGGCCCGCAACGTGATGGTGGCGGGCGCGGGCAGCGTCGGCGCCAGCCTCTATGACGCGGCGGCGGCGGGCGGGGCGCAGGCACTCGGGCGCGACGCGGGGCGGATCGCGGCGGGGTGCCTCGCCGATCTGGTGGCGATTGACGCGGAGCATCCGTCGCTGATCGCGCTGGGGGCGGATCGGTTGCTCGACGGCGTCGTCTTTGCCGCACCCGAAGGCGTGGTCACGGACCTCTGGTCCGCCGGGCGCCATGCGGTGCGGGAGGGACGGCACATCGCGCGCGAGGGGATCGTGGCGGACTGGCGGCGGGTGATGGCCCGGCTTGTGCTGGCGATGTGATCAGCGGCGGCGCAGCGTGACGCGCAGACAGGCGGCACCCGGGCCGAGCCGCACCCGCCCCCACACCACGACGCCCGCGGGCACGTCCTCGCCGTCCGCCGTGACGGGGCTGTCGAGCACCAACCACACGGCGTCATCGTCGTTCGGACCGTCCACCAGATCGACCGACGGATCGAGCCGCGCAGGATCGTAGATCAGGTTGAAATCCCGAACCGGACCGGCCGTCAGACGCCCTTCGACCGCTACCTCGCCGGAGAAGGCGAACGGCACGCGCGGCGTCAGGGCGATCCTCTTGTCGGCGAATATCAGTTGCAGGCCCTCCCCCCCAATGACCGTCAGGATGCGCGCCATCCCCTCGAAGTGCGAGAACGGGCCGTCCGCTGCGACCTCCGCGATGCTGAGACGCCAGAGGAGGCGGCCGTCCGCCTCCTCCCTCGAAATCTCGTGCGTGGTGCCGCCGCCGTTCTTCCACGGGGCGGAGGTGAAATCGGCCGGGTGCAGGATGCGGTGCATGGCGGCTCCTTGAAGCGGGCTCTGGCCGACAGATCAGGCCCCGGGGGCCCAGCCATTCTCCACCCGGCGAAAGGGATGCGTGCTGATCGGCTCGAAGGCGGAGCCCGCGTCGCCCACGGCATAGCGTTCCACCACAATGCGGTCCGGCGTCACGGTGATGAGGTTGAAGTCGTTCGCCTCGCCCCGGTTGCGGTTGGAAAGGCCGGTTCCGGCATGGACCTGCAGCGGGCTGCGGTGGCCTTCGCGGATCGGGAAGGGCTGCGCCTGCCATGTGTGCAGATGCCCGGTCAGGATCATGTCCATGCCACAGCCCGACAGCCGGTCGACCGCGGCGGAGGCGCCCAGCGGCAGATCCTTGTCGAGGCCCACGGGATGCTCCAGCGGGTGATGCGCCACGACGATCCGCACCATCCCCCGTGGGGCCCCCGCGAAGGCCGCGCAGACGCGGTTCATATCGCCGGGCCGGAACTTGCCGCGCTGCCACGACCGGGGGCGGACGGTGTTCATCCCCTCCACCATCACGTCCGCATCGGCATAGGAGGGCGCCAGATCGCGTGAGATCAGGCGCCGATAATTTCGGTAGGGCGCCACGAATCGCCAGAAGAAATTGTGCAGCGGCACATCGTGATTGCCCGGCACCACGAGGATCGGTGCGCGCAGCCCGTCGAGAAACCGCGCCGCGCGGTTAAATTGCGTCACGCGCGCGCGTTGGGTCAGATCGCCCGAAAGCGCCACCAGGTCGGGGGCGAGGCCGTTGATCCGGTCGGTCAACGGCGACACCAGCTCCTCGCGGTCGCGCCCGAAATGGACGTCGGAAATATGGAGGATGCGGGTCAAGGGACGCCGCCTGTTGCGCGCGTCACCGGACCTCCACGTCGCTGTCGCGGGGCACGAGGACCGTCAGATCGTCGGGCAGCACGCGCAGGGTGAAGGGCGCTTCCATGCGTTCCTTCTCGCCGTCGCGCGCCACCAGACGATGCTTCGGCACGGTCTGGAGCATGATCTCGCGCCCCGACACCATCTCGAAGTTGCGCTTCTTCTTGGCCATGCCGGTCGCGATGGCCATCGTGTTCACGAACATCCCCCAGCGGCTGTCGTCCGGGGCGAGAAAGACCACGAGCTTGCCCGATGCCACCTCCTCGCGCCCGTCGAGACCGACCTCTGCCAGTTGGTAGGCGTTGTTGATGGCGAAGATGATGGTGGATCTGAAGCTCCGTACCGCGCCGCCGTCGAGCGTGATCTCCACCCGCATCGGCCGCCTCCGGGTGGCGAGCGTCAGGAACACCGACCAGTAGGCCGCGAGCCGCGAGCGTCCCCATTTCTTGTAGATCGCCTCCCGCCTCCGCAGGATCTCGGGGTAGGTGCCGAGCGAGCAGTTGTTGAGAAACACCCGGTCGTTCACGGTGGCGATCGGCACCGGGCGCTTCTCCCCGTGGGCGATGATGCGAGCGGCGTCCTCGATCGTGTCGGGAATGGCAAGCGAGCGCGCAAAATAGTTGAACGTGCCGAGCGGGATCAGACCCATCGTGATCCCGGTGCCGTGAAGCACATCGGCCACGGCGGAGATCGTGCCGTCACCGCCCGCCGCGACGATGGTGTCGAAATCCTCCGACGCGGCCTGCTCGATGCTGGAGACGAGATCGCGGGAATGCCGGATCAGCCGGATGTCCGCCTCCTGCCCTTCGGCACGCAGCGCGTCGCGGATCTGGTCGGCGATGTCATCTGAAGATTTCCGGCCCGATCCTCCATTGAGGATCACGCAGACGGACGCAGGGGGCATGGGCACTCTCTCCGTTTCCGACCGGAGGAGCAACGCGGGCGGGATGATGCGGTTCCGACCTCTGGCACTGCGCGATTCCCGGAGGAGGCGACGGTGCGTTCGGTCGCCCTTGAAGGCGGGGGGGCGGCGGCTAATTCTTCGGCCAACCCGATCCCGGACGACGGGTCGGACCCACAGCCGGATGCCAGCCCCGATGATACCAGCCGCCCTTTCCGCGACGGACCAGATCTCCTCCTCCGCATCGCCCTCGTCGCGGTCGGGACGGGCGTCGTTCGGGCTGACGGTCTGCGGTGTCACGCGGCGGTTCGGGGCGATGGCGGCGCTCGACGATGTCAGCCTCGACGTCGCACCGGGGGAGTTCGTGTCGATCATCGGCCCGTCGGGCTGCGGCAAGTCGACCCTCCTGCGCTCCATCGCGGGGCTGGAGCGCGTCGATGCGGGCGCGATCCTGATCGGCGACCGTGACGTGCGCCACCTCAGCCCCAGCGCGCGCGAGGTGGCCTTCGTGTTCCAGAGCTATGCACTCTACCCGCATCTGACCTGCCGCCAGAACCTCGCGGCCCCGCTTGTGATGCGGGAGATGTCTGCGCTGGGTCGCGCGCGTTTTCTGGGGCGGCTGGTGCCGGGGGCGTCGCGCAGGCGGGCGTCGATCGCGGAGCGGGTGGCCCGGATCGCGGGTCAGTTGCAGATCGAGGGGCTTCTGGACCGCCGTCCGGATCAGCTTTCCGGTGGTCAACGCCAGCGCGTCGCACTGGGCCGCGCGCTGATTCGGGAGCCGAAATTGTTCCTGCTGGATGAGCCCTTGGCCAATCTCGACGCTGCACTCCGCAACACCACGCGGGCGGAGTTGCATGCGCTCCAGCGCCGGGTGGGGGCAACGACGCTGTTCGTGACCCACGATCAGGCCGAGGCGATGGCGATCTCGGACCGGATCGCGATCATGTTCGATGGAAAGCTGCGCCAGATCGGCACGCCGGACCAGCTCTACCGCCATCCCGCCGATCTCGACGTGGCGCGGTTCCTGTCGCAGCCGTGGCTCAACGTGATCCCGGCGCACGTGCTGGCGGAGGCTCTGGCAGGCGGGCTCGGCGGCGGGATGGCCGCGACGCGCGATGCGGCGTTGCGGCAGGCGGGCAGCGTGGTGGCATTTCGGCCCGAACATGCCTCGATCCACCGGCCCAAGGACCGCGTTCAGGGCCTGGGGGTGGAGATCGTGCGCGCGGAACATGCCGGGGCGGACGCGAACCTCTTCGTGCGCCTGCCGTCGGACGGGACGCAATGCGTGGTCCGCATCGCCTCGGCGGAGATCATGGGATGGCAGCCGGGGGCGCGTGCACTGTTGCGCTTCGACCCCGAGGCGGCGTGGATCTTTCCGCTGCAGGACGCGAGCGCGGACGTCGCGGTCCCACGGGCGGCGGGCGCGGTCTGATGGTGGCGGTGCCGGATACGGCGCTCCATGCGCTGCCCGACGCGACGCACAACGGCGAGGGACGTGCCGGGATGATGCTGGCCGCCCCGGCGGCGGTGCTGCTGTTCGTCCTTCTGTTCCTGCCGTCCTGCGGCGTCCTCGTGATGTCGCTGACGGATTACCAGTTCGGGATGCCGTCGTTCGACGTCGTGGGGCTGGCGAACTACAAGGCGATGCTGGCCGACCCCCGGGTGCGCAACAGCTTTTACAACACCGCGCTCTATGTCGGCACCGTGGCCCCGGTTTCCATCGCGCTGGGCCTCCTGCTCGCCATCCTGATCGAGGCGCAGGTGCGGTTCCGGGGCCTCTTTCGCGCGGTGTTCTTCTTGCCCGTGACCGCGACGCTGGTTGCGATGGCCACGGCGTGGGAAGTGATGCTGCATCCGAGCTTCGGGCTGGTGAACACCGTCCTGTCTGAACTGGGCTTCGCCAGACAGAGGTTCCTGACCGATCCCGATATAGCACTCTGGTCGCTGGCAGCCATCGGGGTGTGGAAGCTCGTCGGCTACAACACGCTCCTCTTCATCGCGGGGATGAGCACGATCCCCCGCGACCTCTACGAGGCGGCCTCCATCGACGGGGCGGAGGGTGGCTGGGGCCGTTTCGCGCTGGTGACATGGCCGCTTCTGGCGCCGGTCACGCTGTTTGTCACCACGATCACCCTGATCCGCGCGTTTTCCGAGTTCGAGACGGTCGCCGTCCTGACCCATGGCGGGCCCAACGGGGCCACCGACATGATGCTCTACACGCTGTTCGAGGAGGCGTTCAAATATTTCGATATCGGGCTCGCGTCGGCCATCGCGGTCACGTTTCTCGGGTTCGTGGGCGCGCTGTCGATCCTGAAGGTCGGCTATTTCGATCGGCGTGTGCATTATGTCTAGGACGCTGGGCACCGGGTTCCTGACGTTGGCGGCGGTGCTGACGCTGATCCCGTTCGTCTACATGATCGCGGTCAGCCTCGCGCCGACCGGGGCGCTCTGGTCCGGCGCGCTGCTGCCCACGCCAACGGCTGCGGCGGCAAGGGGCAACTATGCCGAGGCGCTGAGCGCGGTGCCGCTGCTCCGCTACATGGCGAACGGGGCGCTGGTGTGCGGCGCGATCCTCGTGCTTCAGGTGCTGATCGCGGCACCTGCGGGCTATGCGCTGGCGAAACTGCCGTTCCGGGGGCGGCCGTTCCTTTTCGGGGCGGTGATCGTGGCGCTGATGATCCCGATTCAGGTGCCCGCAATCCCGCTTTATGTGGGCATCGCCTATGCGGGGCTTTTGAACACCTACACCGCACTGATCCTGCCGTTCGTCGTGTCGGCCTTCGGGATCTTCCTCTTTCGCCAATTCTTCCTCACCTACCCGGACGAGGTGCTGGACGCGGCCCGGCTCGACGGGTTCTCGGAACTGGGCATAGTCTGGCGGCTGATGCTGCCCGCCGCATGGCCCGCGGTCGCGGCCTTCGCCACGATCTCCGTCATCGCGCACTGGAACGACCTCTACTGGCCGCTCGTGGTCATCACCGACACCAACATGATGACCCCGCCGATGGGCCTCGCCGCGTTCCGCTCCTCGGGGGAGAGCACGGGCAACCCCGGCGCGCTCATGGCGGGGGGCGTTCTCATCACCGCGCCGCTGGTCGTGGGCTTTCTGTTCTTCCAGCGCCACCTCATCCGCGGCCTCTCCATCGGGGCGCGGTAACATCTCCAAGCAAGGGAACACCCAAGGATGAAGACACGGACACTGCTGACCGGCCTTGCCGCCGCCGCCATGCTGACGGGGGCCATGCCGGCCCTCGCGGAGACCGATCTCGTCGTCTATCACGCCTGGCCCCATCACGCGGTCTGGCAGGAGGAGATCGCCAAGGGCTTCATGGCCGACCACCCGGACGTGAAGATCACCTTTCAGGCCCCGTCCGCCGACTATGCCGAGGGGCTTTTGTCGGTGATCCGGCAGGACATGTCGGGAACGCCGCCCGACGTGTTCATGGTCGGCTCCCACCTGTTAGGCTCGATGGTGGCGCGCGGCATGCTGGAGCCGCTCGACGACGTGATGGCGGGGCATGACATGGCGGCGCTGGGCTATACGCCGCAGGTGCTGGCCTTCACGCAGGTCGACGGCACGCAATACGGGCTGCCCTGGACCTCCTCCACCCCGGTGATGTTCTACAACGCCGATCTGGTGACACGGGCCGGGGGCGATCCGGCGCAGATGCCCACGACATGGGACGACACCATCGCGTTGGCCAAGAAGATCGACGCGCTCGGTCCCGACATCATGGGGATGTACTACACCACCGGCGACGACGACTGGATGACGCAGAACCTGCTGGCCACCGCCGGTCTGATGCCGATCACGAAGGACGGCACTATCGCCTTCGACACCGACGAAGGGCGAAAGGCCATCGAGACCTTCGCGCGCTTTCATGACGAGGGCGGGCAGACCGCCATCTCCAACAACGATGCCCGCCAGCAGATGTATGCGGGCAAGCTGGGCCTCTACTTCAACTCGACGGCCGCCGTGCGCTCCTTCGAGAAGGAGATCGGCGACAAGTTCGCATGGGGCACGGCGCAGATGCCGATGCTGGTGCCGGACGGCGGCGTCGCCGCGGGCGGCATGGCGGCGGTGATCCTGACGAAGGACCCGGCGAAGCGGAAGGTGGCGTTCGAGTATCTGCTCTACGGCACCGGTCCCAAGGCCCAGGCGCTGGTGGTGGAGAATACCGGATACATGCCAGTCAACACGGGTGCGAAGGCGGAACTGGCGGACTTCTACGCCCAGCATCCGCAGTTCGAGACGAGCGCGGGGCAAACCGACCGGGCCTATCCGTGGTTCGGCTGGCCCGGCCAGAACGGTCCGCGGATCAGCCAGATCGTGCTCGACGACATGTCGGCGGTCGCCAACAAGCAGATGACGGCGGACGAGGCGGCGGCCAAGATGACCGAAGAGATCAAGGCGCAGATGCCGAAGTGAAAATCGAGGGCAGGGGGAACCTTCGCGTCCCTTCTGCTACGCCGCGTCGCGGATGAAGGCGGCGGCCTGCGCCAGATCGGCGCGAAAATTCTCCCGCGCCGTCTGCTGGGCTGCGGGGTCGGGCACGCGCAGGATGTAGGACGGATGAATCGTCACCAGAAGCGGGGTGCCGTCGGGTGCCGCTTCCATCCCGCCCCGGCGCTTCAGGATGCCCTCGCCCTTGCCGGTCAGCGATTGCAGCGCGGTGGCCCCCATCGCGAGGATCAACTTCGGGCGGATCAGCTGGCGTTCGAGGTCGAGCCACCAACGGCAGGCGTCGATCTCCGGCCGGTCGGGGCGCTGGTGGATGCGCCGCTTGCCGCGCGGTGTGAACTTGAAGTGCTTTACCGCGTTGGTGACATAGGCCTGGGTCCGGTCCAGCCCCGCAGCCTCTGCCTCCGCGTCAAACATCTGGCCCGCAGGCCCCACGAAGGGGACGCCCGCCAGATCCTCCTGATCGCCCGGCTGCTCGCCCACGATCATCAGGGGCGCGTCGGGTGGCCCCGCGCCGAACACCGTCTGGGTGGCGGGGGCATAGAGCGGGCAACGCGTGCAGCCCTGCGCTTCGGCCTTCACAGCGGCAAGCGATCCTTGCATTGGCGTGTCCTTCCTCGGGGTGGCCATATCGCGCGCCACGGCGGTGCGGCGGACGGGTGGTTCGGTCGCGGCGCGGGCGGCCATGTCGGCGACGCGCGCCTCCGCCCCCTGGATGAGGCCGGGGATCAGCTCCGCCTCGGGGAGGTTGTGCCAGTATTTCTTCGGCATCTCGGTCTGCATCGCCTTCACCATCAGGCGTGCCGCGTTGAAGATCGAGGCATAGTAGGTCCGCCACAGATCCTCCGTCGCATCCTCGGGCGGCGCGTCGCGGTCCGTCGTCTCGGAAAATGCGAGCGTGCCGCCCAGAAAGGTGGCAGTCAGCACCGGCGTCGCAATGACCCAGTCCATGTCGCCGAAGCGGTTGGCGAAGAACGGCGTCGCGCGTTCGAGCGTGGCATGCTCCGGCTCGAACCACGCGGCGAAGCGGCGGCGCGCATGGTCGGCGGGAAGCTCGCGGAACCGCACGAAGGCGTGCATCTTGTGGACGTCGCGCCCGACGGCCTTGCCCTGCGCCAGAAGCTTGTGCATCGAAGGGTCGCTCCTGTCGCCCCACTGGAGGGTGCCGTCCGCCAGTCGCAACAGGATATCGTAGCCCCGCGCGAACCGCTGGGGGTCGGAATGGCACAGCGCACCCTCGATCCCGTCCACTGCCGCACGCGGCAGACGCAGGGTGCGCGGCGGGCCGGGTGTGGCCTCCTCCGCCGCAAAGAGATCGGACGTCTGGCCGCCGACCTGCCAGAGCACCTGATCGGCGGGAATGCCTTCGCCCGCCAGCGTGCGCGCCTCCGCCCGCCACGCGGCGACGGTGCCGATCAGCGGAAGCACGATCTGTCGCATCAGATCAGGCTCAGCTGTTCCGGGACAGGGGCATAGCGCGCGCGCAGGTTGGCCGCGTCGGTCAGGCCGCGCGGATTCCAGCCCGGTGCGGTGACGAAGGGTTTGGCGTGCTTCATCACAGCCCCCATCGCGGCCAGATGATCGTAGCGCACCACCCCATGCCTGCGCGCGGCGAGGATGCGGCCCACGGTCTTCGGCCCGAACCCCGGCACGCGCAGCAGTTGCTCCCGCACCGCCCGGTTGACGTCAACGGGAAATCCGTCCCGGTTGGCCAGCGCCCAGGCCGTCTTGGGGTCCACGTCGAGGTCGAGCATCCCGTTCGATGCCACCTCGCCCACGGAGAAATCGTAGAACCGAAGCAGCCAGTCGGCTTGATAGAGCCGATGCTCCCGCATCAACGGCGGCTTGATCAGCGGCAGGCTTTTCGAAGAATCGGGAATTGGGGAGAAGGCCGAATAATAGACCCTGCTCAACCCGTAGCCCGCATAGAGCGACGCGCTCTGCGTCAGGATCGCGCGGTCGTCGGAGGGGTCGGCACCCACGATCACCTGCGTCGACTGCCCCGCTGGGGCGAAGCGCGCGGGCTTCTTGCCGCGGTACGTCGGCCCTTCGCGTGAGGCTTCGCGGCGCAGGCGCACGTCGGCCATCTGCTGGCGGATGCCGCGCATCGACTTTTCAGGCGCCAGACGCTCCAGCGCCACTTCGGTCGGCAGTTCCACATTGACGGACAGGCGGTCGGCGTAGAGCCCGGCCTGATCCAGCAGGTCGGTCGATGCGCCGGGGATGGTCTTGAGGTGGATGTAGCCGCGAAATCCCTCCGCCTCGCGCAGCGTCTTTGCGATCCGCACCATGTCTGCCATCGTGTCGTCGGGTGAGCGGATGATGCCGGAGGATAGAAACAACCCCTCGATGTAGTTGCGGCGGTAGAACTCCACCGTCAGCTTCACCACCTCCTCCACCGTGAAGCGCGCCCGTTCCACCCGCGACGAGACGCGGTTGACGCAATAGACGCAGTCGAAGATGCAGAAATTGGTCATCAGGATCTTCAGGAGGCTGATGCAGCGCCCGTCGGGTGCGTAGGAATGGCAGATCCCGCTGCCGCCTGAGGAGCCGAGCCCGGAGCCGTCGCGGCTGGAGCGTCTCTCCCCCCCCGAGGACGCGCAGGACGCATCGTATTTGGCGGCGTCGGACAGGATCGCCAGTTTTTCGGTAAGGGTGCGCTGAACCATGCGTTCACTCTATGTTCGACCGGAATGCGGTGCAAGGCGGCAGCGTGCCGCGGCACCGGAAAAACCTCATGCGGACGCTGCCGGTTCCAGTCTCCGTGGCGCGGAACCGAAGCGGTGTGCCGGGCCTTCCCCCGAGATCCCTGACGATGGCGGATCGTTCAAGGGAGTTATTCATGGATCTTGGCATCAAGGGCAAACGTGCGTTCATCACCGGCGCGGGCGGCGGGATCGGAAGCGAGACTGTGGCGCTCCTCCTCGACGCGGGCGTGGAGGTCTTCGCCACCGACCTCAAGGCCGAGGATCTGGCGATCTACGAGGGCCGGGCCGGCGTCACCTGCGCGACGGGGGACATCTCCTCCAAGGCGGGCGTGGAGGCGTTGCTGAAGCAGGCCGGGACCGCGTTCGACATCTGGGTGCAGACCGTCGGTGTCACCGGAGACAAGGGCGATCCGCTCCAGATGAATGAGGCGGCATGGAAGGATGCACTCGACATCGACTTCCTCTCCGCCGTGCGGCTTGCGCGCCACCTTTGCCCGCCGATGATCGAGCAGGGCTGGGGCCGCGTCGTGTTCGTCACGTCGGAAAATGTGGCCCAGCCCTATCCGGACGAGACGGTCTACAATTGCGCGAAATCGGCGCTTCTCAGCTTTGCCAAAAGCGTGGCGATGGCCCATTCGGAAAGCGGGATGCTGGTCAACTGCGTGGCGCCCGCCTTCATCGCGACCCCGATGACCGACGGCATGATGGAAAAGCGCGCGGAGGAGCAGGGCGGCAGCGTGGAGGAGGCGGTGCGCTCGTTCCTGAAGGAGGAGCGGCCGCACCTCGTCCTGAACCGTCGCGGTCGCCCGACGGAGGTTGCACCGGTGATCGCCTTCCTCTGCTCCGAGCTTGCGTCGTTTGTCACCGGAGCGGCATGGCGGGTCGACGGCGGCTCGGTCGGGTCCATCGACATCTGATGGACCGCGCGGGGCTGGAGGCGCAGATCCGCGCCAACCCGGTGGAGGGGACGCCTGCCGAGATGCGGTCCGCCTTCGCCCGTCGCATCGGACACAGGACGGACGTGCCCCTGACCACGCTCCACGGCTGCGACGGCCGGATGTTCGGCGAGGGCGTGCGTCTGGCGTTGTGGCTCCACGGCGGCGGGTATGTCTTTGGCTCGTCGGAGACACATTCGGCTGCTGCGAGCCGGGTGGCGAGGTCGGCCGGGATGCGGGTGTTCGTGCCTGATTATCCGCTGGCGCCGGAAACGCGCTGGCGCGGAATTGCCGACGCTATGGGTAGCCTGCTGGATCGCGTGGGCCCGGTGGCCGTTATCGGGGACAGCGCCGGTGGCCATCTGGCCCTCTCGCTTGCGCTGCGGCGCCCGGGTGCTGTCCGCTCCCTTGCGCTGATCTCTCCCAATACGGACCGCACGGGGCGGAGCCGGACCCGAGGCTCGACACGCGATCTGATGAATGACGATGCGGGAGATCGCGCGCTTGGCGACATGGCTCTGGCGGGGATCGCGGACGACGATCCCAGGGCGTCACCACTGCTTGCGGACCTGCGGTCTCTGCCCCCGGTCTATCTGACCGCTGCCACGGAGGAGGTGCTGCTCGACGACACATTACTTCTGGCACGCGCTCTAGGTTTGGCAAGGGTGCCGGTGGAGATGGATATCCGTCCCGGCCTCTTCCACCTCTGGCCGCTTTGGCCTGATATCATCGCCGAGGCGCGGCATGCACTGGACCGCGTGGGTCAACTCTTGGCGAGAGGGTAGTGTAAGTCATGAAGGAAAAGGCCCGCCGGGGGTCCGGCAGGCCTGTGGTTTCAACTGAAGATCCAGAAGAGGAGAATGATCCAGATCGGAACACCCAGCAGCCACAATAATATCGAACCCATAGCGTCGCTCCCTCAGTTCCAGGTTCCGAAGCGGGCAAACACCCGGTTCTCGTCACGATGACGTCCGCCCATGCCGGCCGCCCAGTATCCGCCCGCTGCGGCAATCATCAGCGATGCGGCGATCGCGAAGGCGGAGATTACGGCGTAGGCCTTGGTCTTGCGCGCAGCCTCGGCTTTTTCGGCTTCGGTCATCTGAGGGGCCGCCGCCTGTGCCTGCGTTCCGGTCACGGCCGTTCCTGCCGTGCTGGCCGCTGCCGCAGGCTGCGCCTCGGTGCCGGTCATGGCCTGCGAGATGGATGGCGCAGCTTGGCCTGCCGTCGTGGCGACGGTCGATGCGGCCCCACCGAGGACGTAAGCCCCGAGCAACACCGCGACGCCCCAGACCGCGAGACCGTGGATCCCGTCCCGGACCGCCACCGCATCGGCGGTGGAGGAGGGGTCGATCCGGCGTCGCATCCGACCCGTAACATAACCGCCCGCCATCACGGCAGACACGGCGGTCCAGATGATCCAGCAGGCAATGGCAATCATGGCGCCGGTTTTCGGACCCGTGCTCGCATCGCTGCCCCCTATGGTAGAAAAGCCGATGGCAGCACCGAAGGTCGAAAAGACCGATGCCACGCCTGCGGCAATCACGCCACCGACAAGGATTGCGGACCAGTCGGCGTAGCTTCCGTCATGCAACTGCTGGGGTGCCGATCCCCGCGTCATTGTCTCGGTTCTCTCGTTCATCCTGTCCTCCCGACCGGTGAGATTTTCATAGGCTCAGCGCAAGCCAAGCAGGGACAGAACGAACAGGACGACGACGACAAGGCCGACAAGATAGATGATGCCACTCACGTGAATTTCCTCCGTTAGGATGTGCCCCGCCACCTTCGGGCGACACACGGTCTCGTTACCAGTGCTTCCGAACGTCACAGACGGGGGATCGGTTCCAGCGTCTGCGATCCTGTTGACCCAAGGCGACACTGGCCGCGTCCTCCACGATTGCCCGGAACCCCGGCTGTGCCCCGACGTTCAGCCCCGGAGGAACCGCATCCCGCGGTGCCAAAGGGGAGATCCGAGACATGGACCATTCGCATCACGTCCGCCTGAAGTCTGACGAACTCAACGCAACGACCCTGAAGGATGCTGCCATCTATGGGCCCAACGACGAAAAGGTGGGCACTGTGTCTCATCTTCACGGGTCGGGGCCGTCTGCGATGGTCGTGGTCGACGTCGGCGGGTTCCTCGGGATCATGGCAAAGCCGGTGGCATTGACCCTGACGCGGCTCGATTTCATGCGCGATACCGACGGTGAGGTTCACGCAACGACCACGTTGACCAAGGAGGAGGCGAAGGAGCTTCCCGAGCATACCGACTGACGACGCCACGCGGCGACCGGATAAACCGGTCGCCGTCGGTTCGCCTAGCCTGCGGACACCTGCTTGATCGCCTTCTCCAGCCCCTTGTCACCGAACGGCTTTTCCAGCCGCGCGGCGATATGCTTTTCACCGCCCTCCGGCATTTCGGCATAGCCGCTGGCGAGGATGATCGGCATCTCCGGCCGCGTCTGATGCACAATCTGCGCCAGTTGCACGCCGGTCATCTTCGGCATCGCATGATCGGTGATGATGAGGTCGATGTCGGGACGATCCTCGAGGATCTTCAGCGCATCGGGACCGGAGTAGGACTCGAGCACCTCGTGGCCCAGATCCTCCAGCAGACCCACCGTCCCCATCAGCACCAAAACGTCGTCGTCCACGGCGAGGATCACGAGCCTTTCCTTCCGGACCTCGGCGGGCGGTGGTGCGGCTTCGACGGGCAGCCCGGGCCGGTCGTCGCCGGCATAGGCGGGAAGGATGATCTCCGCCTCCGTGCCCTTGCCGGGTGCGGAGGTCAGCCGCAGCGTGCCGCCGGACTGGGTGGCGAAGCCGTAGACCATCGGCAGGCCGAGCCCGGTACCCTTGCCCACGCCCTTGGTGGTGAAGAACGGCTCCATCGACTGGGCGAGGGTTGCGGCATCCATGCCGATACCCTCGTCCCGCACGGTGATGCGTACGTAAGGCTCGGGCGACAGGCCAAGTGCGGTGCCGTCCGCCACGCCGGAGGTTGTGACGGTGATGGTGCCCGACCCGTCGAGCGCATCCCGCGCGTTGACGCAGAGGTTGAGGATCGCCATCTCCAGCTGGATCGGATCGACATTGGCCCGTGCGAGGCCCTCGCCCGGCTCGAGGCGCAGGTCGATGGCGGCGCCAAGCGTGCGGGCCATCATCTCTCGCATCCCGTCCAGCAGCGCGCCCACGTCGACCGCGGATGTTGTCAGATCCTGACGCCGGGCGAAGGCCAGCATCCGTTGCGTGAGACTCGCCCCGCGTTCCGTCGCGCGCACGGCATTGGCGATGTATTTGACCGACCGCCCGTCGCCCTCCGGCAACCGACGCTCCAGCAGTTCGAGGCTGGACCGGATCGCCATGAGGAGGTTGTTGAAATCATGCGCGATACCGCCGGTGAGCTGGCCGATCGTCTCCAGCTTGCGGGCCTGACCGAGCGCTGATTCCGCCTTGTCGCGAGCCGCCTCCGCGCGCTTTCGTCCGGTCACATCGGTGATCGCCACGATGATGCGGTCGAGTGCCGGATCCTCGTTCCGAACCAGCCGGGCCGAGAACAGCACGTCCGCCCGCTCGCCGGACTTCTTTTTCATCACATAGGGCACGTCCTCGAGCATCCCGGTCGTGGCAAGCTGGTGGCGGTCCCGCGCCGGATCCTCGCGCCGCCCCTCGAGATCGATGAACTCGATGGAGCGTCGTCCCAGCACCTCCTCCCGCGAGGCATAGCCCATGAATTGGAGCCACCGGTCACTGACATCGATCAGGCGCAGGTCGGCGTCGAGCGACTGGAGCGCTACCGGTGCCTTGGAAAAGAGATCGTCGAGGGCTGCTGTCCGTTCCGTCACTTCCGCCTCCAATCGCTCGCTGTAGGCCTCAAGGGCCGCGCGGGCTTCGGTCTGTTCGTGGATGTCTGTGCAGGTTCCATACCACCGCTCGATCCGACCTTCGGTGTCGCGAACCGCCTGCGCGCGCCCCAGCATCCAGCGGTAGTCGCCCGACACATGGCGCAGCCGGTATTCGATCTGGTAGGACGACCCGAACCGCAGGGCCTGCTGCCAGACCTCGTGCGTCCTGATCTGGTCCTCGGGATGGAAAAGCCCAGTCCAGCCCGCGCCGTCGGTGGAGCCGTGGGGGACACCGGTGAAGGCATACCAGCGGTCGTTGAAATAGTCGTGAAACCCGTCCGGCCGGGTCGACCAGATCATCTGGTCCACGGAATTGGTGATTGCGTGGAACTTCTGCTCCGACCGGCGCAACTCCTCCTCGCGCCGATGGAGGAGGAGGATGCGGTCGCGCGCATCGAACTGCCGGGTTCGGGCCCGCAGCGCCACGCGCACCGCCCGTTGCAGGGCGGCAGGCTCGACAGGCCTGCGCAGCTCTGTTGCACCTTCAACGCTCTCTGGACCCTCCCGGTCCGCTGCGGTCAGGATGATGAAGGGGAGATCCGACCAAGCGGGCTGGTTCGCGACGAATTCCGCCAGCGGGGCAATGGTCGCATCGCCCAAGGCCTCCGCCGCCACGATTACCGCGCCGATATCGTCGTCCAGCGCGATGCAAAGGTCGTGCATCGTCGGTGCCACGATAAGCGTCGCGTCTTCGGGTGCCAACATGGCGCGGAAGGCGTCCAGTTCAGCCGGATCGGGGCAATGGATCAAAATGCGGTGCGTGAGAGCGGCGCCGTCAGTCATGCCTGTCTCCGCCGACACCTGTTCCCCGCGGGACGAGCGCTTCTGGGAAATCCGACCGGGATCGGCTCATGTTGGCTTGCGCCGCCCAGACGCCAGGTTTGGGGAAGGAAACGGAAAAAACACTTCGACTGCGACACCGTTCATGGAGCTTGCCTACGTCCCACACATCGAGGGGAAGGCGGTTTGTAACGTCCGAAACGCGGCTTGCGTTCCAGCGGTGGCGGTGAAAAGGCCGACAACCCCCAGGAAAGACGGACCCGTTTCACGCGATGTCAATGGCCAGAGGACATCCGTCCCGCTTCGGATACTGTGGCCAGAACGTCCCCGGTGCGACCGGCCCTCCGCCCGGATCGAAGCGCAAGGTTACACATGTGCCGCCTTCGTGTCGTGTCAGCATCCCCTGGGCCTTGTCGATGGTGCACCCGGCCCCGGCGAAGAACGCGGGCATCCGGCGACGCAGGAGAAGCAGCGCCACCGTCAGCCGCGCCTTCGCACCTGATGCGTCGTCGCGGTCCGTCAGCGCCTCCATCCGCGCGAGGTCGGCGGGGCGGCGGTTGTCGGGATCGGTCAGCGCCAGATCGAGGCCCATTCCCGCGCCATAGACATCCGGCACGCCGGGCAGCAGCAGCGCGATCGCGGTCTGGACCAGCGACAGACCGGTCCCGCGCGCGATCAGGGCCGCCAGCGCCTCGGGCGGGTCGGCGCACCAGGCCCCGACCAGCGCACGGGCGAGATCGGTGACCGTCGCTTCCGCATCCTCGTCGGGATGCGCCCAGATGGTGATCTGGCGCGCCTCGCGCAGCGCCTTGGTCATGTGATCGGCGAGCCGGTCCGCGAGATCCCGGTCCTCCGGGTCCCAGATCGCCAGCGCGCTTTGCGCCAGATACCAGCGCCGGTTGCGGCTTACCCTTGAGGCCCCCGGCACCTCCGACAGCGAGGCGCAGAGGCTGGCGAACGCCTCCGGCAGATGGCTGATCGCGACCAGCCGCATCCGCGCGTCGCCGCTGCGCTTGGTGTCATGCGAGGCAGTCAGCGTCAGCGACATTGGCCGGCGGGCGGAGAGCCAGTCTTCAAGCTCCTCCGCCCCGATGGTCGGTGCATCGGGGTCTGCTCCGACCTCGTTCGCTGCGAGATAGGGGTTCCAGCGGAAAGCAGCGCAATCCTCGTGCGCTTTGGCCAGAAGCGCGCCGGTGACCTGCTGGAACCGGACGCGGAACGCCCGCGCCTCCGGCGTTGTGGCGTCGGTGACGAGTGCGGCAAGATCGGACAGGAGAGCGCCCGCCTCCGCCGGTTGTCCCGTGCCGTCCCCGAACAGCCGCCCGCTCAACCCGCCGGGCACATCTTCGGGCGCAGGCGCAGCATCGAACATTGGTTCGGTCTGGCGTGATTGGGTGCCGGGCGGGGCGGCCTCGTCCCGGTCCGACTTCCGGATCGAGCGGCGCAGCGCGCGCATCGCCGTTCCGGTGGACAGGAGGCGCTCCGCGGTGGCGCAGGTCTCCGTCATCACACTGCGATCCTCCTCCCGCACAGTATCATCCGAGACATAGGTGCGGTAGCGCGGGAACGCGATCAGCAGCGCCAGCACCGCCTCGCGCAGCGCGTCGTCGAAGGGGAGGTTCAGCGCGGCCTGCGCCAGCTCCACCGTCTGGTGAAACTCCGCCGGCAGATCCTGGCCGATGACATCCCCTTTGGCGCGCAGCACGGCATCGTGGAAGCTGCCCTCGATCCCTGTCGCCTCGCGCCACTGCGCGAGAAGGGCCGCATGGCCGTCCGCGTCGGTCAGCAGCCGCGCGATGGTGCGCGCCGCCTCGTAGCCCGTGGTGCCAGCGACGGGCCAGTCCGGCAACGCCTCGGTCCCGGTCAGGATCTTCTCGATCCAGACCGGGATGTCCCCGACGCGGGAGCGGAGCCGGATGAGGTAGCCCTCCGGGTCCGCCAGCCCGTCGACGTGATCGACGCGGAGGCCCGCAACAAGGCCCCGGTCCACCAGATCGAAGACGCGCGCCTGCATGGCATCGAACACCTGCGGATCCTCCACCCGCATCCCGATCAGGCCGGTAACGTTGAAGAACCGCCGGTGCGTGATGCTGCGCCGCTCCCGCTCCCAGTAGGTCAGCCGCCAGGACTGCGCATCGTGGAGCGCACGCAGGGCATCGGTTGAAAGCGCGTCGGTTCCGCCGGGCGGCGCCCGCAGCGGGATCGCCAGATCGTCCGCCGTGAAGACCGGCCGGCCGTCCTCCATCCCGGTGCCGAGCCGGCCCTCGGCCAGCATTTCCTCGAACGGCGCCTCGAGGAACGGCAGGATGAGGCGCTGCGACCAGTCCACGTCGAAATGACGGGCATAGCGGCTCTCCTCCCCGTGACGCAGGACGTCGCGCAGCCACGGATTGTCGAGCGAGAAGGCGAGATGGTTTGGCACGATATCCAGAAGGATGCCGATACCCTGCGCCCGCGCCGCCTCTGACAAAGCGACGAACCCCGCCTCGCCGCCCAGAACGGGGTCGATTTCGGTCGGGTCGGCGACGTCGTAGCCGTGGGTCGAGCCCGCGCAGGCGGTGAAGATCGGGGCTAGGTAGAGGTGGCTGAAGCCGGAGCGCGCGAGCCACGGCAGAAACCGCGCGGCGGCGGCGAAATCGACGCCCTCGCGGAGCTGCATCCGGTAGGTGGCGGTGAACGGACCCTCCACCCGCGTCACGGTGCGAGGGTCCGGGTGATGAACCCGAACGCCGCCCGGTCATCGCCGAGTGCGAGCGCGCCGCCGGTATCGGGCCAGCGGTGATCCGGGTCCGGCCGCGTGCCCAGATGCAGCCGGGTCTCGATCGTGCCGTCCGTGAAATGCCAGAGCGCGTGCAGCGACGCGGGCCCCGTCGCGCGCACGTCCGCCGCGCGGGACCGACCGGAGCGCAGGAGCGGCGTCACACGCTCCGCCCGCCAGCGCGTCAAGCGCGCGGTCAGGGCGCGCCAGTCTTGCGCATCGGGGGCCGGATCGGCATAGGGCCGCGACATCGCCATCGTATCGGGCGCCAGCGGGTCGGGGAAGGGCAGCTCCCGCCCGCTCCATTCCTTCAGCGAGGCGGCCCGTCCGCGCCTCAACGCCTCGGCGAAAACGCCATCGAAATCGGCGAACCAGCAGAACGGTCGGCGGCTGCCTTCCTCCTCGCCCATGAACAGCATTGGGATGGCGGGCGAGGTCAGCAGGAGCGCATGGGCGACCCGGGCGGCCTCAATGGGGGCGAGCGTGGTCAGCCGCTCCCCCGCCGCGCGGTTGCCGATATGATCGTGGGACTGGTTGTAGTTCACGAACGCCATGGGCGGCAGCATGGCGGCGGACTGCCCCCCCTCCGCCCGGCGGTCGAGATGGCCTTCGGCCAGCGCGGTCATCAGCTTGGGCAGCGTCTCGGTCGCATAGAATGTGTAGTAGCCCGTCGTCTCCCCGGTCAGCAGGATGTGGGCGGGATTATGGTAGTCGTCGTTCCACGTGGCCTCCAGCGCGCCGCTCTCGCGCTGGCGCGTGTCGGGCCGCGTATCCTCCGCGATCAGCGCGATGGCGCGGCCGGGGGCTGCGGCGCGGGCGCGGGCGGAAAGCTCGGTCACGATATCGGGCGACGACGCATCGTGCATCTCGTGGACCGCATCGAGGCGAAGGCCGTCGAGCCCGAACTCGGCCACCCACATTTCCGCGTTTGCGATCATGAACTCCCGCACTGGGCGGCGGGAAAAGTCGATGGCGGCCCCCCACGGGGTATGGACGTTCGGGTCGAAGAAGGACGGACACAGCCGCTCGATGGCATGCGATCCGGGGCCGAAATGGTTGTAGACCACGTCAAGCATCACCGCGATCCCGGCCGCATGCGCCGCCGCCACGAGGCCCGCGAAATCGTCCGGCGTGCCGTACGCCGGATGCGGCGCATAGGGCAGGAGCGTATCATAGCCCCAGCCCCGCGCACCGCCGAACTGGGCGATGGGCATGATCTCCAGCATGGTGATGCCAAGCGCGGCGATCTCCGGCATCCGCGCGGCCGCCGCCGCGAATGTGCCTGCGTCGGTGAAGGTGCCGATGTGGATTTCCAGCAGCACAGCCGCGGGCCAGTCGGGGGCGGCGAACGGCCGCGCCTTGCGGGGCAGGGTGAGCAGGCTCGGCCGGTTCACGTCGCCCGACTGTTGCCGCGAGGCGGGATCGGGGAAGCTCTGACCCTCCAGCCGGTAGGTGTAGGCGTCGCCCGCCTGTGCCCTCACCCGCGCGCGGTGTGTGCCGGAGGGGTCGCGGACCATCGCCACGGCCTCGGCGCCCAGCATCAGCCCCAGCGACTCGTGGTCGGGCGCCCAGAGCGCGAAATGCCAGAAAGTTGAATCGTCCGGGTCCGGGCAGGCGCCCCAGAAGGGGCGGTCGGGGCGTGGCTGCATGGAGCGGTCGATCCTCAAGGGGCAAGGGCAGGTGGGCGGGGTCTGCCCGCAATTAGTCTCCCGGCGCGCGCACGTCCAGCCCGGGGGAACGGAGCGCGCCGCGCCGTCGTTATAGGGACAAATGCAGCCAGAGGAGAGATCCATGCCAGAACATTTCGTCGCCGAACTGAATCAGGAGACCCGGACCCGGATGGTCGACCTGCTGAACGCCAACCTCGCCAACGCCATCGCGCTGCGGCTGGCGGTGAAGCAGACGCACTGGAACATCAAGGGACGAGGATTTATCGGCGTGCACGAGCTTCTGGACGAGGTGTCCGCACGGGTCGGCGCGGGCGCGGACCTGATAGCAGAACGGGCGGTGATCCTCGGCGGGTTTGCCAAGGGCACGCTGGAGGTCGTCTCCACCGCCGCCACGATGGATGCCTATCCGGTGGAGGAAAGCGACATCTCCAAGCATATCGACGCGCTGAAGCAACGTTTCATGTTTGTGGGTGGCGAGGTTCGCAAAGCCATCGACGAGGCTGATGAAGCGGGTGATCAGGACACGGCGGATCTGTTCACGGAAGTGAGCCGCGCGCTGGACAAGGATGCGTGGTTCATCGGCGCGAATATCTGACGCGGCGCTGTTCGCGACACGGGGCGGAGCGCAGGCTCCGCCCCGTGTCGCGTGCGCGCAGCCGTCTCAGACGTCGGGCAGACCCGGAAGGATCCGGTCCAGCGTCGCGGGCAGGTCGCGCACCCGGACGCCACTCGCGTCAAAGATCGCATTCAGGATCGCCGCACCTGCGCCGCAGATGCCAAGCTCCCCAATGCCCTTGGCCTGAATTGGGCTCGCCCACGGGTCGCGTTCTTCGAGCAGGTTGACGGTAAGCTGCGGCACGTCGGCATTCACCGGGATATGATACTCGGCAAGGTTGTGGTTGACGATGTGGCCGTCGCGCAGGTCGTGGACCAACTCCTCGGTCAGCGCCATGCCGATACCGAAGGTCATTCCGCCCAAGCATTGGGACCGCGCGGTTTTCTTGTTCAGGATGCGTCCGGCGGCGAAGCTGCCGTGCATCCGGCGCACGCGCACTTCGCCGGTGACGCGGTTCACCCCGACCTCGGCGAAAAACGCGCCATAGGTCGCCTGTTTCACGGCCTTCGCCGTCTTGCCGGGCTCGATCTCGCCCTCCGCCGTGATCGGCTCGCCAGCGAGGATCTCCGGCAAGGCCTTGCGGGTGTTCCCGGCGATGGCATGGCCATCTTTCAGGGTCAGGTCGGCCTCGCTCACGCCCAAGGTCGTCGCAAGCGTCTCGCGAATTGCCTCACAAGCGAGAAATACGGAACTTCCCGAGGAGGCCGCACCGACTGACCCACCCGAGCCGGAGGCTTTGGGAAAGCTGCTGTCGCCCAGCCGCGCTTCAACCCGGTCAGGGGACAAGCCCAGCATCTCCGCCGCAATCTGGGTCAGGATGGCGTAGCTGCCGGTGCCGATGTCGGTCATGTCGGTCTCGATCACCGCGGACCCGTCGGGGTTGAGCGTGACGCGGGCGGCGGACTGCATGATCATGTTGACCCGTGCGGCAGACGACATGCCGCAACCCAGAAGCCACTCGCCGTCTGTCGCCGTATGGGGTTTCGGCCGGTCCGCCCAGCCGAACGCCTTCGCACCGTCATCAAGCGCGGCTTCGAGCATATGGGAGGAGAACGGCGTGTCCTTCGTCGGCACGGTTTCGGGGATGTTGCGGCGGCGCAGCTCCACCGGGTCGATCCCGGCGGCGGTGGCCAGTTCGTCCATCGCCACCTCCAGCATGGTGACGCCCACCGCCTCCCCCGGTGCGCGGACGGAACCGGCGCAGGTCCGGTTCACGCGCGCGATGTTGTGGCCGATGACGCGATTCTCGCCCCGGTAGAGAAACGGCGTCGCCTGCGTGACGGGTTCGGAAAACTCTTCGTCCGGCAGGTTCGACACCAGCACCTCGTGCCCGATCCCGGTCAGGCGGCCGTCCTGCCCCGCAGCAAGCCGGATGCGCTGCTCCGTCTCGGACCGCCGCATCGTCGCCTCGAAAACCTGCGGGCGCGACAGAGCGACAGCCACGGGTGCACCGAGTTCCCGAGCCGCGAGCGCCGCCGCGACCGTTTCGGGGGAGATACCGAGCTTGGACCCGAAACCGCCACCGATAAAGGGAGAGAGGAGATGGACCTTGGATTCCGCGACCCCCAGGGAGTCCGCAAGCTCTTTCACGTTAAAGCGCAGCATCTGGCAGGACGCGTGCACCGTCACCGCACCGTCAGTCCACTGCGCAATCGCCGCATGCGGTTCCATAGCCGCAGAATTATGGCCGGGCGTGCTGTAGGTCCGGTCGACAGCGAAAGCCGCAGATGCCATCGCCGCATCGAGATCGCCTACCTCCGACTGCTTCTTGGCCGGCGTCTCGGGCTTTACGCGGTCGGGATCGGTTTCGGCGTCCCCGGCGCTGATCTTCAGGAGGATCGTCTGCGCGCCATGGCGGGCCTGTTCGAATGTTTCGGCAACGACCAGTGCGACGGGCTGCCCGAAATAATAGATGTCCGCGCTGCCCTGCACCGGGGCCTTGCCCGCCGTGCCCTGCGCCGGGTTGCGCAGGAAGCGCTTGCCGTGGAACACACCGCGCACACCGGGAAGCGCCTTCACCTCCGTCGCCCCAAGATCGTCGAGGGTCCCGCGCGCGGTGGTCGCCCGGACGAGCACACCGTAAAGCACCCCTGCGGGCTGACCGTCATGGGCATAGGTCGCGGTGCCGGTGACCTTCTTCGGCCCGTCAGGCCGGTCCATCGGCGTGCCGACGATGCCCTGCACCATCGCGTCCAGCCGGTTGCGGCGGTCGGGCTCGTCCATCTTCATGTGGGCTGTCATGCGTCATGGTCCTTCGTGAGAGCGGAAAGCGTCGCGATCAGCGTGCGACGCAGCAGCGGCGACTTGAAGGCATTTCCGTCATGCACCTCGGCCCCGGAAAGGAGGATGTCCGCCGCCGCCTCGAATGTGGCGCGGACGGGGGGCTCGCCGACCAGTTCCGCCTCCACGCCCGGGTTGCGCCACGGGCGGGGTGCGACGCCGCCGAACGCCAGTGCGGCTTCGGCGATATGACCGTCCTCGACGCGGATGCGCGCCGCGACAGACACCAGCGCGAAGGCGTAGGAGGCGCGGTCTCGCACCTTGCGATAAGTCTGGCGGCCATGCCCCGGCGCGGGCAGGATCACCGCCGTGATGATATCGCCGGGGGCGAGCACGGTTTCCCGCTCGGGGTGATCCTCGGGCAGGCAATAGAGGTCGGCGAGCGGCAGGCCCCGCGTGGCGCCATCGGTGCCCGTCACCTCCACCGTGGCGTCAAGCATAGCCATCGCGACAGCCATATCGCTCGGGTGCGTCGCGATACAGTGGTCGGACGCGCCGAAGATCGCATGCAACCGCGTGACGCCACCCAAGGCGGCGCAACCTGACCCCGGCGCCCGCTTGTTGCAGGCCATCGCGGTGTCGGTGAAATAATAGCACCGTGTGCGCTGGAGGAGGTTGCCCCCGGTCGTGGCCTTGTTGCGCAATGGCCCGCTCGCCCCGGACAGGAGCGCCATGGCGAGTGCAGGATAGTCCCGCCGCACCCGCGCGTCGGCAGCCAGATCGGAGTTGGTGACGAGGGCGCCGATCCGCAGCCCGCCCTCCTGCGGCTCGATCCCCGCGAGGTCGAGCCGGGTGATGTCGACGACCGAGGGCGGGGTCATCACCTCCAGCTTCATCAGGTCCAGCAGATTGGTCCCGCCCGCGATGATCGTGCCGCCGCTTTTCGCCAGCGTCGTGGCTTCGGCCAGATCGCCGGCCCGGTGATACGCGAACGGGGTCATTCCGCGGCCTCCTGCATTGCGGCGTCAGCCACGTCGCGGATCGCATCCACAATATTGGGATAGGCGGCGCAGCGGCAGAGGTTGCCGCTCATCCGCTCCGAGATCTCGGCGTCGGTGAGGGACACGCCTGCGGTCAGGTCGTCCGTGATATTGCTGGGCCAGCCGGCGCGTACCTCCTCCAACATCGCGGTGGCGGAGCAGATCTGGCCCGGGGTGCAATAGCCACACTGGAACCCGTCGTGGCGCACGAAGGCCGCCTGCAGGGGCGAGAGGTGGCCGGGCGTTCCGATCCCCTCGATCGTGGTGATCTCGTCGCCGTCATGCATGCAGGCAAGCGTCAGGCACGAATTGATCCGTCGCCCGTTGACGATCACGGTGCAGGATCCGCACTGGCCGTGATCGCAGCCCTTCTTGGTGCCAGTCAGACCGAGATGGTTTCTGAGCGCGTCGAGAAGGCTGGTCCGGCTGTCGGCGTCGAGCCGGTGATCCTCGCCGTTGATGGTGAGCGTGGTCTGCATCTGGCCTCCGGCGGTTCTGCGTGGGTTCGGGGTTTCCGTCCCAACGTCAGGCGCGGGATGCGGTTCCGCGCCGCGGCGTTCTGCCCGTCGGGCGATCCGCGGAACGCGGCGGGACTGTCAGATATTTTGTGTGCGAGGCCGGTTCTCGTCATTGGCTGACGAACCTCTCGCCGAACATGACGGCGAATTGGGTCTTGGCCTCGGTCCATTCGCGGGGCGGGGGTTTCCAGTCCTGCGCCGCGCGGTTGAG
>JBBSVE010000005.1:0-42518 GCA_038233815.1 Rhodobacterales bacterium
GGGGGGGGGGGGGGGGCCACACCCCCCCCCCATCGACTAAATGCGAACCCGCTCGCCTTTCGGATCGTACATCGGCACCAGCGACGCCATAGCCTCGTGCCGTACTCCCGCCACCTCGATCTCGTAGCGCGACGCCACCACCTCCGCCGAACTTTCCCCGGCACAGGGCACATATCCCAACCCCACCGACCCGCCGAGGAAATGCCCGTAGGCGCCCGACGTCACCGGCCCCACGATCCGCCCGTCCCGCACCAAGGCCTCGTTGTGGTAGAGCATCGGCGCCGGATCGGTCAGCCGGAACTGCACCATCCGCCGTGCCAGCCCCGTCTCGCGTTTCGACAGCACCGCGTCCCGCCCGATGAAATCCCCCTTGCCGGTCTTCACCGCAAACCCGAGCCCCGCCTCCAGCACATGATCCTCGTCGGTGATGTCATGCCCGAAATGACGGAACGCCTTCTCGATCCGGCAACTGTCCAGGCTGTGTAACCCGCAGAGCACCATGCCCCGGTCCGCCGCCTCCAGCGCCTCGAACACATGCGCCGCCTGATCCGCGCCGACGTAAAGCTCCCACCCGAGTTCACCCACGTAGGTCACGCGGTGCGCGCGGGCGAGGCCCATGCCGATCTCGATCTCCCGCGCCGTGCCGAAAGGAAAGGCCGCGTTGGAGAAATCGGCCGGGCTTACCGCCTCCAGCAACGCGCGGCTCCGGGGCCCCATCACACAGAGCACCGCCTCCGCCGCCGTCACGTCAATCATGACCGCAAACCGCTCGCCCAGATGGCGCCGCAGCCACGCCAGATCGCGCTGCAGCGTTGCCCCCGGCACCACCAGCAGGAATGCCGTCTCGGTCAGCCGCGTCACGGTCAGATCGCTCTCGATTCCGCCCCGCGCGTTGAGCATCTGGGTATAGACGATCCGCCCCGCCGCCACGTCGAGATCGTTGGCGCAGACATGTTGGAGGAACGCCAGCGCACCCGGCCCCTCCACCCGGATCTTGCCGAAGGAGGTCATGTCGAACATCCCGACCCCTTCCCGCACCGCCATATGCTCGGCCTGCGCATTTTCGAACCAGTTCTGCCGGCCCCACCCGTAGTCATACTCCCGCTTCTGGTTCGGTGCCGCGAACCAGTTCGCCCGCTCCCACCCCGCGACCTCACCAAAGACCGCCCCCCGGTCGGCCAGATGCTGATGCAGCGGCGAGCGCCGGATGCCGCGCGCCGTCGCCATCTGGCGATAGGGATAATGGTCGGCGTAGAGGAGGCCCAGCGTCTCCGACACCCGCTCCCTCAGATAGCGGCGGTTGCGCTGGAACGGCTGCGCGCGGCGGATGTCGACCTCCCACAGATCGAACGGTGGCTCGCCTTCGGTGATCCAATGCGCCAGCGCCATCCCCGCGCCCCCCGACCCCGCGATCCCCACGGAGTTGTATCCCGCCGCGACCCAGTAGCCGCCCAGCTCCGGCGCCTCGCCCAGATAATAGCGATCATCGGGGGTGAAGCTTTCCGGCCCGTTAAAGAACGTATGGATCCCCGCCGTCTCGAACAGCGGCATCCGGTTCGTGGCCGCTTCCAGAATGGGCGCGAAATGGTCCCAGTCCTCGGGCAATGTGTCGAACTCGAAATCCTCTCGGATGCCATCCATTCCCCAAGGTTTGGCCTTCGGCTCGAACGCGCCGATCATCATCTTGCCCGCGTCGGACTTGTAATAGGCGCATTCGTCCGGCACCCGCAGGACAGGCAGGTGGCCCAGCCCCTCGATCGGCTCGGTCAAGAGGTAGAAATGCTCGCACGCATGAAGTGGCAGCGTGACGCCCGACGCCTCCGCCAGGTCGCGCCCCCACATGCCGCCGCAATTCACCACCACGTCGGCGGCAATATGGCCGCGTTCCTCGCCGGCCTCCCAGTCTACGCCCGTCACGCGGCCACCCGCCTTCGTGACGCCCGCAACCTTCACCCCCTCGATGATTCGCGCGCCCCGCATCCGCGCACCCTTGGCGAGCGCCATGGCGATGTTCGCCGGGTCGCACTGCCCGTCGAGTGGAAGATGCACCGCCCCCACGACATCCGCGATGTTGAGATGGGGATACATCGCCTTGACCTCGGAGGCACTTACCTCCGCCACGTCGACCCCGAAGATCCGCGCCGTCGTCGCCTGCCTCAGCAACTCCTCCCGCCGCGCTTGCGTCAACGCGACCGAGATCGAGCCCACCTGCCGCATCCCCGTGGCGACCCCCGTCTCCGCCTCCAGCTTCACATAGAGGTCGGCGGAATATTTCGCGAGCCGCGTCATGTTGGCGGTCCCGCGCAACTGCCCGATGAGCCCGGCCGCATGCCATGTCGTGCCCGACGTCAGACGCTTCCGCTCCAGCAGAACGATATCGGTCCAGCCCGCTTTCGCCAGATGATAGGCAACCGAACAGCCCGAGATCCCACCCCCGATGATCACCGCCCGCGCTTCATGCGGAACATCAACCATGGAACATAACCCTCTCAACCTTCATGATATTCCGATCTCATGCCCGCAACCTCTCGTTCGCGGGATCCCACATTGGCGCATCGGGCTGCACGACGGCACCGAACCGTTCCCCGAACACCTCGACCTTCAGCGCCGTTCCCGGCACGCAGAGGTCCGCCTTCAGCATCCCCAGCGCGACGCAAGCCCCGACCCGGTGGCCCCACGCGCCGCTGGTGACCTCGCCCACCGCCCGGTCCCCGTCCCAGATCGTGGACATGTAAGGCGGATCGCAGTCCCCCGCCGCGACCGTCAGCGTGACGAACCGCTTCGCCACCCCGCGCTGCTGTTCGGCGAGCAACGCCGCCTTCCCGGTAAACGTGTCCTTGCCCAGCCGCACGAACCGGTCCAGCCCGCCCTCAAGCAGCGTGTAATCCGTCGACAGATCGCCTTTCCACGCCCGGTAGCCCTTCTCGATCCGAAGCGCGTCCAGCGCGAACATCCCGAACGGCCGCGCCCCCGCCGCCACGACCGCTTCAAAGATCGCAGGCATCGCATCGGGCTTGGCATGGATCTCCCACCCCAGTTCGCCCGCAAAGCTGACGCGGAGCAGCATGCAGTCCCGCTCCGCCACCCGCCCCTCCTGCATGGAGAGCCACGGAAGCGACCAGTCCGCCACCCCTATCCCCGACAAGAGGTCGCGCGACCCCGGCCCGGTGACAATCAGGCATTCCCGATCCTCCGTCACGTCCCGCACCGCGATGCCCTCCGGCACACCCTGCCGCAGCCAGGCCCCGTCATGCGCTTGCGCCAGTGCGGCGGTGATGAGGGTAAAGGCCTCATCCCCCCGCCGCACGACCGACATC
Organism: Rhodobacterales bacterium; assembly: GCA_038233815.1. GTDB lineage: Bacteria > Pseudomonadota > Alphaproteobacteria > Rhodobacterales > Rhodobacteraceae > JBBSVE01. The sequence continues at coordinate 3,318 of JBBSVE010000005.1, forward strand.
TCGGTCACGATGCGCCCCCGGTCGTCCGCGAAATAGGCAAGCCCCACGCGCCCGACTTTCGGCAATCCGCCCGCGATCCGGGTCAGAAGCCAGTCCGCCGCCCCTGCCCCCTCGACCTCGAACCGCGAAAATCCCGGCAGCGCCAGCACGCCGACATGATCGCGCACGGCGGCGCATTCTTCAGCCACCGCACCGAACCACGGACCGTTCCGCCGCCATGTCTGCGCCGCCGCATCGCCCACGTCGTCACCGGGCCGCGCGAACCAGTTCGCCCGCTCCCACCCGTTAAAGGCTCCGAACTGCGCGCCCAGCGACGCGAGCCGGTCATGCAGCGCCGACAGCTTCTTCCCCCGCCCCGCAGGCCAAGCAAAATGCGGAAACTGCATCGCATATTCATGGCCGTAGATCTCCATGCCCTTCTGCGTGCAATAATCCCGGTCCTCGAACCCCGTAAATCGGCGCGGATCGCACGACCACATGTCCCACTCGGTCGCCCCTTCGGTGATCCATTCGGCCAGAACCTTGCCCGCGCCCCCCGCCTGACAGATCCCGAAGGTGAAGACGCAAGCCTCGAACGCATTGGGCACCCCCGGCATCGGCCCGATCAAGGGATTGCCGTCGGGCGAATAGGGGATCGGCCCGTTGATGACCTTGACCAGCGGCGCATCAGCCAAGAGCGGCACCCGCGCCATCGCATCCTCGATATACCATTCCAGACGCTCCAGATCGTCGGGGAAAAGCTGAAAGCTGAAATCGTCCGGGAACGGATCGTCGGATGTCACCCAATGCGCACGACAATTCCGCTCATAGGGGCCGAGGTTGAAGCCGCCCTTCTCCTGCCGCAGATAATAACTCGAATCCACATCGCGCAGCAACGGCAGCTTCCGCCCCGTCTCGGCCGCCAGCGCTGCCACCTCAGCCACGGTGTCGAACAGCATGTATTGATGACTCATAACCATCATCGGCACATCGCGGCCAAACATCGCGCCGACCTCGCGTGCATAATATCCGGCCGCATTCACCACGAACTCGCAGCGAACCTCACCCTTCGGCGTGGCGATGACCCACTCGCCCGCCTCGCGCCGCACGCCCGTCACCGGACAGAACCGCTCGATCCGCGCGCCCAATGCCCGCGCCCCCTTGGCCAGCGCCTGCGTCAACTGCGCCGGATCGATATCGCCGTCATACGGATCGTAAAGCGCGCCCGTCAGATCGTGCGTCTCGAGGAACGGATAGCGCCCCCGGATCTCCCCCGGCGCGAGGATCTCCAACTCCAACCCCTGCGCCCGCCCCATTCCCGCGACCCGCCGAAACTCGCGCAGCCGCTCCGCCGAATGGCCGAGCCTGACCGAGCCCGTGACGTGATAGTTCATCGGATAGTCGACCGCGTCTCCCAGCCCGCGATAGAGCGCCGCCGAATAGCGCTGCATGTTCATGATTGACCAAGAGGCCGAAAATGTCGGCACATTCCCCGCCGCATGCCATGTGCTGCCCGCCGTCAGCTCGTTCTTCTCCAGCAGCAGGCAATCCGTCCACCCGGCCTTCGCCAGATGATAGAGGCAGGAGGCCCCCACCGCCCCGCCGCCGATGACCACCACCCGCGCAGCGGTCGGAAACGCACCCATCCCTGCCCCTTTTTCTGTCTCTAAATATCCCCGCCGGAGGCTCCGACATCGGGTTCGGCGCTGTTTGCCCGACTATCTTCCGCATCCGCCCCACTTACAATTCGCCCCCGACAGGCTTATTGATCGGATTTTACGATCAGGAGCGATTGATGCAGCCCGACGCCATCGAGACCTTCCTCGACCTTGCCGAAACCCGCAGCTTCCACCGCACCGCGGACCGCCTCGGCCTTACACAATCGACCGTCTCGGGCCGCATCGCAGCCCTCGAGGCGCAGCTTTCCACGAAGCTCTTCGTCCGCTCCCGCGCGGGCACCGAACTCACCACCGAAGGGCTGAAGTTCGCGCCCCATGCCCGCGCCCTGCGGCACGCCTGGGCGGAGGCGCAAAGCGCCGTCACGCCGACCGGGGGCAACGTCCTCAACATCCGGCTGGGCATCCAGAGCGATCTGGCCCCGGTTCATGTCGGCGCCTGGGTCAGGGGCTTCCGCGACCGCCTGCCCGGCTGCGCCTTCTATATCGAGCCGGATTTCTCCGCCCAGATGTGCCGCGATCTCGCCGCGGGCGTGCTCGATTTCGCTGTGATCTTCACGCCGTTCCCGGCCCCAGACCTGCATTTCGCCTCGTTGGGGGAGGCGCGCTATCGTCTTGTGTCCGACGGCGCGACCCGGATCGCAGATCTCGACCCCGAGACCTACATCCGCGCCAACTTTGCCCCGGCGTTCGACGCGGCCCACCGCGCGGCGCTGCCGCATCTGATGACCGGTCCGGTCGCCGCCGGGCAAAGCGCCACGATCCGGGGCCTGCTCATGGCGCTCGGCGGTGCGGCCTATCTGCTGGAGGGGACCGCCGACTCGCTGGTAAGTGACGGCCGGTTCCACCGGGTCGCGGATGCGCCGGTCATCACCCAGCCGGTCCATGCCGCAATGCACCTTCGTCACCGCACGGCACCGCTTCACCGCGATCTGCTGCGCGTGGTCCGCGCAGGCTTCGCTGCGTAGTCAGCGCTCGGTCAGCTTCAGCTCGATCCGGCGGTTCTGCGCCCGGGCGTCGGCGCTGTCGCCTGCCGCCACCGGCTGCCATTCGCCAAAGCCCGTCGCGGCCAGCCTGTTCGGCGGAAAGCCCAGATCGCGGATCATGTAGAGCACAACCGACAACGCCCGCGCCTGGCTCAATTCCCAGTTGTCCTTGAACTGGCCCGTGCCCGAGAGCGGCACATCGTCGGTAAAACCGTCGACCCGGATGATCCAGGGGATCGAGGCCGGGATCTGCGTCGCGATGTCCTTCAGGCTCGCCGTCACGCTGGCGATCTGCGCCCGGCCCTCCGGCAAGAGGTCGGCCGAGCCCTGGTTGAACAGCACCTCGGAGGAGAAGACGAACCGGTCGCCCACCACCCGCACCCCCTCGCGCCCGGCCAGAAGACGGCTCAACTGCCCGAAGAACTCGGAGCGGTATTTCTGCAGATCCTGCGTCTGACTTTCGAGCCGCTTGCGCTCCGCCTCCTCCAGATCGGCGCGCTTCTTCTGCTCCTCCGCCAGCTTCTTCTGTTCGGCGGCGACCTGCGCCAGCGCCGTGTTGAGCTGGCTGCCCAGCGTGTCGATCCGCACGCCCGTGTCCCTGTCCTTGGCAGCGGAGGCGTCGAGCAGCCCCTGCAAGGATGAAAGCTGCCCCCGCAGATCCGCGACCTGCGCATTCAGAAGCGCCACCTGACGCGCCTCCTCGGCAGACCTGTGCTCCTCCTGCGACAGCGCCACGTTGGCGGCGGCAAGCAGCGCCTCTCGGTTGCCCACGGCGTCCTGCGCCGCGGTGGCAGCCTTCGCGGCCTTGGTCTGCGCGGCAGCAAGCAGGGTCAGCGTATCCTCGGCCTTCTTGCGCTGCGCCTCCAGCGCCAGCGTCATCGCGGTCAGCTCGCTGTCGGACGCGGCCAGTTTCGCGCGCAGTGCCTCCGCCGCCGCCGCATCGGCGAGCCGCGTCTTCTCCTCCTCGGACAGTGCCTGCGCCGCCCCGGCGAGTCGCGTGCGCAAGGCCTCCGCCGCTGCAGCCTCGGCCAGCCGCTGACGCTCCGCCTCCGACAGCTTTGCCTGCGCTTCGCCGAGCGTGCCGCGGACCGCATCGAGGTCGGCGCTGCGGGCTTTCGCCTGCCCTTCCGCCTCCTGCAGCCGCGCAAGCGCATCCGTCAGCGTGCCTTGCCCCGCCGCGACCTTCGCACGCAGGTCCGCCGTCATCGCCTCCAGCGCCTCGGCCCGTGCGGCGGCAAGACGCGCGGCCTCGGCACCTGCATCGACCTCCCCCCGCGCCTTGGCGAGTGCCAGGGTCAGCGCCTCCTGATCGGTCAGCAGCGTCGCCTTTGCAGCCTCGAGGTCCGTCACGCTGGCGGTGAGGGCAGCGGCCTGATCCCGCGCTACATTCCGGTCGGCCAGAAGCCCTGCCACCTGCGCCTCGAACGCGGTGACCTTCGCCGAGGCCGCGTCGAGCGCGCCTTGCCGCGCCGCAAGTTGCCCGGTCAGGGACGCGATCTGTGCCGCCTGCCGGTCCCCCGCCGCCCGCGCGGAGGAGAGGTCGGCACCCAGACGCCCCACCTCCGCCGTCAGACCTGCGGCCTTCGTCCGCTCCGCCCCCAGTGCATCGGCGAGCCCCGCGATCTGCTGCGTCAGGCTGTCGAGCTGCGTGTCCTGCGTGTCGATCGTCTCGCGCAGAACCGACTGCACGATCATGAAGATCGACAACACGAACATCAGGACGAGGAGCAACGCCGTCATCGCATCGACGAAACCGGGCCAGATCGGCGCCTCCGCCCGGTGCCCACCGCGTCGGGACAGCGCCATCGCCTACCCCCGCCCGCCGCCGGTGCGCGCGATCTGGCGCAGCGCCGCGATCATCACCGCCATGTCGGCCCGCAGATCGGCGAGGCTTTCCTGTCGCCCGGCGGATATCTCCTCCAGGATCCGCAAAAGCTGCAGATCCATCGAGCGCAGACGCATCCGGCTTTCCGCATCCGGCCCGCCCTCGGCCTCCTGCCGCGCGAGCGTCGCGGCCACTGCCTCGTTGCTGTCGGCGACGCGCGCCAGCAGCGCGGACTGCGCGGTCCCGGCCTCAACCAGCCGCTCGCCCCGCTCCGCCGCGTCCCCGGTCAGGTCGGCCAGCCGCCCGACCGCCTCGCCAAGGCTCGCCATGCGCTCGTCGGCCTGCATGCGGGCATCTTCGGCGGCGACGAAGACATGGCCCATCCGCTCCATCTGCTCGGACATGTGGTCCAGAACATCGGCCACCGCCTCGAGCCCGCCTTCGCTGCCGCCCTCCCCGTCGGAGGAATAGCCGAGCCGGGTAATGGTGGAGAGCCACTCCTCCAGCTCTCGGTAAAAGCGGTTCTGTCCGTGGCCCGCGAACAGCTCCAGCAACCCCACCACCAGCGAGCCGGCCAGCCCCAGCAGCGAGGAGGAGAAGGCGGTGCCCATCCCGCCCAGCTGCGCCTCCAGCCCGCCCATCAGCTTGGTGAAGACCTGCGCGCCGCTCTCGCCGGTCTTGGGGGCGAGGTTGCGGATCGTGTCCACGATGGCGGGAACGGTCGTGGCCAGACCGTAGAACGTGCCCAGAAGGCCGAGAAAGATCAGCAGGTTGGTGAGATAGCGCGTGATGTCGCGCGCCTCGTCGATCCGCGTGCCCACGGATTCGAGGATCGAGCGCGAGGAGGAACTGGAGATCTGCCGCCCCGCCCCGCGTGAGCGCAGAAGTGCCGCGAGCGGTGCCAGAAGGCGCGGCGCCGCCGCCCGCGTGGCGGCCTCGTCACCGCTCGCAAACGCCTCGATCCAGCGCACAGACTGCATCAGTTGCAGAACCTGCCAGAAGCAGGCGAGGACGCCGAACACGAAGACGCAGCCGATGAACCCGTTGAGCCAGATGTTGGCGCGAAAGATGCCAGACACCACACCCCAAGCCAACGTACCGCCGATCACGACCAGCACGACGACCACCAGCATCAGGGCGATCTGGCGCAGCGGATGGGTGAACTGCGGTTCGGCCTCGGTGATGCTGGCCCGGTCCATGCAGGCATGCGCCCCCTTAGTGATCCTGCGCGCCAGAATAGGGCGGCCACCCGCGTCGGACAACCGGGAAAGCGCGGGGAAAAACCTTATTCCCGCGTCTGTTGCCCGATCTGCCGCACCCGCGCCGCGAGCCATTCGAGGTCGTCGTCGCCGATCCCCAGCCGATCCAGATGCTCCGCCGTGGAATAGAGGTAATCACGGTTCGCCCCCCGCCCGCCCACGGCGCGCGCGATGACCTGCGCCTGATCCTCCAGCGCCAGTCCACCACAATATTGCACGTGGCCGGGGTCGATCACGTAGGCCAGCGCCGTGACGGAGCGGTCGTCGTCGAGGATCACCGGCAGCCAGTCCTCGAGATAGGCCGCCGACACCAGTTCCCGCTCCCGCAGCATCGCGATCGCTTCGTCCTCGCCCCCCCGCGCCACCTGGAGCGCGACGCCCGCGCAGGCCGACCCCTCGGCCCGGTCGAGCGCCAGCACGAGGCCCGGTTCGGTATCCGTTCCGCGGTGATGGATGGAGCGCATGCAGAAGCTGCGGCGCCAGCCGCTCAGCCGGGCCACGCGCTTCTCCGTTACGTCGAAGCCGGGGTTCCAGATCAGCGATCCGTATCCGAAGACCCATAGCGGTTCGTGCATCGTCTGGTCCTTGCCTGCTCACCCCTGTAGACAGGAGCGGGGCGCGGTTGGAAAGGGTGCGATGCGGGGAATACGGTGGGTTTTCGGGCTGTTCGTGGCGGTGGCCGCGATCTGGTCGGTCTATTGGTGGGTCGGAGAGCGGGCGCTCCAGACCGCGACGGCGGACTGGTTCGTGCGCATGGCATCGGAGGGTCGGACCGCCAGCTATTCGGCGCTGGCGGTGGAGGGTTATCCCAGCCGCTTCGACATGACCGTGACCGAACCCCGGCTGGCCGATCCCGCCACCGGCACGGGCTATTCCGCGCCGTTCGTGCAGCTCGTGACGCTGAGCTACACGCCGTGGCACGTGATCCTTGCCCTGCCGCCGGAACAGCGCCTGACATGGGACGGGGGTGCCGCGACGCTGCGTTCGGCCAAGATGCAGGCGAGCGTCGTGGTCAAGCCGCAGCCTTCCGTGCCGCTGGAGCGGTTCACGCTGGTGGGCAGCGATCTCGACCTTCGGGCCGACGCAGGCCCCGCGCTGCTGGTGAAAACACTGCGTCTTGCCGCACGCGCGTTGCCGGGGGAGGCGGATTACGAACTGGGCCTCGATCTGCTGGAGACGAGCCCCGAGGGCGACCTTCATGACCGAATAGCGCAGTCCGGCCTGCCGCCCGCCATCGACGAGATACGGGTGGACGCGGTGGCGCGGATTTCCGCCCCGCTCGACCGGGCGGCGCCGGAGACCCGGCCCCGGATCGTGAGCCTCGATGTAAAGAGCGCGAGCCTGCGGTGGGGGCCAGTGACGCTCTCCGCGTCGGGAACGCTCACGGCGGATGCGGAGGGGCGTGCGGAGGGCACGCTGGCGCTGGTGCTGGAGGGTTGGCGGGCGGCTCTCGACGCGATGACGAAAAGCGACGTGATCGACGCGCGGAACGCAGGCTCGATCATCGGTGCGGCGGGGATGATGGCCAAGGGGAAGCGGCTGGAGCTGCCGCTGACCTTTGCGGGCGGGCGCACGCGGCTGGGGATCTTTCCGCTGGGCGACGCGCCGCGCCTGCGCTGAGGCGGGCGCCGTCAATGACAGTAGCTGCCGCTGCGGTAACGCGCGATGTCGAAATGCATGTGGTTCTCGTGGTAGCCGTCCGATCCCGGCCCGAGAGTCGTGCCGAAGATGCCGCAGGCGCCCTTGTAGGCCTTGCGGATCGCCGACCCGCGCGCGCCCTTGAAGTCGTTCTGCACCGTCAGCGTGCCGCGCCGCGCCGTCGTGATCTCGCCGATGTCGATGGCATTGCCCTTGGCATGTTCGCTGATCTTCGCGCCCTTGACGTTGTTGCGCCCCCTGCAGGCGTAGGAGGCATAGACCCGCAGTTCGGTGACGCGGTCGAAGCGAAAGGCGGGCTTCAGCACGGTCGTGATCCAGGTCTTGAGCGTCCGTGTCGCATCGCAGTTGAGCGTCGCCGCCGGTGACAGGTGCACGCCCGCCACGTCCGTCACCCGGACCGGCAGGTCGATCCCGCAGCCGGAGGTCGCGTCCTCGATCCGCGGGATCGCCGTGCCCCGGATATCGGCGTCGCCGCAGATGGCACCCTTCGGTGACGCATCCGGTATCGTGCCGCCCTTTGTCCCGAAAATCGTCCGGAGCACGCCCACCCGCGCCGGTGCGCTGTCCGCCGGGGAAGGGTCGACGTCCGGCAGATCGGGCCGCGCGGGGGGGCGGAGCATCGGACCAGCGGCAACCGTGGCAACCGCTTCGGGGCGTGGCGGGGGACGCACCGGGGATGGCATCGGTTGATCCAGGGCCGTCGCGTCAGGCCGGGTCTGCGGGCGGATTAGCGTCTGCGCGTGGGACGACGACGCGCCGAGCAGGCACAGGACGAGCACCGCTCCCGCACCGCGGATCATTCCGCTTTCGCGGCGTGGGCCGAGCGCCCGAAATCGGGGGCGGCGGTGTCCTGTCCGGCCTCGATGATGCCGCGCCGGATCGCGCGCGTGCGGGTGAAGTACGCGTGCAGATGCGCCCCGTCGCCAAGCCGGATGGCGCGTTGCAGTGCGAACAACTCCTCCGTGAAGCGGCCGAGGATCTCCAGCGTCGCGTCCTTGTTGGTCAGGAACACGTCGCGCCACATCGTGGGATCGCTGGCAGCGATCCGGGTGAAGTCGCGAAAGCCCGCGGCGGAATATTTCACCACCTCGGTATCGGTGACGCGGCGCAGGTCGTCGGCCACGCCGACCATCGTGTAGGCGATAAGGTGGGGCGCATGGCTCGTCACAGCCAGCACCAGATCGTGGTGGGCTGCGTCCATCTCGTCCACGTTGGCGCCCATCCCCTCGCACAGCGCGCGCAGACGGGCGAGCGCCTGCGGATCGGTGTCCGGCGTCGGGGTCAGGAGCCACCAGCGGTTGCGAAAGAGCGCGGCAAAGCCCGCGCGGGGACCGGAATGCTCAGTCCCCGCGATCGGATGGCCGCCGATGAAATGGACGCCTGCGGGGATGTGCGGCGTCACCGCCTCGATCACCGATTGCTTGACAGAGCCCACGTCCGTCACCGTGGCGCCGTCCTTCAGATGCGGCCCGACCTCGCGCGCCACATCACCCATCACGCCGACCGGCACGGCGAGAACCACCAGATCCGCCCCCGCCGCCGCTTCCGCCGCGGAGGCGCAGACGCGGTCGCAGAGCCCGATCTCCAGTGCTGCATCCCGTGTTGCCTGCGTCGGCGCGAAGCCCACGATCTCCCCCGCGAGGCCCGCTGCCTTCATCGCATGCGCCATGGAGGAGGCGATCAGACCCAGACCAATCAGGGCGACGCGGGGATAGATCACCGGATGCCCTTCCACTGCGCCACCGCATGCGCGACCCTGCGGCAGGAGCTTTCGTCCCCCACCGTGATCCGAAGGCAATGCGGCAGGTGGTAGCCCGCGACACGCCGCACGATCAGCCCCTGTTCGCGCAGGTAGGCGTCGCAGGCCTCCGCCTCGGCGGGATCGGCAAAGCGCGCCAGCACGAAATTCCCGAGCGACGTGTCCGACGGCACGCCGAGTTCGGCCAGCGCCTCCGCCAGCCAGGCCCGCATCCGCGCGGTGTCGGTGCGGCAGCGGCGCACATGGTCCTGATCGCGCACCGCCGCCTCCGCCGCGTCAAGTTGCGCGTTGGAGAGGTTGAACGGACCCCGCACCCGGTTGAGCACGTCGATGATGCCGTGCGGCCCGTAGCCCCAGCCGATGCGGAGCCCGCCAAGCCCGTAGATCTTGGAGAAGGTCCGCGTCATCACGACGTTGGCGCGGCTCTCGATCAGCGCGCGCCCGCCGTCATAGCCGTCGACATATTCGGCGTAGGCCCCGTCCAGCACGAGGATCGCCTGCGGCGGCAGTCCCTCCGCCAGTTGTGCCACCTCGGCGGCGGAGATCATCGTGCCGGTCGGATTGTTCGGATTGGCGATGAAGAGCAGCTTCGTGCGCTCGTTGCAGGCCGCGAGCAGCGCGGACACATCCGCCGTCCGCTCCCGCTCCGCCACCTCCACCGGGGTCGCGCCTGCGGCGTGAGCCGAGATGCGATACATCAGAAAGCCATGCTCGGTGACGACCACCTCGTCGCCGGGGCCCGCATAGGCCTGACACAGCAGGGCGATGATCTCATCGCTGCCCGCGCCGCAGATCACCCGTGCGGCGTCGAGCCCGTGCACCTCCGCAATGGCGAAGCGGAGGGCGGAATGGTCGGTCGAGGGGTAGCGATGCAGCGCATGGACGGCGCGCGAGAACGCCTCCTTGGTGCGGTCGGAGGGACCGTAGGGGTTTTCGTTGGAGGAGAGCTTGACCGCGTTGGCGACCCCGGCCACATGCGACGCGCCGCCTTCATAGAGTGCGATCTCCATGATGCCGGGCTGCGGGCGAATGGGGTCGGACATGGCGGCCTCCTCAAGCGTCGGGCACGTGTAACGTCGGGGCTGGATCAAGGCCAGCGGGAAGTGCGGCGCCAGAAGGCCCTTCATGCGGACGGCGCCCCGCATCGCTGCGGGGCGCCGTCATCCCTTCCGCAAGGCGCGGGGGATCAGTTCTTGGCGTAATATTCGACCACGAGGTTCGGCTCCATCACGACTGGATAGGGCACGTCGCCCAAGGCCGGGGTGCGCACGAAGGTCGCGGTCATCTTGGAGTGGTCGACGTCGAGATAGTCGGGAACATCGCGTTCAGCGAGCGCCACGGCCTCGAGCACGATGGCAAGCTGGCGCGACTTGTCGCGCACCGCGATCACATCGCCTTCCTTCACGCGATAGGACGCGATGTTCACGCGCACCCCGTTCACGGTGCAATGGCCGTGGTTCACGAACTGGCGCGCGGCAAAGACGGTCGGCACGAACTTCGCGCGGTAGACCACCGCGTCGAGACGACGCTCCAAGAGACCCACGAGGTTCTCGCCCGTGTCGCCCTTCACGCGCTCGGCCTCGCCGTAAATCTTGCGGAACTGCTTTTCGGTCAGGTCGCCGTAATAGCCCTTCAGCTTTTGCTTGGCGCGAAGCTGGGTGCCGAAGTCGGACAGCTTGTTCTTGCGGCGCTGACCATGCTGGCCGGGGCCGTATTCGCGCCTGTTGACCGGGCTTTTCGGGCGGCCCCAGATGTTCTCGCCCATCCGGCGGTCGATCTTGTACTTGGCAGAGGTGCGTTTGGTCACCGCTGATCTCCTTCGTTGTGCGTGAAGGGCGTTGTCCTTTGCCGCCGGAGAGTCCGGTACGACCGACAGGGATCCCCTCACGGGGGCCACCAACACCAATGAAAATCACCGAAAGCGCGAACCCTCGGGGAAGTGGCGGCTTATACAGCCGCATGGCGCGGTGTCAACCGGGGGCCTGCCCCAGCGCGATGGACTGTTCGGAGCCCTCCGATTCATCCTCCTGCGTGAGGCGAAAGATCACTCGCTCCGCCCCCGCCAGCGTGTCCGCCGCGATCCGCACGCGCCAGAGGCCGAAGGGCCCCGCCTCTGCCTTCAGATCCTGCGCCGCGTTCCATCCGCCGATGCCTGCGCGCAGCGTGAAGGGCCGGGGCGCATCCACCAGCAGATCGCAGCCCCGGTCCAGCCGGGCAAGCGGCACGCCCTCGCGCCACCGCACGGCCTTGGGTGTGTGAGGTTTGGCATAGCGGTCACGCACGCAATCCAGCAGCTCGATCGGCCGCCCCTCGCGCCGTGCCGCGATCAACTTGACCAGTTCGGCATGGGCCCAGAGGAGCGGCATCGCACTCCCCGTCGGACGGCCGGGGATGAGCCGTTTGCCGGGGATCGGATCAGTGTCCCAAACCTGTTCGGGCAGCAGTCCCGCCGCACTGGCACAGGCGAGCATGGTGCGCAGATACTCCGCCGGATCCTCGCCCGCGGCCAGCGCCAGATGCCCGCGCTCGCCCACCAGAAGCGGCCAGCCGCGCCCGATGCCGTGCGTGTCGAAGGCCGAGCCGTCGGCCTGCTCGCCGTAGCCGTCCTCGTTATAGCGGTGATAGACGCGTCCCGACGGCGTCTCCACGGCGAGGATCTGGTCCACCACCCGCATGGTATTCACCACATGGGGATCGTCCGCCGTGCGCAGGCCGAGCCTGACCAGATAGCTGAACTCCATCGCGATATGGTCGCGGGCGGGGATCGTCTGGCCCTGCCGGTTGCGCACCGTCACGGTGCCGTCCTTGCCGCCTTCGGGCGGGGCCACGCGGATGTAATGGCCGTCCACTCCGCAGGTCTCCGTCCAGCGCGATTGCGAGACGTAGCACCACTCCTCGATCCGCGCGCACCAGTCGTCAGCGCAGTCGAGAGCCTCCGCGCGCTCCTCCCCGTCGAGCCATTCGGCGGCGGCGACGAGGGCCGCAATCACCACGGCCAGCGTGAAGGGGTTGATACCTGCATTCTCCTCCCACCGGCCCTGCTGGGTGGAGGGGCCGGAGCGGACGAGGAACCCCGCCGCCCGGCGCACCATCGCGGCGCAGCCGTCGAGATCGGCGACCCCCATCTCCCGCAGCTTGGTGGCGAGCAGGATCGGCAGGCCCGCCTCGTCGAGCTGGATGCCGGTCCAGAACGGATCGCCGGAGGGATAGGCGTTCTGCACCCAGTGCCCGTCGTCGCGCTGGGTCGCAATCAGATGCCCCAGCACCCGCCCCGCATCGACGCGGTGGCCCAGCGCCAGAAACGCGAACGCGGTAAGCACCGTGTCGCGCGGCCAGACGAGGTGATAGCCCCCCATCCGGTTCGTCGTGGCCCCCCAGGGCGTCGAGAGCGAGGCCACAAGCGCGCCAGGATAGTCGCTGTCCTCATGTGCCTTCATTACCGTGGCGGAGGTCAGGGCGGCGATCTTCAGCCGGTCGGGCAGATCCTCGTGTTGCGGTTCCCAGACGCCGGCGTCATAGCCCTCCAGCGCTGTCGCCCACTCCGCCCATTTGTCGAGGAATCGCTTGCGGACATCCTCGTAGGGCTCTGTCATCAGGGACCGCACCAGCGTGCGCGCGCCGATCGTCGAGGTGGCGCAGGCCAGCGCCAGAACGCCCTTCGCACCCGCCGCCTCGCCACTGAGGGCCACGTTGCCGCCTTTCGCGCGGTCGTAGGTCCAGGTGAGCCTGCCGTGTCGGTCGAGATCCTGCCAGCCGTCGGACTGACCCACGAACCCGACCGAGGCGTGCGTGAAACCGCCGCCGCAGCCAAGCGCGATGGCGGCCGCCTCGGTGCCGCTCTGCGCGCTCAGGGTGCCGTCGCCCATCAGATAGGCGGTGGCTTCCGCGCCGTCGCCGTCCAGATGCGGGGCAGCGATGGCGACCAGACGGAATGGGCCTTCGATCTCGTAGCGGATCAGGATGGCGTCGCGGTCGGTGTCTGGCAGGAATTCCAGCGTCAGGCGGTAGTCGTGACCGGCATCCGTTCCGGCGTGGGTCACGGTTACCAGCGGGATCGCGGGGCCGGGGCGGGTCAGGGTATAGCTGCAGACCCGTTTGAGGTCGATCCAGCCCGCGTCGCCCACCAGATAGAAGGTGAGGTCGCGCATCCGCGGCTCCCCCGTGGAGGGCCAGTAGACCTCGTTCAGCATGCCGTGGCCCATGGTGGCCCAGAACCGCGCGCCGCCCAGCGCCGTGGTGACGAAATCCTTGTCCGACGACGCCCATGTCGGGTCCGTCCCCGGCGCACCCGGGGCATCGGTCCAGTCGCGGTCTTTGGCGTCGGTCATCGGGTGATCCTTTGCGCGATGATGTCGGCGACGCGCAGGGCGTTGGCGATGATGGTCAGCGTCGGGTTCACCGCGCCGATGGAAGGAAAGAAGCTGGCGTCCGTCACATAGAGGTTGTCGATCCCGTGCGCCTTGCAGTCGGTATCCAGAACGGAGGTCGAGGGATCGGTCCCGAACACCATCGTTCCCGCCTGATGCGCGGTGCCCCCGATCGGCGTGTCCTGCCCGAAATAGAGCGAACGATCCAGAAGATGCGGATGCGCGTCGAGCTTGCCCACCAGATCGCGCAGTTTCGCGCGCAGACGCGCAAGCGCCTCGGTCCCCGTCGCTTCGAGGTCGAGCCGCACGCCGCCGTCCTCACAGTAAATGCGGTTCCGGGGCCGCGCCATATCCTCCGACGTCAGCCAGAAATCGAGGCTGTGGGCTGCGATCCACTCGAACGGCTTTTCCGGAAACCATTGCATGAAGCCGGGCAGCGCCTCGCCCTCGACCTGCGCGCCGTCGGACTTGCCGACCATCTGGATATGACCCAGCGGCCAGTCCCAGTCGCCCATCCCGCCATCGCCAGGCGCATGATAGAAATCGTTGAGCCCCAGGGTCTTCTGGAACCGCGTCGGGTTCGGCGTATTGGACACGGCGAGCACCACGGCGTTGTTGTGCCGCATGTAATTGCGCCCGACGAGGCCGGAGCGGTTGGCGACCCCGTCCGGGCAGGCGTCCGACGCCGAGCGCAGCATCAAAAGCGCGGACGACAGCGCGCCGCAGGCCACCACCACCACATCGGCGGTCAGGGTCTGCGCGGTGCCGGTCGCAGGATCGTCGCCCTCGATATCGCGGCGCACCGCGACCCCGGTGATGCGGCCGCCGCCGGGATCGGTCAGCAACCGCTCGGCATAGGTCCGAATCATCATCGTGACGTTCGGAAAAGCCGCCAACGCCGGGTCCACCGCCATGATCTGCGCGTCGGCCTTGCCGTTGGTGAGGCAGGGATAGCCGTCGAAGCGGTTGCAGCGGATGCAGGGCGAATGGGGCAGCGCGTTGCCTGCCTCGTCCTGATCCATAAGCACGCCCACGGGCAGATGGAACGGGTGGTGCCCCTGCGCCTCCAGCCCGTGGGCCAGTTCGGCGATGCGGGGTTCGTGCTTGATCGGTTGATAGGGGAAAGGCGTGGTCGCGGGCGGCTCGGTCGGGTCGTCGCCGCGCAGGCCGTGAACATGAAACAGGCTTTCGGCGCGGCCATACCACGGCTCGAACGCGTCATAGCCCAGAGGCCAGCCGGGCGTGGACCCATCGGCATGGTGGGTCACGCCGAAATCGGAGGTCCGCAGCCGAAACAGGATCGAGCCATAGACCTTGGAATTGCCACCGACAAAACGGTGCAGGCCGGGGTGGAACTCGGTTCCGTCCTCGGCCGTCCAGGTCTCCTTTGCCTGATAGCGGCCCTTGTTGAAGACCGCCTCTGCATCCCAGTTCTCCCGCTCGCGCGGCAGGTAATCGCCGCGCTCCACGATCAGGATGCGCTTGCCGGTGGGACCCAGCGCATGGGCCACCGACCCGCCGCCGGGGCCGGAGCCGATGACGATGACGTCGTAATGGGTGTCGCTGGGAAGGGGCATGGCAGGGACCGTTTCAGCTGGGAAGGGGTGCGGCGCGGGGTGGGGTTGCATCGCTGACACGACGCGCGCAAGCATCGCCCCGGGGCCACGCGTCGGCCTTGGTGAGGAGCGTGGGCATGGGCGTCCTGGCAATCGTCGTCGCTTTCGGCATCCGTGCGGCGATGGTGGCGCTGTTCTTGCCCTTCAGCGCGTGGGACAAGATCGCAGGCTTTTCCGCAGCCATCGGACAGGCCCGCAGCGGTGGCTTCGGCAGGACACTCGGAACGGTGCTGGTCTGTCTCGGGATCGGCACGGAAATCATCGCCTCCCTCTGCATCCTGAGCGGTGTGGCCGACCGGCTCGCCGCAGTGATCCTTGCGGGCTATTGTGTGGCGACGGCGATTCTTTTCAAGGGCTTCTGGCGGGACACGGGATCGGCATTCCATCCGGCAGGCGATGATGCCAAACGCGCGGACTTCTTCGATTTCTGGAAGAACCTTGCGGTCGCGGGCGGATTTCTGGCGCTGGGACTGGGGGCCACGGCGGGCAATGTTTCAGCCTCTCTCGGCGAATTGATCCGGCATCCTTTCGCCTCGACGCAACCATATCGCAGCCCGCAGGCTTATCTTCCTGACGCAACCTCAGGCCAGTAGAATGCCCGCTTCCGAAGACCAGACGTCGCCATCCGTTCCCTACTGGCTCCTCCATGTCGGCGTGGACGGGGTCAGCACACAGCGCCAATGCGCCTTTACGCAGTTCGAGAGCAAGGGTATCCAGCCCGGCGCGGACCCGCAGTGGGTCGGGAAGACCGTCCGTCAGATGTCCGGCGTGATGACGACCGTCCTGCCGGTGGGCTGGGTCGGTGACTGGCACGAAAATCCTGCCCCGCAATGGATCGTGCCGCTGTCGGGCCGCTGGTTCGTCGAGGCGATGGACGGCACGCGGCGGGAGTTCGGTTCGGGTGAGATGTCGTTCGGCGCAGATCAGGGCTGCCGCGGCCCCAAAGACAGGATCGGCCATCGGTCGGGAACGGTCGGAGATCGTCCCTGCACCCTGATGCTGGTGCAGTTCGACGACTGGACGCCCGGCGCCGATCCCTCCTCCTGCCCGTTCGCGTGATGCCATGAGCTACGGTGAGGAGGCGCACGAGGTTATCGACCCGCGATTTGGCCACTTCCTGCTGGGCAATGCCGCACTGGAGGTTCTGGCGAGTGGGTTCCGCTGGACCGAGGGGCCGGTCTGGATGGGCGACTGGAACTGCCTTCTCTTTCAGGATCTGCCCGACAACCGGACCATGCGCTGGATCCCCGATGCGGGCATCTCGATCTACCGCGCGCCTTCCGCCTATGCCAACGGGCAGGCGCGCGACCGGGAGGGGCGGCTCGTCTCCTGCTCCCACCGCGACCGCTGCATCTTTCGGATCGAACGGGACGGCAGCCGCACCGTGATCGCCGACCGTCACGCGGGCAAGCGGTTGAATTCGCCCAACGACATTGCGGTCCATCCCGACGGCGCGATCTGGTTCACCGATCCGCTTTACGGGATCGCGACGGATTACGAAGGCGGCCGGCAAAAAAGCGAGCAGCCCCCAGCGCTCTACCGTCTCGACCCGTCAGGTGCTCTGCGGATCATGGCCGACGATTTCGCAGGGCCGAACGGGCTCGCCTTCACGTCAGACGGCGCGCGGCTTTTCGTGGCGGAGACGGGGGACCAGACTGCCGACGATCCGGCGCAGTTCATCCGCGCCTTCGACGTGCAGGGCGGGTCGCGCCTGACCGGAGGCGCGCGGTTCCACACGGTTTCCCCCGGCTATTGTGACGGGATGGCGGTGGACGCAGGCGGATACCTCTGGGCCAGCGCGCGTGACGGTGTGCATTGCATCGACCCGTCCGGCACGCTGATCGGCAAGATCCTGATCCCGGACCGGGTATCCAACCTCTGCTTCGGCGGGCCGGATATGAACCGGCTTTTCATCTGCGGGTCGGACAAGCTCTATGGGATCTACCTCAACCGCCGCGGCGCGGGTGGGGCATGACGGGCATCGCGGCGATCCGGCTACTGTCCCCCGACCCTGAGGGGCTGGCGCCGTTCTACGAACGCGCCTTCGGCTTTCGGCGGACCGGCGACGGAATGGTAGAGGATCCGTTCCTGCCCGATCCCGCATTCGCGGTCTTCCTCGCACTCGGTGCGGCGCAAGTGGAGATCATGCAGACCCGCAGCAGCGCCCGCGTGGATGCGCCCGGCAACGACCCCCGGTTCCAGCATTTCGCGATGCTCGCCCCCGACATGGGCGCCGCGATGGAGCGGTTGCGCGGCAGCCCCGGCTGGAGTGCGATCAGCGAGGACGGGGCGGAGACGCTGCCCCCGTCCTCGGGCAGCGCCACCGCGTTCAAGTTCCGCGACCCGGACGGCCATCCGCTGGAATTTCTGACGCTGCCCGTTGCGATGGATCCAGCGGCTGCGGGCAGCGCGCTTTCCGGCATCGACCATTCCGCCGTCTCGGTCCGCGACACGGACGCGAGCGTTGCCTTCTACCGCACCTTTGGCTTTGCGCCGAAGGATGGGACAATGAACGAGGGAGCGGGGCAGGCGCGGCTCGATCATGTCGCGGACCCCCATGTCGCGGTCACGCCGATGCGCATCCCGGGCGCCCGCGCCCCGCATCTGGAGCTTCTGTGCTACCGCTCCGTCATGGACACGCAGCCTCTGGACCATGACGACCCTGCCGCGACCCGCCTCATCCTCTCCGGCGGGGATACCGCTATGTCGGGACCGGACGGCCATCGCTGGATCGTCCCCGCGTCCCTCGTTCCCCGCTGAAAGGCCAGACCATGTCACCCACCAGCCCAGCCTCCAAAAAGGACAAGTCCGTCGTTACCGGGCACGGGCCGAGCGCGCCCCCCGGGGCAAAGACCGCACCCTCCTGCACGCTGGTGATCTTCGGTGCGGGCGGCGATCTCACCGCCCGGCTGCTGGTGCCGGCGCTCTACAACCTCAGCCTTGGCGGGTTGCTGGCAAAAGACTTTTCGCTCATCGGGCTCGACCGGTCCTTTCCCGATACAGATGCATGGACCGCGCATCTGTCGGAAACGATGCAGTCCTTCACCACCGACAAGGGGGCGGAGTTCCATCCCGACCATATCGACGAGGCGGCATGGAAGGCGCTGGTCGGCCGCGCCAGCTACCGGCAGGTCGATTTCACCAAGCCCGAGACGTTCGAGACGCTGAAGGCGGATCTGGGCGACGCGTCCGCCATCTTCTACATGGCAGTGCCTGCGCGGTTCTTTCCCGATATCGCGGCCTCGCTCGGCAAGGCGGGGCTGCTCGACGAGCCGGACAAGGGCTTCCGCCGCATCGTGGTGGAGAAACCCTTCGGCTCCGACCTTGCCTCCGCCAAGGCGCTGAACGCAAATCTCCTCGACGTCGCGCGGGAGGATCAGATCTACCGGATCGACCATTTCATGGGCAAGGAGCCAGTGCAGTCGATCCTCGCCATGCGCTTTGCCAACCGCATCTTCGAGCCGATCTGGCGCGCCGAACATGTCGAGCAGGTGGAGATCACCGTCTCCGAAACGCTGGGCGTGGAGGGGCGCGGGCATTTCTACGAGGCGACTGGAGCGCTGCGCGACATGGTGCCGAACCACCTGTTCCAGCTTTTGTGCATGGTCGCGATGGAGCCACCGGCGAGCCTTGCCGCCGAAGCGATCCGGGGCGAGAAGACGCGGCTTCTGTCCTGCGTCCGGGCGCTTGAAAAGGGTGAGGTGGTGTTCGGGCAATATGGCAAGGGCAAGCTCGACGGAAAGGCCCTGCCCGCCTATCGGACGGAAAAGGACGTGGCCCCCGACAGCGGCACGGAGACGTTTGTCGCCATGCGGCTCGCGATCGACAACTGGCGCTGGTCGGGCACCACGTTCCTGCTGCGCACCGGCAAGCGGATGGCCGCGAGGAAAACCGAGATTGCGCTCCGCTTCCGCGAGACCCCGGTCGACATCTTCAGCGAGGCCGGGTCCAAGGCGGGCACGGTGGACGAGATCGTGCTCTCCATCGCCCCCGAACAGGCCATCGAGATCGCCTTTGACGTGAAGACGCCGGGGCCGAAGATGATCCCCTCCCGCGCCGCCACCCGTTTCGCCTTTGCCGAGGCGTTCGAGGAGCGTCCCAACGTCGGCTATGAAGCGCTGCTCTACGATTGCATGACCGGCGACGAGACCCTGTTCCAGCGTGCCGACACGATCGAACAGGCGTGGCGCATCGTCGATCCGGCGCTGGAGGGCGATGCGAAACCCAAGGTCGAGACCTATGCCACCGGCTCGGACGGCCCGAAGGCTGCGGACGCTCTCGCCCCGGACGGATGGCGGGCCATCACGCCCGAGGATGAATGATGCGAAACGGCGGGAAAACGTCTCCGAAAACGCCACACGGATAAAACATAGTATTTCAGTCAGGAACTATTGACGGCGCCGTCCGATAGGGTAGTCTCCCTGTATCGAACAACCTTGCACGATCCATGGAGCCTGAAGATGACCCCCAAACCGTTGCGCTTTCCCCTGACGCTGGCTTTTGCCGCGATGGCCCTGTCCTCACCGGCGTGGGCGGATATCGTGGTCTACAACGCGCAGCACGAAAGCCTGACCGAGGCGTGGGTTGCGGGTTTCACCAAGGATACCGGCATCACCGTCACGGTGCGCAACGGCGATGATACCGAGCTTGGCAACCAGATCGTGGCGGAGGGTGCGGCCTCGCCCGCCGATGTGCTCCTCACGGAAAACTCGCCCGCGATGGCGCTGGTCGATGAGGCGGGCCTCTTCGCGCCCTTGGACAAGGCCACGCTGGATCTGGTGCCTGCGGCCTATCGTCCCGCGGACGGCGACTGGATCGGGATCGCCGCGCGGAGCACGGTGTTCGTCTACGACACCCGCAAGCTGGCGGAGGCGGACCTGCCGAAATCGCTGGTCGATCTGGCGGACCCTGCGTGGAAAGGCCGCTGGGCCGCATCGCCCACGGGCGCCGATTTCCAGGCCATCGTGGCGGCCCTTCTTGACCTCAAGGGCGAGGCCGCGACGAAGGACTGGCTCGCCGGGATGAAGGAGAACGCGACCGCCTACCGCGGGAATACGACCGTGATGAAGGCCGTCAACGCGGGCGAGATCGGGGGCGGGGTGATCTATCACTATTACTACCTCCGCGATCAGGCAAAGACCGGCGAGAACAGCGGTAACATCGCCATGCATTATTTCGGCAACGAGGATCCGGGCGCGTTCGTCAGCACCTCCGGTGGCGGTGTGCTGGCCTCCAGCAAGCATCCCGACGAGGCGCAGGCGTTCGTGGCGTGGATCGCGGGCAAGGGCGGGCAGGACGTGCTCCGGAACGGCGACTCGCTCGAATATGCGGTCAACGGGGCGTCGAACCCGGCGCTGAAGCCGCTGGCCGACCTCGATGCGCCAAAGATCGACCCGTCGGACCTCGACAGCACCAAGGTCAACGCGATGATGACGGCGGCAGGGCTGCTCTGACCGGGGCGGCCGACCCTGAGACGGCAAGGGCCATGCGCAGGGCCCTTGCGACCGGGTGGGGTTATTTCTAGGACGGCCGGGAGCGTCCCGGCCCAGCGACGAAATTGAGCGAACATAGCGACATGACGGCTACGATCACCAGTGGATTGCGACCCCGGGCGGCGAGCGCCCGGTGGCGGCCGTCGTGGATGGTCGTGGCGGCCGTGGGGGTGACGCTCTTCTCGCTGCTCCCGTTGGGCTTCGTGGTCTGGGTCGCCGTGCAAGGCGGGTGGGAGGCGGTGGCGCGGCTGGTCTTTCGCGCCCGCGTGGGCGAGTTGCTGACCAACACGGTGCTTCTGGTACTGCTGACGGTGCCGGTCACGGTCACGCTTTCCACCGCACTCGCCTGGGCGGTGGAGCGGAGCGACGTGCCCGCCGCCCGGCTCTGGTCCTGGCTCGCCATAGCGCCGCTGGCGGTTCCGGCGTTCATCCACAGCTACGGCTGGATCACCGTCGTCCCCGGTCTGCACGGCCTTCCCGCCGGCGTGCTGATCGCGTCGCTGGCCTATTTCCCGTTCGTCTACCTGCCGATGACCGCGATGCTGCGCAGGCTCGATCCCGCACTCGAGGATGCGGCCGCCGCCCTCGGCCAGCCTCCGGGGCGGGTGTTCCTGCGCGTGGTGCTGCCACAGCTCCGGCCCGCCATCCTCGGCGGGTCGCTTCTGGTGGCGCTTCATCTGCTGACGGAATACGGGCTTTTCGCCTTCATCCGCTTCGACACCTTCACCACCGCCATTGTCGATCAGTTCCGCTCCAGCTTCAACGGCATCGCGGCCAACCTGCTGGCCGGAGTGCTCGTGATCTGCTGCCTCGCGGTGCTGGGGGGGGAGGCGGCGCTGCGCGGATCGGCCCGCTATGCGCGCGTCGGCCCCGGTGCTGCGCGGGAGCCTGCGCGCGTGGCGCTCGGACGCGCCACCCTGCCCGTTCTGGCACTGCTCGCGGCGCTGGCGCTCCTGTCGCTGGGGGTTCCGTGCCTGACGCTCGCGCGCTGGCTCATTGCGGGCGGTTTCGGGGTCTGGAACGTCGGCGCGATCGGGCTGGCGCTTTGGCAGACGCTGTCGCTTGCGGGATTGGGGGCGGCGCTTGCGGTGACGCTTGCGCTGCCGATGGCGTGGCTGTCGAACCGCAGGCCGGGACCGCTGCCGCGGCTGCTGGAAAGCTGCAACTACGTCGTCGGCGCCCTGCCCGGCGTGGTCATAGCACTGGCGCTCGTGACCATTACCGTCAACGTGGCGCTGCCGCTTTATCAGAGCGTTGCCACCATCGTCGCGGCCTATGCGCTGATGTTCCTGCCACGCGCGCTGATCGCACTGCGCGCCAGCCTCGCGCAGGCGCCGGTGGAACTGGAGGAGGCTGCGGGCGCGCTCGGCCGCACGCCGCTGCGCGCGCTGGCGGGGATCACCGTGCGGCTCTCGGCACCCGGCGCAGGCGCGGGGGCGGCGCTGGTCGCCATCGGCATCATGACGGAGCTTCCGGCGACTCAGATGCTGGCCCCGAACGGCACGCGGACGCTGGCGATGGCCTTCTGGGCGCGGAGCGGAGAGCTGGATTACGCCGCCGCAGCACCCTACGCGCTGTTCCTCATCCTTTTGTCGCTGCCGCTGACATGGGTGCTTTATACCCAGTCGCGGCGCATGGCGGGCCGGTGACGGTTCTCGACCTCTCCGGCGTCACCAAGTCGTTCGGCGGTGTGACCGCGGTGCGGGGCGTCGGCCTGCGGGTGGAACCGCAAAGCAGGACCGCCATCGTGGGGCCGTCAGGGTGCGGCAAGACCACGCTTATGCGCCTGATCGCGGGGTTCGAGGCGCCGGATGCAGGGCGGATCGCGCTCGGCGACAGGATGCTGGCCGACGCAACGGGCTCGCTTCCCGCGCACAAGCGGGGGATCGGGCTCGTGGCGCAAGACGGCGCGCTCTTTCCGCATCTGACCGTGGCGGAGAATATCGGTTTCGGCCTGCCCGCGTCCGACACGGGGCGCGAAGCGGCCATCGCGCGGCTGGCCGATTTCGTCGGCCTCTCGCACCGCGCCCTTCACCGCCATCCGCACGAGGTCTCTGGCGGGCAGCAGCAGCGCGTGGCCCTCGCCCGCGCGATGGCGCGAAAACCCGTGCTGATGCTGCTGGACGAGCCGTTCTCCTCGCTCGATACCGGACTTCGGATCGCGACCTGCGGCGCGGTGATCGACCTTCTGACGGAAGCGCGCATTGCCTCCATCCTCGTGACCCACGATCAGGCGGAGGCGCTGGCCTACGGCGACCAGATCGCGGTCATGCACGAAGGCACGCTGACCCAGACCGGCGCGCCGCAGACGCTCTACCTGCACCCCAAGGACCGGCGGACGGCGGAGTTTCTGGGCGAGGCGGTGATCCTGCGCGCCGCGGTCGCAGACGGAATTGCGCGCTGTTTGCTGGGCTCCATCTCCGCCAGCGGTCCGGCGGGGGAGCGGGAGATCATGCTGCGCCCCGAGCAGATCCGCCTCCGCCCCCCGGAAGGCGCCACGGCCGAGGTCATCGCCGTGGAGTTCCACGGCGCCACCAGCGTGGTCATCGTCGGCTTTTCGGATCCCGCCCGCCAGACGCTGCGATTGCGCCAGCCGTCCGTCCTCCTCCCCACACCCGGCGACCGCGTGGGGTTCGAGGTTATCGGTGCCGCGCACGGGCTGGAGGACGGCTGACGTCAGACCGCGAACCATTGCGCCAGCATCCACACCCCCATCGCCACCATGATGACGTTCTCCGTCAGGGAGATGGCGCCCAGCGGAACGTTCGAATCGCCGCCCACACAAGCGCATTTCAGCTCCCGCTTGTCGATGTAGACCGCCTTGATCACGCTGACCGCGCCGATGCCGCCGATGAAGAGGCTGACCGGGGCCACGATCCAGACCAGCGGGCTCGCCGTGCCAATGAGGGCCATCATGCCGACGCCCGCGAACAGCTCCAGGAACGGATAGGCGTAGCCGTAGGGCACATAGCGCCGGGCCAGCAGGTCGTAGCCCAGAAAGCCGTTCACGAAGCTCCCCACGTCCTGCAGCTTCTGGACCGCCAGCACGACCATCGAGATCGTGAAGAACCACTTGAGCAGCGTTAGGACCGGAAAGCCCTCATACAGGTTCAGGACCACCGCCAGCGCCATCAGCGCGGTGGCACCGAAGATCGCGATGATCGGGGTGTAGGTCGTATCGCCCTTGCCCAGAACCTTCAGGCTGAAGTGCTTCTTGAGGTCGGTGTAGCCGCCGATCCGCTCCCCGTCGATGAAGGTCTGGGGTGTGGTCTTGACGTCGTGCGCGGCCATGAAGGCATCGACCTCCGCCCGCGTGGTGAGCAGGGTGTCGCGGATCTCATACCCCTTGCGGTGCAGGAGAGAGCGGGACTTCAGCCCGAACGGACAGAGGTGGCCCGGCATCGCCATGCGGTAGAGCGACGCGGTCCTGGCTGCACCCTTGCTTTTCTGCCGCGCGATGTCGGGGCCGTCGATGTCTGTGGCGGTGGCCGTCATGGTCTGTCCTTTTCGATGAAACGGGTGTCATGTGGCGATATTCTATGGGTGGACATGCGATCCCATATATACCCCTCATGGGTATGTTCCAACCCCGCCGGGCACGATCCGAGGAGAAGCCGATGAAACAGGACAGGCAACGCACGCTCGATCGGCTGGCCCGGCTGGAAGGACAGGTCCGCGGCATCGCGCGGATGGTGGAGGAGGACCGCTACTGCGTCGATATCCTGGCCCAGACCGCGGCGGTGCGGTCTGCGCTGAAGGCGGTGGAACGTCTGGTGCTGGAAAACCACGCGCACCACTGCGTCGAGGCCGCCATCGACAGCGGCGACCCCGAGGATCAGCGGGCGAAGTTCAAAGAGCTGATAGCACTTCTCCAGAAGGCGCAGGGCTGAGGGGCGGAGCGGCCTCCCACGCCAGATCGCCCGCGTAGCGCTGGGCAAGCCGCCCCTCGCCATCCATCAGCATCAGGTGCATCCAGCCGTTGTCGAACAGCGCGCGCAGGTCCGGGTGACGGCCGAGGATCGCGCTCACCGCATCGGACGGGGCCTCCACGCAGACTGTCATGCGCAGGGGCTCGTGGGCGAAGGCAGCACCATCATGGACCGACTGCCACGGCAGGCCGGAGCGCAGGGTGCCGCCGTTGCCCTCCACCACGCCCAGACCGCCGGTGACATTGTGCAAGAGCTTGTTGCCCGCGCCGAACATCCCGGGCGCCACGACGGAGCCGTAATATTGCAGGCTGATCCAGCTTGCCACGACGACGGGAGCGGTCAGGATCAGCTCCAGCACCGCAAAGCCCTGGTCGCGG
Organism: Rhodobacterales bacterium; assembly: GCA_038233815.1. GTDB lineage: Bacteria > Pseudomonadota > Alphaproteobacteria > Rhodobacterales > Rhodobacteraceae > JBBSVE01. The sequence goes on from JBBSVE010000005.1 coordinate 28,242, forward strand.
GTCCAATCGTAGTCGTGGAGGAACGCGCGCCCGCCCAGGGGCTTGCCCCGCGTGCGCAAGCGCGGGGCGGCGATGAAGGCGCTGCATCCGGCGAGCGCCCATTCAGGCCGCGTCTCCGCCCAGTCGGTGCTGCGGGCGGCGACCTGCGCGCCGGTATGCGCGCGGGGAAGCCGCAGCGCCCTTTCTGTCCGCGCGAGGCTGCCTGCGGCTGCGAGCCAGCCCCGCGTCCGATCAACGTCGGCGCGGGACGCGGAACCATCCGCATCAAAGAGCGTCACCGTGTCGGTCATCGTATCGTGCAGCGCACCGACAAAGACCGTGTCACCCGGGATCGCGATGCCGTCCAGCGCCAGACCGTCCCGCACGTCCCGGTCGTTCAGCAGTCCCGCCAGAAGGCGGGCGCTCACGTCGCCCGCATGTCCACCGCAGGCCCCGCATTGCAGCCCGCTCGCGTGGGGGTTGTTCACCACACGCGCACCATGCCCCACCAAGAGCACGAGAGGCGCAAAGTCCTTCGTCAGCGACATCGCCCTGAGGATGGTGCCCGCCGCCGTGATCCGATCGGGCATAGCGAAGCCCTCGCCGAACCGGGGCCGGTGGGCATCTACGCCGCCCGCATGCGGCCGCCCCAGCGCATCGCGCAGAAGCTTGCCGACATAGACCGGCCCCGTCGCCTCCACGAAGGCAAAGGACGACACGGCAGCGAGCTTGAACCGGCCCCATGCCCGCGCGGCCCGTGCCGAGAGCCGCGCGTGACGGTCGCGGGCGATATCGTCCGGGCCTGTGGCGGAACTGTGCAGGCCGGGCGACAGCAGCACCGGCAGCCGCGTCTCCTCCACGTCGGACGCGAACGCGCGGTGCGCGACGGTGAGGCCGTAGAATCCGGCAAACCCCAGCGTCTCGATCCCGGAGTCGAGGCTTTCCAGCGCGCGGCGAAACACCTCGGAGCGTACGTCGATGCAGAACGCGGCCTGCATCGCGGGGCGGCCCTGGGACGCGTCAGCGCCCGCGCCGGACAGGATGCGGGCGAGCGTGCGTTGCCCTGCCCGCTCCACCGCCTCCTGCAAAATGGTGGCCGTCAACTGTGCGGCGGTCGGGGCGGGCGGGCTTTCGTGCGCGCGGCACGCCTCCGCCCAGCGCGGAGCTATCTGGGCGGCGTAGCGGGCCAGCAGGGCCTGATCCCAGATCAGCCGGACGGTCAGCAAGTCGGTGACGGCAGGATCGGTCCCGCCGGCCAGCTCCGCCTGCCACAACCGATGGCGGCCGAGCTGCGACCAGCCGCCGAGACTCAGCAGAAGCTGGTGGAAATAGGTCTGGGATGCCTCCGGCGACACGCCCAGCGCATCGCAGGCCAAGGCCAGCGCGCTGCCCGCGCGGGGGGGAAGGGCCGCGACGGTCGCGGCAAACCCGGTCAGTCCCGCAATCTCCGGCGTAAGGTCACGCGCGGCAAAGGCTCGCCAGCCCGGATAGGCGCCGCCCCCCGGCGTGACCTGCCAAAGCGCCTGACCGCAGTCGAAATAACCCGCGGCCCACGCCCCGATCCGGTCCGCAATGAGCCCCGGCCAGTCGATGCCCGACGCCTCCGCCGCCAGATCCGCAACCGTGGGCAAGGGGCGCGGCGACGCGGCGGGACGCGCGGCCTGCGCCTTCAGCGCCGCGATGTCGCCCGGCGCCCCCTCCGGCGCGCGGGCGAGCGCACCGGTCAGATCGGCGTCGGTGATCCGCCCCTCCTCCAGAGCCGCCAGATACCAGTCCGGCGGCATCGTGACGCGCAGGCCCGCGACCCGGTCCATCAGGGCCGCGACCTCCGCCAAGGATTGCCCGCCCTGGCCCAGAAACGGATTGACCGCCACCGAGGTCGCAAGCGGCCAGAGCGGCGGGATCGCACGGCCCGCCGCCTCCGACGCGGCCACAAGCTCGAGATGCGGGCCGGAAAAGCCGGCACGGGTATCCATCTTCATTGCGCTACTCCCGACTGCCGTTTGCCCATCGACCAGTTCGCGAGCAACCGATCCTCCACCGCGTTGATATAGAGACCGTTCGTCAGGTGGACCCGGAGGCCCTGCGCCGCCGGGTGATGCGACCAGAGCGGCAGCGTCGCCTGCGCCAGCGCCACCGCGCCGAAGCTGATGAGCGCCAACAGGATCAGCGCCCAGTCGAGCGCACCGGGCGCAGGCGTCGGCGGCAGCGTGCCCACCGTCAGCCCCTCCGCCCCCCGCTGCAGGGCGACGTAGGCTATCGTCGCCACCAGCGACAGGACCGCCGTCCGCCGGGTCAGCGCGCGCGGTGCCGCGTCGGCCAGACCCTGCGCCAGAAGGTAGGCCACTCCGAAGATCAGGATCGCGCCCAGCGCCACCGCCTGCGGCGATTTTGTCGCAAACCCGAACAGCACGCCCGAACCGAGCCAGACCGCGCCATAGATCGCGATCGCCAGACCGAAGGCCCGCGCCACCGCCCAGAGATCAGGCACAGCCACCGGGCCGGGCCTGCGGATCGCGGCCACCCGTTCCACCGCACCGCCCGCCGACAGGAACGCATGCGCCTTATAGAGCGAGTGCGCGACGATATGCAGGAGTGCGAGCGGGAACAACGCCAGCCCGCATTGCAGGGTCATGAATCCCATCTGCGCCACCGTCGACCAGGCGAGCGAGACCTTGACGCTCGGCTGCGTCAGCATCACCACCCCGCCGAAAAGTGCGGTAAACCCGCCGACGCCCACCAGCACCGCAAGCACCAGCGGCGAGAGCAGCATCACGTCGGCGAACCGGATCAGCAGAAACCCGCCACCGTTTACCACGCCCGCATGGAGGAGTGCCGAGACCGGGGTCGGCGCCTCCATCACCTCGGTCAGCCAGCCATGGGTCGGAAACTGCGCCGACTTCAGCATTGCAGCCAGTGCCAACAGAGCCGCCGCAGCGACAGCGAGCCCGCCGCCCTGCCCCAGACGCGCGGCGGCCAGCATGGCGGAGATCTGCGTCGTGCCGTAGGTCGCGATCAGCAGCCCCGCCGTGGCGATCAGGGCCGCGTCGCCAACCCGCGCGGTCACGAACTTCTTGCGCGCCGCCCGCTGCGCCGGGATCCGATCGGGATAGAACAGCAGGAGCCGATTCAGGCACAGGCTCGTCGCGACCCAGGCACCCACAAACTGGATGACGTTGCCCGACACCACCAGCAACAGAACGGCGGCCAGCGTGCCCAGCAGCCAGACCGAAAAGACCGTCTGACGCGGCTCCCCGTCGAGGTAGGTCCGGGCATAGCGCGTGACGATCCAGCCGATGAAAGCCACCAGCACCAGCATCGTCACGCTCACCACGTCGAGCCGCGTGGAGAGCCCCACGCCCGCGATCCCCAGCAGCGGCCCGTCCCCCCGACCGGTCCCGGCCAGCACCGCAACCGATCCCGCCACCACCGCCAATGCGGCGAGTGTCGCACCCTCGGCGATCCGCGCCCCCGTCGCGGGCGGCAGACCACGCCACCCGTTCAGCAGAAGTGCTGCCCCGAGGAGAATGAGAGGCGCCAGAAGGGGCAATAGTTGGATCGGCATGGGACACTCCGTCCGGGGTGGATGACAAGGACGGTCCTACACGGTCGACCCATTGCCGATAAATACATTGTTCGGCCGCAATCGTTCGCCTAAACCGAACGACATGCCCGCCATCAACTTCAATCACCTGCGCTATTTCTGGGAGGTGGCCCATGACGGCAACCTCACCCGCACGGCGGCGCGGCTGAACCTGTCGCAATCGGCCATGTCGGTGCAGATCCGCAAGCTGGAGGACCGGCTGGGCCACGCGCTCTTCGAGCGGCGCGGGCGGCAGTTGCATCTGACCGAGGCGGGGCGGATCACGCTCGACCACGCCGACACGATCTTCGGCGCGGGGCGGGATCTGCTGGCGACGCTGGACCGCACCGGACGCCCGCGTCAGGTGCTGCGCGTGGGCGCGCTGGCCACGCTGTCGCGCAACTTCCAGATCGCGTTCCTGCGCCCGCTTCTGGGTCAGGCGGATGTGGAGCTGGTGCTGCGGTCCGGCACGTCGGTCGAACTGTTGCAGGCGCTGGAGACGCTCGGCCTCGACGTCGTGCTGACCAACCGCGTGCCGGCCTCCGACGCGATGTCGTCCTTCATCGCCCATCCGCTGTCAGTCCAGCCCGTGAGCCTGATCGGAACCCCGGCCCGGCTCGCCCGGGGAGAGAGCCTGCCCGACCTGCTGGTCGCGCACCCGATGATCGTACCCACCGCCGAAAGCCCAGTCCGCGTGGGGTTCGACACGCTTTGCGCACAGCTCGGCGTCGTTCCAGTGCTGGCGGCGGAGGTGGACGACATCGCGATGATGCGCCTTCTCGCGCGCGAAGACATCGGTCTCGCCATCCTGCCCCCCATCGCCGTCCGGGATGAATTACAGTCCGGCCTGCTGCGCGAATCACACCACCCGATCGGCCTGACGGAGAGTTTTCACGCCGTCACGGTCGCCCGCAAGTTCGCAAACCCGCTGCTGACCTCGCTTCTGGAGCGGTCGGCGGTGTCCGAGCGGTTGTCACGCGATCCGCCTGTCGGTGCGCCCACGTGAAAGACCGGCCCGGGCGCATCCCCCGGGCCGGTCTTCGGGTCGCAACCCGTGTCAGGCGACGTGAAGCACGGTCAGATGATCGGCCATCTCCGCCGGCGTCATCACATGGTCGTAGATCGCCACGTCGGAGATCCGGCCATCGAAGGCGGAGGAGACCCGGTCGGTCGTGCCCCGCGTGCTCTGCCCGTTGATGCCGCCGATCACCAGCGCCTCGTCGTTGCCCGACATGTCGAGATCAAAGGCGCGGGAGCCGACGGCCACACCGTTCAGATAGGCCGTCACATGCTCCTCATCATACGTGACCTGGAGCTTGTAATCCGTGCCTGCCTCGATGCCCGACACGTCGAACTTGCCGGACTTGCCCTCATCGTTCTCGAACGCGACGACCAGCTTTCCGTTCTGAACCCAGATCGAAAGGTCGTCGTCGTGCCCCGCCGCCCCGCGGGAGATCAGGCCGCGGTAGCCCGACACGCTGTCGGCGTTGAACGACAGGCTGATCGTGCCCTCGTCCGCCATCGCGATCTGGTCGGCGGCGACGGTGACGATGCTCGACGTCTTGCCATCAAGACTGTGCGCGACGTTGTCCTCGTAGACCGTGCGGACCTGCGACGCGGACAGGTGGGCGGTAAGATCGGCGGGCGTCATGGCATGATCGTAGATTGCCACGCCAGAGATCGTGCCGTCGAAGAAGGACGAAACGTGGTCGGTCGTCCCCCGCGTGCTTTGCCCGTTGACGCCGCCCAGCACAAGCGCCTCGTGGTTGCCCGACAGATCGAGATCGAAAGCCCGCGACCCGACCAGCTCGCCGTTGAGATAGGCGTTCACGTGGCCCTCGTCGTAGCTGATCTGCAGTTTGTAGTCCGTGCCTGCCTTGATCCCCTGCACGTCGATCTTGCCGGACTTGCCCTCGTCGTTCTCGAACGCGATCGACAGCTTTCCGTTCTGGATCCAGGCGGAAAGGTCATCGTGACGCCCCGCCGCACCCTTGGAGATCAGCCCGCGGCTGCCCGACACGGTGTCCGCATTGAAGGACAGGCTGATCGTGCCCTGATCGGCCAGCACTGCCTCGTCGGCAGCCACCGTGACGAGGTTCGCTTTGGCCCCGTCGAACAGGTGCGTCTCTGCCGAGCTGAAAAGCATCGCGATGGCGTCAGGGGCGTCCGGAACGATTACCGTCGCATCAGCAGGTGCCGTGACGCTGAAATCCCTCTCGATGACGGTCTGGCCGTAATGCTCCATCAGCAGATCCGTCAACCGGGTCGCCGCGCCGAAACCCGACCCGAAGTCGATCGCGGACCCTTCCGCCGGAAGGAAGTTTTCCCACGAAGAGCCGTTGGTGCCGATGAACAGCGAGCCGAGGTCGGCATGGCGGCCGTAGAGGTGATTGTCGACGATCTGGGATGAATGCGTTTCGTCCAGCATCATCTTTGCCACGTTGCCCTCGATGGTCGTGCCGGAATTGTCATAGCCCGCCTTTCCAGCCAGACGAATGATCGCGCCGCCGTCGCCAGCGCCCGGAATGAGCGTGTTGTTCCGCACGACAACATTTTCCTGACCGCCGTTGATGTAGATCGAGTTCGGAGAACCCACGTTGATCATGTTGTCTTCGATCAGGATGTTCTTGAAGCCTCCGGGACCCGGATCGCTCACGAAGATGCCCTGCGCATTGACAGATCCGGTTGCCTGATTGTCGCAGAAGACGTTGCCGCGGATCGTGATGTCGTGCGGGGTGTAGCCGTTCGCGCCGAAGAACTGCAGCATATCGGGATGAGTCGGCCGCTCCGCGACCGTATCGTGCAGGACGTTGTTCTCCATCAGGCCGTTGTAGGAATTGCCGGTGATCCGCATCACGTCCTCGGTCGTGCCGCCGATCCGGTTGTTCGTGATGGTGAAGTTCTGGATCGAATTGAGCAGCAAGCCGAATTTGGAATTATTCGGCAGGCCGTCGACTGTGACGTTGTCGACGATAAGGCCATCCACATTGCGGCAGTAGAGCGTGCCGTTGATGTCGCTGTTGAGGACCGAGATGTTGACGGAGCTGCGCTCCACCGACAGGCCGGTATCGACCTTGAGGCCGTCGACGGAGATGTTCGTCGCGCCGTAGAAGTTGATCTTGTCAAAGGTCGCCTGAAGCGCGTTCTCGGCCCGGATGGTGACGTTGGAGGCATAGTCGTTGCCCGTCGCCAGCGCACCATAATGGCCGTCGGCCAGCGTGATGGTCTCGCCGCCCTTGGCGGCCTTCAGGGCGGAGTCGAGTTCGGACTGGGTGGTAACTCGGATACTGTTCGACATCTGGAAATGATACTCTCTCTTTGGGACTGGACCGCTGGAAGAGAGATGACCATTCGTTTCCGGCTACAGGGTGGCGGATCAACGGCAACCGGGGTCAGGGCGTGGTCACTTCATGGCCGCTGGACCTCATTTGACCGGTGTTGGCCCGGTCGGCATTTGAGGCGAATTGCGCCCATGGCGCCGGATTTATGCGCTCAGCGGGGCCGGTGGTCGTGCCAGTCCGTCATCCGCTGCCACGCGTGGCCGATGCGCAGGACGGTCGCGTCGGCGAACGGGCGGGCGAGGATCTGGAACGCCAGCGGCAGGCCCTCCGCGCTCCGGCCGCAGGGCACCGAGAGGGCAGGCAACCCGGTGATGTTGGCGGGCACGCAGAGCCGGACGTAGGCCGCGGCGACCGACTCCTCGACCCCCGCGAGGATCAGCGTCTCCTGATCCCTGCGGACCGCGGGGGTGGGAATCGTCGGCATGACGACGGCGTCGAAGCGGTCGAAGATGCGGTCCCAGTCCCGGCGCAAGTGTCGGCGCAGCGCCCGCGCCTCGATATGGCGCGTCGCGGGGATCAGCGTGCCTGAATGGAGGAGCCGGGCCACATCCTCTCCGAAAAGCTCCAACCCGCTGTCCGCCCCGTGAAAGACGCTGGCTTCGGGCAGGCAGATCCGGTCGCCTGCGGTGCCGTAATCCTCCGACCGGGGGATCGGCACCGCTTCGACCAGCGCGCCTACGTCGGCCAATCGCTGCGTGACGCTGGCGAATGATGCTGCCACCTCCGCTTCGATCCGGTCGAAGATGGTGCCGGTGGCGATGCCGATCCGCAGGCCCGCGAGGCCGTCCTCCAGCCCGTCGGTGAAGGCCGGGATGGCGATGTCGCGGCTTCCCCGGTCCCTTGGGTCGAAACCCGCCAGCGCTTGCAGCGAAAGCGCCGCGTCCCGTGCGGTGCGCGTCAGCGGCCCCACATGATCGAGCGTCCAGGATAGCGGCATGATCCCGAAGCGGCTACAGAGCCCGAAGGTCGGCTTCAGCCCGGTGACGCCGCAGCAGGCTGCGGGAATGCGGATCGACCCGCCGGTGTCGGTGCCCAGCGCCATGAAGCTGCTCCCCACAGCCACCGACGCACCGGACCCGCCGGAGGAGCCGCCCGTCGTATGCCCGGGCGCCCAAGGGTTAGCGCATTGCGGCGTGGTGACCCCGTAGGCCACCTCGTGCGTGTGGGTCTTGCCCACGATGACCGCCCCCGCCGCGCGAAGCCGCGCGACAACGGCGCTGTCTTCGACGGCGATGTTTCCCGCATAGCGGCGCGAAGAACCGGTGGTGGGCAGTCCCGCCATGTCGATCATGTCCTTGACCGCCACCGGGACGCCGTGCAGCGGTCCGCGCCACCGGCCGGCCCCGATCTCTGCCTCGGCTATCCGCGCCGCCTCCAGCCCCGCGTCGGGACACAGTCGGACGAAGGCGTTGAGCGTGGGCTGCGTCGCCTCGGCGCGCGCAAGGCAGGCGCGCGTCACCTCCACCGGCGATACCGCGCGCGCCTCGATCAGTGCCGACACCTCGGACAGGGTCAGGTCGGTGAGGTCGGTCATGGCATCCCCGTTGTGCGTGGTGACGGGCGCGTGATCCGCTGCCCGGCCCTTGACAGTTCCCCACCCGCTTTTTACGCATTCGAATGCATGAGGGCCGCAGGGTCAAGCCGCGGCCTGCCGGCTCCCGGACCGAGCCTCCATCCCACCCGACCCCCGCCTGAAAGGACGATGATGACCATTCCGGATCAGCTCTCGGGGATCGCACCCCAGACCTACGCCCCCTACCGCAATCCGCGCGACTATATCCTGAGCTGGACCGACCAGATCTGGATCGACATGGGACTCGGCCGTCTGGACGAGCATTATGCAAAGGACATCAAGGTCCATACCGCCTACGGCGAGACCTACGGCTTTGATTCGGTGATCGGAAACTCGGTGCAGAAGATGCACGCGTTTCCGAACGGCGGCGGCGGCAGCGGCGAGGACGTAATCTGGGAACAGCGCGGCGACGCGGGCTTCATCTCCTCGCACCGGGTGTTCAAGACCGGGACGCATACCGGCTACTGGACTTACGGGCCGCCGACCGGCAAGGACTGGGTGTCGCGCACCATCGCGCATTGCACCGTGCAGGACGGCAAGATCGTCGAGGAATGGCTCGTGCGCGACGAATGGGCGGTGCTGCAATCGCTCGGCCTCGACCCCTATGCCGTTGCTGCCGACCTCGCCGCCGTCTCCCCCGTGACCGGGGAGACGATCGACATCATGACGGCGGAGGCGTTCGCGGGCAGCTATCCCGACCCCGTGCTGGACGGCATTTCCGGCACGCGCCCTAACCGGTTCGGGAACGAGGCCCGGATGATCGCGTCGATGTTCGAAGATGTCTGGAACCGCAGGCTCTTCAACCGGGTGTCGACCTATTGCGACCCGAAGGTGGTGACGCACACGGTCCGGATGCGACGCTCGCAGGGGATATCGGCCTACCAGCAAGGCGTGATCGACCTTCTGGCGGTGATCCCGGACGGCCGGATCGAACTCCGCGATATCGTGGTCAACCAGTCCGAGGATCTGGGCCTGCGGGTCGCGGCGATCTGGGTGCTGCACGGCACCTATTCGGGCGTCCCGCTCTACGGTCCACCGACCCGCACGCCAGTCAAGGTTCTGGGCGCCTCGCACTATGAGCTTCACGACGGCAAGATCCTGCGCGAATGGCGCATCCATGACGAGATCGCGCTTTTGACCCAGATCACGCGCGCCCGCCTCGCCGCCGGGGCCTGACGGGATGCCGCCGCTCGTTTTGATCGGCGGGACGCTGTGCGACAGGCAGCTCTGGGCCCCGCTGCTGGAGGGTTGGGCGGTGGATGCGGTGACACTCACCGCCGGAGATCCGCCCTGCGCGGGGCCGCTCACGATGGCTGACTATGCGGAGGCATTGCTTGGCACCCTGCCGCCGCGCGCGACGCTCATAGGTTTCTCGCTCGGCGGGCTGATCGCGCTCGAACTGGTGGCCCGCGCGCCGGAACGGTTTGACCGTCTGGCGCTCGTCTGCGCGGGGGCCGGGCCGGAGGCTCCGGGCGGGGCTGCGGCGCGGCGGGCGGGCGAGGATGCGGCGGAGGCGCGTGGCATGGCGGCGCATATGCGCGACGATCTGATCCCGCGCTACGGGCTGGCGGACCCGGATGCGGTGGCGCCTTCGCTGGTCGCCATGGCGGAACGCCTCGGCCTGCCCGCCTACCGGCGGCAGAACGACCTTGCCATCTCGCGCGCCGACAGCCGGCCACGCCTGCACCGGATCGGCATGCCGGTGCTGCTTTTGTCGGGCGCGGACGACCCGCTCTGCCCGCCCTCCCGACACGCGGAGATCGACGGCGCCTTTCCCGACGTCCACCGCGAGACGGTCGCGAAAAGCGGCCACATGCTTCCTCTGGAGGCACCGGGCGCGCTGCGTCGCCACATCGCCGATCTGCGCGCGCGCCCGGCCCGGGACTGAATCGACCCGTCCCGGATCATTCCGTCCTTTGCGCCACGAGACGCTTGACACGGGGGGGCACGGCGAGGCTCACTACGGCAATGCATTCGAATGCGTAAAATGTTGCGCACTGTCGCCAATGACGAAGATGCCGGGCGTGCGATGCCCGAAGCACCTTTCATAAACGGGAGATCACCTATGGCTTACCTGATGAACCGCCGGTCCGCGATACTGGGGGTGGCACTGGCCACGACCATCGCGGGCGGCGCGCTGGCTCAAGACATGCCCTACGGCCTGAAGCCGGGCAAACCCTACGACGGGGTCACCGTGACCGTGATGCTGCCCAACGCGGGGCAATACCGGGCGCAGGCCAAGCGGCTGGACCAGTTGAAGGAACTGACCGGGATCACCGCGGACTACAGCTATGTCCCCTACGGCCAGCTTCTCGACAAGATCACCGCCGAGGCGATGGCGCAGAGCGATACCTATGACCTCGTGACCTGGCAGGATAGCTGGGGGCCGTCGCTCTCGGGCTATCTGGAGCCGCTGGATCAGCGCATCGCCGACGACAAGGTCGACATGACGGACTATCCCAAGGTCTTCGTCGAGAGCGCAAAATACAAGGACAAGATGATCGGCCTGCCGGTCCGCGCGCAGGCGCAGCTTCTGTTCTACCGCAAGGATCTCTTCGACAAGGCCGGGGTCCAGCCGCCCAAGACCATGGACGAGATGGTGAAGGCCGCGAAGACCGTGCAGGACCAGAGCGGCATCAGCGGCATCGCGATGGATTACGGCAAGGGGAACGGGTTCCAGAACCTCTTCAGCTGGATGAACTTCATGTATGGCCACAAGGCCACACTGCTGGACAAGGACGGCAAGGTCGTGTTCAACAACGAGGCGGGCGTGGCCGCGACCAAGGACTATCTCTCGCCGCTGCTTGACGCGAAGGTCGCGGCCCCCGGCTCGATCCAGTTCGTCGAGGGCGACAAGGTGCAGTCGATGGCGCAGGGAAACTCGGCCATGGTGATGGTCTGGTGGTGGGGCTATCCGGTCCTGACCGGGGAGCGGTCGACGCTGAAGCCCGAACAGGTCGGTTTCGTGGCCGTTCCGGGCTTTGGCAATGGCACCGACAGCAGCATCGGGCAGAGCATGCCGTTCGGCATCATGAAGACCTCCAAGCACAAGGATGCCGCCTGGGAAGTGCTGAAATGGATGGCGAACCCCGATCTGGAAAAAGCGATCGCCACCGACAAGACCGATCCCGACACCAACGAGATCATCGTGGTCCATACCTCCAGCCTGACGGACCCGGCGGTCAACAAGGCCAATCACGGCGTGGAAGAGGTCGGCTACGAGGCACTCAAGACCTCCCAAGTGATGCCGATGATGAAGACCTGGCCGCAGGTCGCCTCGGTGCTGGAGGCCACGATCTCGGACCTCGCGGCCAACGGGGGCGACGTGAAGGCGGCGCTCGACGAGGCGGCGAGCCAGGTCCAGCGCGTCGTCGACCGCAACCCCGAATGAGCGATGCGGGCCCCCGACGGGGCCCGTTTCATCTCCCGCCACGCACGAAGGAGCGGACATGAATGACACGACGCTCAAGTGGGGGCTGCTGACCCCCGCGATCCTGATATCGGCGGTGATGCTGTTCTATCCGATCGGGGAATCCTTCTGGTATTCGCTGCATGACTGGAACCTGACGCAAAGCCCCGATCTGGGTCCGTTCATCGGCGTCAAGAACTATGTCCGCCTGCTGACCGCTGACCCGGAATTCTGGTCCTCGGTGCGGGTGTCGCTGATCTTCTCCTTCTTCTCGGTTACGATCACCATCGTGCTGTCGCTCGGGATGGCGCTTTTGCTACAGGGCTCCACACCGCTGGAGGTCAATGTCCGCACGCTTCTGGTGCTTGCCTTCGCGATGTCGCCGGCGCTCGTGGGGATCTCGTGGCGCTTCCTTCTCAGCCCGGAGTTCGGCGCGGCGGATGCGGTCATCAAGTGGCTCATACCGGGGATGCGCGACGTGCCGATCCTCGCCGACGACCGCACCGCGATGGCGGCACTGGTCGCGGTCGATGTCTGGCACTGGTCGCCCTATTTCATGCTCACCTTCGTCGGCGCGCTGGCGTCGCTTCCGCAGGAGACGATCGAGGCCGCACAGGTCGACGGCGCGGGGCGCGGGCGGATCTTCTTCGGGATCATGCTCCCGCAGCTCCGCTCCGTGCTGACGGTGACGATCCTTCTGAAGACCATCTTCTCCATCAAGATGCTGGAGCAGGTGATTACCATGACCAAGGGCGGGCCGGGCAATTCCACCTCCACCGTGCCCTACATGGTCTACGAGACGGCCTTCCGCTGGTATGACTTCGGCTATGCGGCGGCGATGGCCTACTTCCTCGCCTTTGTAATGCTCATCCTCGCGATGATCTACGCCAAGATGACGATGGGGGACGCGAAATGACCGAACAGGCGATTCCCCTCGTCATCAGCGCCAAGCGCACCCGGCGCAGGCGGCGCGGCATGGCCCTGCGGGTGGTGAGGATCGTGACGATCCTCGCGATGTCGCTCCTCTGGCTGGCGCCGATCGCGTGGATCATCGCGACGGCGTTCAAATCGCCCTCCGACGTGCTGTCGCTCGATATCTTCTTCACGCCGACGCTGGAGAATTTCCGCCGCGCCTTCGGGCCGAACTACATGCTGGGCGACCGGCTCTGGAACTCCACCATCGTCACGCTTGGCACGCTGATCGTGGCGATCCCGGTGTCCACCGCCGCGGCCTACGCCTTTTCGCGGTTCCGCTTTCCGGGCGGGTCGATCTGGCCGCTGGGACTGCTTGCCACGCAGTTCGTGCCCTCTGTGATGGTCATCATCCCGCTCTTCATCCTGTTCCGCTCGATCGGGATCCTCGACACGCCGGTGGCGCTGATCGGGGTCAACCTGTCGATCGTGATCCCCTATGCGATCTGGATGATAAAGGGCTTCATCGACGCGCTTCCCATGGACATGGAGGAGGCGGCAATGACCGACGGCTCCTCCCGTTTTCGCGCGATGATCGACGTGGTGGTTCCCGTCGCCATGCCGGGCATCGTCACGGCCACGATCTTCTGCTTCGTGGTGACGTGGAACGAGTTCTTCTTCGCGCTGATCCTGACGCGGGACCAGTCGGTGACGCTCCCCGTCTCGCTGATGAGCGCGCGGACAGACAGGGGCGACGCGTGGGAGATCATGGCGGTAATCGGGCTCACGATTATGGTGCCGATGATGCTGATCTCGCGCATGGTCCAGAAACATTTTCTCAAGGGTCTCACGACCGGGGCGGTGAGGTAGGCATATGGCATCTGTGGAACTGATCGACATCTCGAAGCACTTCGGGTCCGCCATCGGGGTCACGTCTTCCTCGATGAACGTGGCGGATGGGGAGTTCATGGTTTTCCTCGGCCCGTCGGGCTGCGGCAAGACCACCACGATGCGGATGATCGCGGGGTTGGTGGAACCCACCGACGGACAGATCCTGATCGACGGCGAGGACGTGACCGACGCGCCCCCCAAGGACCGCGACGTGGCGATGGTGTTCCAGAACTACGGTCTCTATCCGCACATGACGGTGGGCGACAACATCGGCTATCCGCTGAAGGTGCGCGGCCTGTCGAAGGAGGATCGCCGCAAGCGGGTGGAGGAGGTGGCCGAGAAGGTGGAGCTCTCCCACCTCCTCGACCGGCGCCCGGCGGCGCTGTCGGGCGGCCAGCGTCAGCGCGTGGCGCTGGCGCGCGCCATCGTGCGGCGGCCCAAGGCGTTCCTGATGGATGCGCCGCTGTCGAACCTCGACGCGCAGCTCCGCGTGACTATGCGGGCGGAAATCACGCATCTTCAGCGCGAAATGGGCATCACCACGATCTACGTGACCCACGACCAGATCGAGGCGATGACCCTCGCCGAC
>JBBSVE010000006.1:0-41050 GCA_038233815.1 Rhodobacterales bacterium
CCCGAGGAGATGGCGGCGCTCCACCGCGCGTCCTTCACCGTGCCGCCGCCATGGTCCGCCCCCGCCTTCGCCGCGATGCTGGAAGATCGAGGCGTGCGGCTCCTCACCGCGCCCCACGGATTCCTGCTGGGCCGCACCGTGCTCGACGAGGCGGAGATCCTGACGCTTGCGGTGGCGGAGGGCGCGCGCAGGCAAGGCGTCGGCGCGGGCCTTCTTCACCGCTTTCATGCGGAGGCTGCCCTGCACGGCGCGGTTCGCGTGTTTCTGGAGGTCGCGGCAGACAATCGGGCCGGAACCGCCCTCTACAATGCCGCAGGATACGCTGTGACGGGGCGCCGCCGGGGGTATTACGCGGCACCGGGACGCGCGCCGGTCGATGCACTGGTGATGGCGCGCGCCCTCTGGGCAGGTCCTGCCGGGAGATAGCTATTGACCGGTCCGCCCCAACGCGCCCAAAATCGCGGGCGAGACCTGTCGCAGCCGCACCACCCCGGTTCTGCGATCCCATGAAACGAACCGGAGACCACGCATGACCCTGATGAGAACCCTCGCCTCGACCGTGGCCACGCTGGCGCTCGGTGCCGGGGCGGTACTGGCCGACCCCGCGATCATCTACGATCTGGGCGGTAAGTTCGACAAGAGCTTCAACGAGAGCGCGTTCAAGGGGGCCGAACGCTGGGCCAAGGAGACCGGCGGCACCTTCAAGGAGCTGGAAATGCAGACCGAGGCGCAGCGCGAACAGGCGTTGCGCAGGCTGGCCGAAACCGGGGCGAACCCGATCGTGATGACGGGATTTGCCTTCGGCGACGTGCTCGATCAGGTGGCGCCCGATTTCCCGGACACGAAGTTCGCCATCGTCGATACGGTGGTGGACCAGCCCAACGTCCGCTCCGTCGTCTTTACCGAGGAAGAGGGCTCCTATCTCACCGGGATGCTGGCCGCGATGGCGTCCAAGACCGGGACCGTGGGATTTGTGGGCGGCATGGACGTGCCGCTGATCCGCAAGTTCGGTTGCGGCTACGCACAAGGCGTGAAGGCTGCGAACCCGGACGCCAAGATCATCATCAACTGGACCGGCACGACGCCCGCGGCATGGAACGATCCGGTCAAGGGCGGCGAGCTTGCGAAATCCGAGAAAAGTCAGGGCGCGGATGTGATCTATGCCGCCGCAGGGGCGACCGGGATGGGCGTGCTTCAGGCCGCGGCGGATGAGGGGATCCTCTCCATCGGGGTCGATTCGAACCAGAACTACCTCTTTCCCGGCAAGGTGCTGACCTCGATGGTCAAGCGCGTCGACAACGCAGTCTACGAGATCTTCAAGGAGGGTTCCGACCTCAAGACCGGCACCGTGGTCATGGACCTGAAATCGGAGGGCGTGGGATATGCGCTCGACGACGACAACAGGGCGCTGATCACGCCGGAGATGCAGTCCAAGGTCGATGCGGCAGCGGAGAAGATCAAATCGGGCGAGATCACGGTGCACGACTACATGTCCGACAACACCTGCCCGGCCGCGAAATTCTGACGGTGACGCCAGCGACGGACGGGGGGCGGCCAGACCGGGCCGCCCCTCCGGCCATCGAGCTTCGGGGCATCTCCAAGTCCTTCGGCCCGGTGCAGGCCAACAAGAACATCTCGATCGAAGTCGCGCGCGGAACGATCCACGGCATCATCGGCGAAAACGGGGCCGGGAAATCGACGCTGATGTCGATCCTCTACGGCTTTTACCGCGCCGATGCGGGACAGATCCTGATCGGCGGGCGCGAGACGGCGATCCCCGACAGCCAAAGCGCGATCCGCGCGGGCATCGGCATGGTGTTTCAGCATTTCAAGCTGGTGCAGAACTTCACCGTGCTGGAGAACGTCGTGCTCGGTGCCGAAGGGGGCGCCGTGCTGCGCGGGGCGATGGCGCGGGCGCGCGCGCAGCTCGGCGATCTCGCCCGGGAATATGAGCTGTACGTCGATCCCGATGCGCGGATCGAGGAGCTTTCGGTCGGCCACCAGCAGCGGGTGGAGATCCTGAAGGCGCTCTACCGGCAGGCGGAGATCCTGATCCTCGACGAGCCGACCGGCGTGCTGACGCCGTCCGAGGCAGACCAGCTGTTCCGCATCCTCGGCGGCCTGCGCAATCAGGGCAAGACGGTGATCCTCATCACCCACAAGCTGCGCGAAATCATGGAGATCACCGACGCGGTGTCCGTGATGCGCCGGGGCGAGATGGTGGCGACGGTCAGGACGGCGGAGACATCGCCGGAGGCGCTGGCGGAACTGATGGTCGGGCGCAAAGTGCTGCTCACGGTGCGGAAGGCCCCCGCCTCGCCCGGCCGCCCGGTGCTGGAGGTGGAGGATCTGCGGGTCCGCGACGCCGACGGGGTGGAGCGGCTGAAAGGCGTCAGCCTCTCGATCCGGGCGGGGGAGATTCTGGGCATCGCGGGCGTGGCGGGCAACGGGCAGTCGGAGCTGCTGGAGGTGCTGGGCGGCATCGCGCAGGGAACTGGCACGGTCAGGATCGACGGCGCGCCGGTGGCGCTCGACGCGACCGCCACCGGGCAGACGCGGCGCGCGCGCGGCGTGGCCCATGTGCCGGAGGATCGCCAGCATCTGGGCCTCATCATGGATTTCACCGCGTGGGAGAATGTGGCGCTGGGATATCATGCGGCGCCGGAATATCAGCGGTCGGCGTTCTTCATGGACAACGCAGCACTGAAAGCCGCCACCGCCGACAAGATGCAACGCTACGACGTGCGCCCGCCGATCCCGACGCTGGCGGCCAAGAACTTCTCAGGCGGCAACCAGCAGAAGATCGTCGTGGCGCGGGAGATGGACCGCAATCCGTCGCTCCTCCTCGTCGGGCAGCCGACCCGTGGCGTGGATATCGGCGCGATCGAGTTCATCCACACCCAGATCATAGCCCTGCGCGATGCGGGGACCGCCGTGCTTCTGGTGTCGGTGGAGCTGGACGAGATCCTGTCCCTCTCCGACCGGATCGCGGTGATGTTCGACGGGCGGATCATGGGGGAACGCGACCCCGCCACCACGAACGAGCGGGATCTGGGGTTGCTGATGGCCGGGGTGGCATCATGACCGCCAAGTCGAAGGGCCGCTGATGGACCGCATTCCCCGCTGGGCCGATGTCGTGCTGGTGCCGGTGATCTCGCTTTTGCTGGCGGCGATCATCTCAGCGCTTGTGATCCTCGCCATCGGGCAGAGCCCGGCGGAGGCGCTGTCTGTGATGGTGGAGGGCGCGCTCGGTTCGGCATCGGGGTGGGGCTATACGCTCTACTACACCACCAGCTTCATCTTCACGGGGCTCGCGGTGACGGTCGCGTTCCATGCAAGCCTCTTCAACATCGGCGGTGAGGGGCAGGCGCAGATGGGTGGGCTTGGCGTGGCGCTGGTGTGTCTGGCCGTGCCGTGGCCGCACTGGACGATCGCGCTGCTGGCGGCCTCGCTGGCGGCCGCCGCGTTCGGGGCCGCGTGGGCGCTGATCCCCGCGTGGCTGCAGGCGCGGCGGGGCAGCCACATCGTCATCACGACGATCATGTTCAACTACATCGCGGCGGCGGTGATCGTCTATCTGTTGGTCGACGTGCTGCGCCCGGTGGGCCAGATGGACCCCGCGACGGCGCGCTTCGGGGCCGGCACCAAGCTGCCGCGCCTGAACGAGATCCCGGGGCTGGACCTGATCTTCACCCGCAAGGTGCCCGCGAACGTCACGCTCTTCATCGCAATCGCCGCCTGTTTCGCGGTCTGGGCGTTGTTGTGGCGCACGCGGCTCGGCTACGAGATCCGGGCCTTCGGGCGCTCCGAGGCGGCCGCGCGCTATGCAGGCATCCGCCCGTTCCGCATCGTGATGGTGACGATGCTGATTTCCGGCGGGCTTGCGGGCCTCATGTCGATCAACAACGTGATGGGGGAGGCGAGCCGATTGCTCCAGAACTCCTCCGAGGGCGCGGGGTTCATCGGGATCGCGGTGGCGCTGATGGGGCGGAACCATCCGTTCGGGGTGTTTCTCGCAGCACTCCTCTTCGGGTTCCTCTATCAGGGCGGGGCGGAACTCGGCCTCTGGACCACGATCCCGATCGAGTTGCGCGTGGTGGTGCAGGGGCTGGTGATCCTGTTCACCGGCGCGCTGAACGAGATGGTGCGGATGATGCTGGTCTGGGCCTTCTCCTTCCGGCTGCCGCGACCGGCGGGCGGGGATGAGATCAACCTGCGCGGGATGAAGCCGTGATGCGGTCCGGGGAGGGCTTGCCGTGAGCTACGATACCCTGCTCCAGATCCTCGATTCGACGCTGCGGCTTGGCACGCCCTTGCTGCTGGCCTGCCTTGCGGGGCTGTTTTCGGAGCGGGCGGGGATCTTCGACATCGGGCTCGAGGGCAAGATGCTGATGGCCGCGATGGCCTCGGGCGCCGTGGCCGCGCTGAGCGGTTCGGTCTGGGTGGGAATGGTCGCGGGAATCGGCGCGTCGCTGATCTTTGCGGGGCTGCACGGGCTCGCCTCGATCACCTTCCGGGGCAACCAGCTGATTTCCGGCGTGGCGCTGAATTTCCTGGCGTCGGGGATCACGGTGATGGTGGCGCAGCGGCTCTTTGGACAGGGCGGGCGCACGCCGTCGCTGTCGGGGGACGCGCGGTTCCAGACCATCGACCTGCCCTTCGCGGAGGCCGCGTCCGGCGTGCCGGTGATCGGTCCGTTCTACGCCGAGGTCCTGTCGGGCCATTCGATCCTCGTCTACGTGGGCCTGCTTGCCGTGCCGCTGTCTGCGTGGGTTCTCTATCGCACGCGCTTCGGGCTGAGGCTTCGCGCTGTGGGGGAGAATCCAGCCGCGGTCGACACGTCCGGCGTGTCGGTCCAGCGCCTGCGCTACGCGGCCCTCGCAATCACCGGCGTTCTCTGTGGGCTCGCCGGGGCCTACATGGCGACGGGGCTGCAGGCCGGCTTCGGGCGCGAGATGACGGCCGGGCGCGGCTATATCGCACTGGCCGCCCTGATCTTCGCGAAATGGCGGCCGTGGCCCTGTCTCGGGGCCACGATGCTCTTCGGGTTCTTTCAGGCGCTGGCGCTGCGCCCCGACGGGGTGGAGGCGGTGGTCCATGTGAAGGTTCCGGTGCCGGCGCTCGACGCGCTGCCTTACGTGCTGACCGTCATCGTGCTGGCGGGGTTCATCGGCAAGGCGGTTCCACCCCGCGCGGGCGGGGAGCCCTACGTGAAGGAACGCTGATCCGGCCCGTCGCGGCGTTTGACAAGGGGGCGGTGCGCGGGCAAGGCTGAAGGCCTGCCGCATTCCCCCGAGGGGCCCGCGCCCGACCTGCGTTCCTTTCCCGTTCCCTCCTGTCCGATCGCCCTTGCCATGCAGCTTTACCTGCCCATCGCAGAACTTTCGGTCAACGCATTCACCCTGCTGGGGCTGGGTGGCATCGTGGGCGTGCTGTCGGGGATGTTCGGGGTCGGCGGCGGTTTCATCATCACGCCGCTCCTGTTCTTCATCGGCATTCCGCCCGCCGTGGCCGTGGCGACGGGGGCGAACCTCGTCGTCGCCTCCTCGGTCTCGGGCCTCATGGCGCAGGTCCGCAGGAAGGCCGTCGACTTCCGCATGGGGCTTGTCCTGCTCATCGGCGGGCTGATCGGGTCGGGGACGGGGATCGTGGTCTTTGCGATGCTGTCCCGGCTGGGGCAGATCGACCTTTTCGTGCAGCTTTGCTACGTGTTCTTTCTGGGTTTCATCGGCCTCGTGATGCTGCGCGAGAGTCTGACCTCGCTCTGGCGCGCGCGAAAACCCGCGGGACCGATCCGGCGCGCGCATATCCACACCTGGATCCACAAGCTGCCGCTGAAGATCAAGTTCCGCGCCTCGGGGCTCTATGTATCCGTGCTGCCGCCGCTGGTCGTGGGGGCGGGGGTGGGGTTCCTGTCGGCGGTCATGGGGGTCGGCGGCGGCTTCATCATGGTGCCCGCGATGATCTACATGCTGGGCGTGCCGACCAAGGTCGTGGTCGGCACCTCGCTGATCCAGATCATCGTCGTTTCCGGCTTCACCACCGTGGCCCACGCGGTCACGAGCCAGACCGTCGACATGGTTCTGGCGCTGCTGCTGATCGTCGGCGGGGTGATCGGCGCGCAGGTCGGATCGCGCATCGGCGTCATGCTGAAGGCGGAACAGCTCCGCGTACTCCTGTCGCTCATGGTGCTGGCGGTCGGCATCCGCATCGGGCTCGACCTCGTGCTGACGCCGGTGGAGCCCTACTCCCTCGCCCCCGGTGCCATCCATTGATCCGGGCGGCCCTTCTTCTGCTGGCTTTCGCGGGCCCCGCCGCCGCGCGGGAAACCATCGTCGCGGGGTTGAGCGAGAACATGGTGGCGATCACCACCAATTTCACCGGCTCCCAGATCCTCGTCTACGGTGCGATCCGGCGGGACGCGCCGGAGCCGCCCGGCACGCTGGAGGTGGTGGTGACGGTCGAGGGGCCGTCAGGCGCCGTGACGGTGCGAAAGAAATCGCGCCGCTGGGGGATCTGGATGAACACCGCCTCGGCCACCATTACCCGGGCGCCGAGCTTTTACGCCATCGCCTCCTCCGGGCCGATGGCGCAGGCGATGTCGGCCACCGACAACCTGCGCTATCAGGTGACGGTCCCGCGCGCGATCCGGTCGGTGGGCGTCGCCTCCGCCGTGGCCGACGCGCCGGACTTTCTCGACGCGCTGATCCGGCTGCGCACGGCCGAAGGGCGCTACATCATCGACGAGGGCGGGGTCAGCGTCGTGCAGCAGACGCTGTTTCGCGCGGACTTCTCGTTGCCCGCAGATCTGGTGGAGGGCGACTACAGGGTGCGAATGTTCATCACCCGGAACGGACAGGTCGTGGACCAGCATCAGGAGGTGATCCAGGTCACGAAGGCGGGGTTGGAGCGGTGGATCAACACGCTGGCGCAGACCCAACCGTTGATCTACGGCCTTTTGGCGCTGGTTCTGGCCGTGGTCGCGGGCTGGGCCGCGTCGGCCGCCTTCAGCGTCCGGCGACGCTGACCCGCTCCACCTCGGGCCAGAGCCGCGCCATCGCCACCCCGCGCACGGCGTTCAGGATCATCAGGGACAGCCAGAGCCCGTGATTGCCCAAGGTCGGCAGCAGGACCGCGATAGCACCGGCATAGACCGCAACCGACAGGACCATCGCGCGGCGCATCTGCGCGGTGCAGGTGGCGCCGATGAAGATGCCGTCGAACATCCAGCCCGCAACGGAGATGAGGGGCGCCGCGACCAGCCATGGCAGGAACCGGCGCGCCTCCTCCCGCACGCCGGGGGCGGTGGTCATGGCGTCGATGATGCCGGGTCCCAGCACCAGAAACCCCAGCGCCAGCAGCGCCATCGCGACGACCCCCCAGCCGGAGGTGAGCTGCGCCGCGCGCCTCAGAAGCTTTGGTGAGCGGGCGCCGACGGCCTGCCCGACCAGCGACTCGGCGGCGAATGCGAAGCCGTCGAGCAGATTGCCCGCGACGATCAGCAGTTGCAGCAGCACCTGATTGGCGGCGAGCACCCGGTCGCCGAGTCCGGCGCCCAGAAACATGAACGCCGTGAAGCTGCCCTGCAGCAGCACCGACCGGATCATGATGTCGCCGTTGACCAGCGCCATTCTCCGCAGGGCCACCGCGTCGCGGAGCCGCGCCAGCGCCGGACGCAGCGCCGCCGCCCGGAACGCATCCCGGCAGAGCCAGAGGCCGAGGCAGAGCCCGCCCCACTCCGCGATCAGCGTGGCGGTGGCGACCCCCGAGACGCCCCACCCAAGGCCGAGGACGAACCAGAGGTCGAGCGCGATGTTCACCCCGTTCACGACCAGTTGCATGACCAGCACGGCGCGGGTGCGTTCCAGTGCCACGAGCCAGCCCGTCACCGCATAGGCGGCGATGGTCGCGGGCGCGCCCCAGATGCGGATGCCGAGGTAGCTGCGGGTCAGCACCTCGACCTCGCCCGAGCCGGGGGACAGGGCGAGGGCCGCATGGATCAGCGGCCATTGCAGCGCGGTGATGGCGAGCCCCGCGCCAAGTCCCACGATCAGCGCGCGCAAGAGGATCGCGGTGCATTCGGCATCGTCGCCCGCCCCCTGCGCCTGTGCAGCCATCCCCGACGTGCCCATACGCAGAAATCCGAACACCCAGTAAAGCGAGGCCAGAACGATCGCACCCAGCCCCATCGCCCCGATCGGGGCCGCCTGCCCCAACTGCCCCACGACCGCCGTATCGACCATGCCCAGGAGCGGCACCGTGACGTTTGCCAGAAGGATCGGCAGCGCCACCCGCAGCACCCGCGCGTGCGTCACCGGGCGCGGGGCCATGCGCGCGGGCCGGAACGCGTCCGACGGCGAGGCTTCGGCAGGCACCTGCGGGGCGGTCATGGCAGGGGCCGCTCCGCCTCCCCCTCGGGCATCAGGAAATGCCCGGTGGCCTGCGCGAAAAGCCGCGCGCGGTTGTCCTGCCAGGCCTCGACATGGACCGACGCATAGCGTCGGCCCGATCGGTTCACACGCGCGCGGGCATAGGCGTCGCGCGGCAGGCCGGAGCGAAGATAGTCAACCGTGAAGTCGATGGTCTTGGGCAAACGCAACGCGGCGGGTGTCTCGCCGCCCTCCATCCGGTCCCAATGCAGGGTCCATGCCAGCCCGATGATCGCCGTCACCTCCAGAAACGCGGCGATGGCGCCGCCGTGGAGCGCGGGGATCGCCGGATTGCCGATCAGGCGGTCCGCGAACGGCAGGACGGCCGTCAGCTCATCCCCGCGCCGATCAAAGAGGATGCCGAGAAACCCCGCGTAGGGAACGCCTTCCACGAGGCTGCGGAGTGCTGCGTCCCGCCGTTCCTTCACGACCTGCACGGGTTCGGGGGTGGGGCGGCTCATGTGTCCTCCCCTCCCCCGGCGTTCTGGAACGTGAAGGCGCCGGTGGCGGTGGCGACCGGGCGGGCGGTATCGTCGTCCACCGCCGTCGCGCGCACGAAGGCCACGGTGCGGGTGACGTGATAGCATTCTGCCTTCGCCCGGATGCGCTGGCCCGGGGTCGCGGCCCGCATGTAGTCGATCCGGAGGTCGATGGTCGCGGTGGCAGGCGGCGCCGAGGGGTGGCTCAGCACCGCCGCCCCGCTCGCCATGTCCATCAGCGCGGAAACGGCACCGCCATGGATGACGCCCGTGGCCGGGTCGCCGACGAAGCGCGCGTCGTAGGGCATGGAGAGGGTGGCCGTCCCCTCCCCCAGCGCCTCCAGCACCATGCCCAGCGCCTGCGCGTGGGGAATGGCCGCGACGAACTGGCGGGCATTGTCCAGACGGTCGGACATCGGGGAACCTTTCTTTGCCTCCCTTCCTTGCCGCGCATGGGGCCGCGCCGCAAGGGCGGGTGCCGGCATCCCGCGCTTGATGGGCGGAAACGACGGTCCCGGCGCCGGAGCGGCGGGAAAGACGCACCCTTCCGGCACCGCGCGCTCTGGTAAGGACGGGCGCGCGACCACATCTGAAGATCGACCGGCGCGGGCAATCCCCCCGCGCCGAGCCAGAGGAGAGACGCCATGCCGAGCTACATCCCGCCCATTCAGGACATGCAGTTCCTCCTCCACCACGTCCTCGACGTCCCGGCGCAGGACATTCCGGGTTACGGCGATCTCGACGCGGAGGTGACGGCGGCGATCCTCGGCGAGGCGGGAAAGCTCGCGCGCGATGTCCTCCAGCCCCTGAACCTCCCTGGCGACCGGGAGGGGTGCCACATGGAGAACGGCGTCGTGCGCACGCCTGCGGGCTTTCGTGCCGCATTCGATGCGATGCGGGACGGCGGCTGGACCGCGCTCGACTGCGACCCGGCCTACGGGGGTCAGGGCTTGCCCTACCTGATGAACACCGCGGTGGGGGAGATGTTCGTCGCCGCCAACATGGCGTTCGACATGTATCAGGGCCTGACCCACGGCGCCTATTCCGCGATCCTCGCGCATGGCACCGAGGCGCAGAAGGCGACGTGGCTGCCCAGGCTGGTATCGTGCGAATGGACCGGCACGATGAACCTGACCGAACCGCAATGCGGCACCGACCTCGGCCTGATGCGCACCAAGGCCGAACCGGAGGCGGACGGCAGTTACCGGCTGACCGGGCAGAAGATCTTCATCTCCTCGGGCGAGCACGATCTGGCAGACAATATCATCCATCTGGTGCTGGCCCGTGCCGCGGGCGCGCCCGACGGGATCAAGGGCGTGTCGCTTTTCATCGTGCCGAAGGTTCTGGTGAACGAGGACGGCACCCTGGGGGCCAGAAACGCCGTCAGCGCGGGTGCGCTGGAGGACAAGATGGGCATCCACGCCAACGCGACCTGTGTGATGAACTACGACGGCGCGACGGGCTGGCTTCTGGGCGATCTCCACAAGGGGATGCGGGCGATGTTCACGATGATGAACGAGGCGCGGCTCGGCGTGGGGCTTCAGGGCTACGCGGTGGCGGTGGCCGCGCATCAGAACGCGGTGGTCTATGCCAAGGACCGCCTGCAGGGCCGCGCGGTGACAGGGGCGCAGAACCCGGACGGGCCCGCCGATCCGATCATCGTGCATCCCGACATCCGCCGCAGCCTGATGGACCAGCGGTGTTTCGTCGAGGGCGCACGCGCCTTCACCTTCTGGGGCGCGCATTTGATCGACCGCTCCAAGCGCACCGGAGACGCGGCGGCGGACGGGCTGATCTCGCTTCTGACGCCCGTCCTCAAGGGGTTCCTGACCGACAAGGGGTTCGAGACGGCGGTGGCGGCGCAGCAGGTCTTCGGCGGGCATGGCTATGTCGAGGAGTGGGGCATGAGCCAGTTCGTCCGCGATGCCCGGATTGCGATGATCTACGAGGGCGCTAACGGGATTCAGGCGCTCGATCTGGTGGGGCGCAAGCTCGGGCTCGACGGCGGCCGGCACATGATGGCGTTCCTCGCGATGGTGAATGAAGCGGCCCGCGACGACGATCCGCGGATGGCGGGCATCGCAGGGCCCCTCGGGGCGGCGGCGGCGGACATGGAGGCGGCGGCGATGTATTTCATGCAGCACGGGATCAAGACACCGGAGAATGCGCTCGCCGGGTCGTATGATTTCATGCATCTGACGGGGCATGTCTGCCTCGGCCTGATGTGGGCGCGGATGGCGAAGGCGGCCCTCAAGGCGCTCGATGCGGGCGGGGAGGATCGCGCTTTTCTCGAGGCCAAGGTCGCCACAGCGCGGTATCATGCGGCGCGCCAGTTGCCCGCGACGGCGCTCCACCGCGCGCGGATCGAGAGCGGGGCGGAACCGGTCATGGCGCTCGGCGCCGAAGCGTTCTAGTCTTGCGCGCAGCACGCCCGCGATCCAGCGCCCGCCCGGCCGGACGACGGATGCGATCCGACCCACCGCCCAGTCCCGGAGCGACCGCCATGACCCGACTGCCCGCACTCCTCCTCGCCGCGACCCTGTCGTTCGGACCGCCTGTCGCGGCTTTCGCACAGGCGATCACGGAACCGGACAAGGCCGCGATCCAGTCGCGCGTCGACGCGTTCGACGCGGTGATGCGGGCGGGGCAGATGGGGAACACGATCGACTTCGTGCCGCCCGCCATGCTCGACGTCATGGCCGCGAAGTTCGACATCACCGCCGACCAGCTGCGCGAGGCGACGAAGGCGCAGATGGGGGCCATGACCGATCAGGTGAGGATTGACGATTTCGCCATGGACCTTGGCTCCGCGACCTATGCCGTGACGCCAGACGGCAAGGTGGGCTACGCGCTGATCCCCACGACCACCGTGATGACGGTCGAGGGGGGCGGCAAGATGAAAGGCTCCTCGCAGACGCTGGCGCTTCAGGATGGCGGGACATGGTATCTGATGCGCATCGACGACGCGAGCCAGGCCGACATATTGCGCGAAACCTATCCCGCCTTCGAGGGCGTGGAGTTCCCCGAGGGCTCCATCGAGGCGATCCAATAATGGGAGTACTGCGGTGACGGCGGATCTTTATTGCTTCGGCGAGTCGGGCAGCGCCTACAAGGCCGCGCTGACGCTCACGCTGGCGGAGATGGACTGGCAGCCGATCTATGTCGATTTCTTCAACGGCGGCGCGCGGACGGATGAGTTCCGCGCGCTCAACGAGATGGCCGAGGTTCCGGTGCTGGTCGACGGCGACGTGGTGCTGACGCAATCGGGCGTGATTCAGGACTACGTCAGCTCCAAGACCGGCAAGCTTGGTGGACGCTCGGCGGCGGAACGGCGCGAGGTGCTGCGCTGGATGTTCTGGGACAACCACAAGCTGTCGGGGGTGATCGGATCGACCCGCTACCTGATGAACTTCCTGCCCGAGGACAAGCGACCCGAAGGCGTGATCCCGTTCCAGCAGGGACGGCTTCGGGCCGCCTACGCGGTCCTCGACCGCCATCTGAAGGGGACGGACTGGATCGTGGGCGATCAGGTCGGTCTCGCAGACCTCGCCTGCTGCGGTTATCTCTACTACCCCGAGCCGTTCGGGTTCACGCGCGCGGACTGGCCCCATATCGACCGCTGGCTCGACGCGATCGCGGCCCTTCCCGGCTGGAAGGCGCCCTATGACTTGATGCCCGGCAATCCGTCCGACCGGGCGTAAGGAGGTCCCATGACCGACGCCTTCATCTATGACGCGCTGCGGTCCCCGCGCGGCCGGGGTCGGCCCGACGGATCGCTCCACGAGGTCACGGCGCTGTCGCTGTCGGCACAGATGCTGGACGCGGTGCGGGCGCGGAACGGGCTTGACGGCCACGCGGTCGAGGATGTGATCTGGGGCAACGCCACCCAGATCGGAGAGCAGGGCGGCTGCCTCGCGCGCTCGGCGGTGCTGGCGTCGGGTCTGGATGAGCGCATCCCCGGCCTGTCGATCAACCGTTTCTGCGCGTCGGGGATGGAGGCCGTGAACCTCGCCGCAAACCAGATCCGGGGCGGGGCCGGGGACGGCTATATCGCGGGCGGGGTGGAGATGATGAGCCGCGTTCCCATGGGCTCCGACGGGGCGGCGATCGCGGCCGATCCGTCGCTTGCGATGAAGAGCTATTTCGTGCCGCAGGGCATCTCGGCCGACATCATCGCGACCGAGTTCGGCTTCACCCGCGCCATGGCCGATGAGCTGGCCGTGGAAAGCCAGCGCCGCGCCGCCCGCGCATGGGAAGAGGGGCGCTTCGACCGCTCCGTGATCCCGGTGCGCGACCGGAACGGACTGACAATCCTCGCGCGCGACGAGGCCATGCGCCCGGACACCGACATGGAGACGCTGGGCGCGCTGAAGCCCGCCTTCCGCGAGATGGGCGAGACAATGCCCGGCTTCGACAAGGTGGCGCTGATGAAATATCCCCACCTGTCCGGGATCCACCATATCCACCATGCCGGGAACTCCTCCGGCATCGTCGATGGCGCGGCGGCGATCCTGATCGGGAGCCGCGCGTTCGGGACGCGCAACGGTCTGACCCCGCGCGCGAAAATACGCGCCACGGCAAAGATCGGAACCGACCCCACGATCATGCTGACGGGTCCGGTGCCGGTGACGGAGAGGATCCTGCGCGAGGCAGGCATGGAGATCTCCGACATCGACCTCTTCGAGGTCAATGAGGCCTTCGCCTCGGTCGTGCTTCGCTTCCGGCAGGCGTTCGGTCTGAACGGCGAGCGGGTGAACGTGAACGGCGGCGCCATCGCGATGGGGCATCCGCTGGGGGCCACGGGGGCGATCCTGATCGGCACGCTTCTGGACGAGATGGAGCGGACGGGCCGCGCGACCGGTCTCGCCACGCTGTGCGTCGCGTCCGGCATGGGCGCGGCCACGATCCTGGAGCTGGTATGACGGGATCGACAGTCACGCAGGATGCCCGGACGGGACGAGCGCGTTCCACCCTTTTCATTCGGAGCGGGGGCGTGGCGCACACCGGCCCGCTCGACCTTTCCGCGAAAGGACGATGACATGACCGATTTCACAATGGCGACCGATGCGGAGGGCGTGGCGACGATCACGTGGGACGTCGCGGGCAAGTCCATGAATGTAATGACCGAGGCGGCGTTCGGCACGCTCGACGCGCTGATCGACGCGGCGCTGGCGGACGAGGGGGTGAAGGGCATCATCCTCACCTCCGCCAAGAAGGATTTCGCGGGGGGGATGGACCTCAACACCCTTGCCGCCATGAAGGAGCGGGATGGCGCGCAGGGCATCTTCGACGGCGTGATGGGAATGCACGCGATCCTGCGCAAGATCGAGCGGGCGGGCATGGACGCGAAGACCCTGAAGGGCGGCAAGCCGGTCGTTGCGGCACTTCCGGGCACCGCGCTCGGGATCGGGCTGGAACTGGCGCTGGCCTGCCACCGGATCATCGCCGCCGACACCCCGCGCGCGAAGATCGGCCTGCCGGAGATCAAGGTCGGGATCTTCCCCGGTGCGGGCGGCACGACGCGGCTGGTGCGCAAGATGGGCGTGATGATGGCGGCTCCCCTCCTGCTGG
Source organism: Rhodobacterales bacterium (assembly GCA_038233815.1). GTDB lineage: Bacteria > Pseudomonadota > Alphaproteobacteria > Rhodobacterales > Rhodobacteraceae > JBBSVE01. Next base: position 14,480 of record JBBSVE010000006.1, read on the forward strand.
AGGGCAAGCTTCACGATCCGAAGGGTGCCAAGGCCGCGGGCGTGGTCGATGAGGTCGTGCCGCCGGAGGCGCTGCTCTCGCGCGCGAAGGCGTGGGTGCTGGCGGTGACGGACGCCGATCTCGTGAAGCCGTGGGACGCGAAGGGCTACAGGATGCCCGGTGGCACGCCCTATTCGGCGGCCGGATTCATGACCTATGTGGGCGCCTCGGCGATGGTCATGGGGCGGACGTTTGGCGTCTATCCGGCCGCGAAGGCGCTGATGTCGGCGGTCTATGAGGGCGCGCTGGTGGGCTTCGATCAGGCGCTCAGGATCGAGGCGCGATGGTTCACGGGCATCCTGATGAATCCCTCCTCGGGTGCGATGATCCGCAGCCTCTTCATTAGCAAGGAGGCGCTCGACAAAGGTGCCGTGCGCCCCGACCTGCCCGATGAGACGGTGCGCAAGCTGGGCGTCATCGGCGCGGGCATGATGGGGGCGGGGATCGCCTATGTCTCCGCCAAGGCCGGGATCGAGGTGGTGCTGATCGACGCCTCCCAGGACGCCGCCGACCGGGGCAAGGCATGGTCGGCAGGCGTTCTCGACAAGGGCATCGCGCGCAAGGCGGGAACCGAGGCGGGCAAGGCCGAGGTTCTGGGCCGGATCAGCGCGACCGCCGATTACGGCGCGCTCACGGGCTGCGATCTTGTGGTGGAGGCGGTGTTCGAGGATCCCGGCGTCAAGGCGGAGGTCACGCGCCGGGTCGAGGCGGTGGTGGGGGCGGACTGCATCTTCGCCACCAACACCTCCACATTGCCGATCGGCGATCTGGCGGGGGCCAGCATGCGCCCCGACCAGTTCATCGGCATCCACTTCTTTTCCCCCGTGGACCGGATGATGCTGGTGGAGATCATCCGCGGCACCGACACCGGCGACCGCGCGGTGGCCAAGGCGCTCGATTTCGTGCGCCAGATCCGCAAGACCCCGATCGTGGTCAACGACGCGCGCTTCTTCTACGCCAACCGCTGCATCCTGCCCTACATCAACGAAGGCATCCGCATGGTCGCCGAAGGGGTGGAACCGGTGCTGGTCGAGAATGCGGCGAAGCTCGTGGGCATGCCGCTCGGCCCGTTGCAGCTGGTGGACGAGATCTCCATCGAGTTGGGCGTGAAGATCGCGCAGGCCACGAAGGCCGCGATGGGGAACGCCTACCCGGACGCGGAGGTCGACGCGGTGATCTTCCCGATGGCGGAGCAGGGCCGGATGGGCCGCAAGTCCGGCTCCGGCTTTTACGCCTACGACGACAAGGGCAAGCGGCAGGGCCTCTGGCCGGACCTGGCGGACCTCTACCCGGTGGCGGAGGATCAGCCCGAGCTTACCCATGTCCAGCACCGCCTTCTGATGGCGCAGGTGCTGGAGGCGGTGCGCGCGCTGGAGGACGGTGTGCTGATGGACGTCCGCGAAGGCGACGTGGGTGCGATCCTCGGCTGGGGCTTTGCGCCCTGGACGGGGGGGCCGCTGTCGTGGCTCGACATGATCGGCGCGGCCCGGGCGGTGGAAATCTGCGACGGGTTGGAAGCGGCGCACGGCCCGCGGTTCCGGGCACCCGCCCTGCTGCGCGACATGGCGGCGAAGGGGGAAACGTTCTACACCCGCTTCGCGCCGGGCCGGAAGGCCGCCTGAGGGCTCAGGGACCGTCCCCGTCCCGGCGGCCCAGCGCCGATCCCACCTCGCGCGCCATCAGGAGGGCCATTGCCTCCACCCCTCCCGCCCCTTGCAGGGCGCGGGACGCGTTGGCGCTGTGGCCATGGCAAAGGAGCGCCAGTCCCGATCCCGCGATGACCCTCTCCGTCCCTGCGAAGAGGAGCCGGAAGACGGTCGCACCCTCCGGCGGGCAGACGCGCGCGATACCGCGCAGCGGCGGCAACAGGGCCGCGGGCAGGACCGGGCCGGAGGCGCAGGCCACGATCACGCACTGCCGGGGCGTGAGCATCAGCGGCTCGGCATTGCCCAGCGCCCCGGCGGGCACCCGGACCGGCCAGAGCGCCGGACGCTGCCGGAGCCGCATGAAGGCGCCCGACATGATCCCCGTCAGCGATACCGCGCCGTCCAGGCCGCAGACGCTGTCGCCCGCGCGCAGGTGCTCCACCGCCCGCCAGCCAGCAGGCGTGGCGACGCTTGTCCCTGCAAAGAGACCGTCCAGCATCAGGGGACAGGCGGTCTGGCGGGGCATTGCAGTCCGGGATAGGGCGGCGCATCGACTGTCATACTGGCCGCACGGCGCGACCGGATCAGCCCAATTTGAAGGCGGGACCGTGCCATTTCCCGCGCATTCGATCAATCACGGGGCAGCACCGCGTCCCCGAACCCGTAGCCGAACCGCGCGATGTCGGGGGCACAGAGCCGCGCCACGAGGTCCGCATCGGCATCGGAGAAATGGCCGCGCCAGTCCGGGTCGCGCAGGCTTCGGTTGGCGGGGGCGATGGGGGCAAGACGAAACCCCAGATGCGCTTCGAATGGGGCAAGATCGTCGGTCAGATGCTCGAGCCTCAGCCACGCCGTGCAGCGCAAACGGCCCGTCGCGTCGCGCATGTAAGCCTCAGCCGGCCAGCGGATCAGGCGGGCCTGCGTGTCGGGGTGATTGAGGAAGGTGCTGAAACTCGTGGCCCGCGCCAGCGTCACGGACGGATGATCGAACCCTTGGGCGCGCAGCCAGTGATAGGTGCTGACCAGCCGGTCCCACGGATTGCGCACCAGCGTCAGGATGAAGCATCCGTCGAGAAACTCCGCATCCGCCAGCCCGTCCAGATCGGCCAGCGTCGCGTGTTTCCAGAGCCGCCCCCGTGCGGTCAGGCCCTTCTGCCGGTGCGTCCGCGCGCGCGCCTTCGGCGTGTCGCCGATCAGGATGTCGTCGCGGGCCGCGCGCGCCTCCAGCGCCAAGGTGAGGGCGGTGCCGCCGGTCTTCGGGATGTGGATGAAGATGTAGCGCCGCGCGCGCGACAGGATCATGCGCGGCGCCCGAGGCTCAGACCGGGTTCGGCAGGTCGCCGCCGTCGAAATGCGCCTTGAGGTTCGCCACCGCCATCAGGCCCATCGCCTCGCGGACTTCGACGATGGCGGTGCCCAGATGCGGCAGCAGCGTGACCGTATCCAGCGCACGAAGCGCGTCGGGGATGAACGGCTCACGCTCGTAGACATCGAGGCCCGCACCGCCGATGCGGCCCGCCTGCAATGCATCGACCAGCGCCGTCTCGTCCACCACGTCGCCGCGCGAGATGTTGACGAGGATCGCGTGCGGCTGCATCCGGGCCAGCGCCTCCGCGCCGATCATCGCTTTCGTCTCTTGGGTGGCGGGCACGGCGAGGAGGACAAAATCGCAGCCCAGCGCCTCCTCCAGCGTGCCTTGTGTGCCGATCACGCCGGCACCCAGACGCGAGCGGTTGAAGAACCGCACCTCCATCCCGAAGCCCAGATGCGCGCGGCGGGCAACCGCCTGCCCGATCCGCCCCATGCCGACGATCCCGAGGCTGCGGCCCGACACCCCCTGCCCGAGCATCTGCGTCGGGTGCCAGCCGGTCCAGTTGCCCGACCGCGCCAGCCGCTCGCCTTCCGCCGCGCGCCGGGCTGTCATCAGGATCAGCATCATGCCGATGTCGGCGGTGGCCTCGGTCACGGCGCCGGGCGTGTTGGTCACGCGCACGCCCGCGGCATGGGCCGCCGCCACGTCGATATGGTTGTAGCCGACGCCAAAGTTGGCGAGGATCTGGCATCGCGGCGCACGCGCACCCGCAAAAACGGCAGCGTTGAACGGATCGCCCAGCGTCGGCAGAATCCCGTCGTAGCGGTGCAGCGCCTCGATGCAGGCGGCCTCGGTCAGCGGCCCGGTATCCTCCCGGATGGTCAGCGAAAAGCGCGTCAACGCCTCGGTCACGACGCTGTCGGGCAGCGGGCGGGTGATGAAGATTTCGGGCGTCATGGCTGTTCCCTCGGGCAAGGCCGCATCAGTAAAGCCGCCCGCCGTCGGGCACGGCATGGCCCGGCCCGATCAGGACCACCTCGCCTTGCGCGTCAGGCAGGCCGAGCACCAGAACCTCGGACATCACCTTGCCGATCTGGCGGGATGGAAAGTTGACCACCGCCAGAACCTGCCGCCCGACCAGCCCTTCGGGATCGTAATGCGCGGTGATCTGGGCGGAGGACCGTTTCTCCCCGATCTCCGCCCCGAAATCGACCCAGAGGCGGAGGGCGGGCCGTCGCGCCTCCGGGAAGGGTTCCGCGCGGGTGACGGTGCCGACGCGGATATCGACCTTTGCGAAATCCTCGGGCGCGATCACTGGCCCAAGTCCCTGCCGCGCGCGGCGGCCGCCGCTACGGCGCGGGTCATCAGGGCGGTGAGGCTGCCCGGATCGCCCATCAGCACGCGCAGCCCCGCGGCCGTCGTGCCGCCCGGCGAGGTGACGTTGACGCGAAGCTGCTCTGCCGATTCGCCCGATTGATAGGCAAGCTCGCCCGCGCCGCACACCGTCGCGCGGGCCAGTTGCATGGCGAGGTCGGGGGAAAGGCCCGCCGCCTGCCCCGCTGCCGCCATCGCCTCGATCATGTGGAACACGTAGGCCGGGCCGGAGCCGGACAGCCCCGTCACCGCGTCCATCTGATCCTCGCCGTCGAGCCGGACGACGGCGCCCACCGCCGACAGCAGCGTCTCCGCCAGATCGAGGTCTTCGGGGGTCGCATGGGCATTGCCGACGATCGCCGTGATCCCGCGCCCCACCGCGGCGGGCGTGTTGGGCATCGCGCGGACGATCCGCGAGGTCGCGCCCAGCGTCCGCTCGAACGTGGCGATGGTCGTGCCGGCGGCGATCGACAGGAACAGCGTGGCGCCGAGGGCAGCAAGTGAGGGCAGCGCCTCCGCCATCATCTGCGGCTTCACGGCGATCAGGACGATGGCGGGGCTCTGCGGCAGGGCCGCGTTGAGCCGGACGCCCTGCGCCGAAAGCCAGTCCGACGGATGCGGGTCGATCACATGCACCACCCCCGGCCGCACACCCTGCGCAAGCCAGCCCTCCAGCATGGCCGAGCCCATCTTGCCGCAGCCGAGCAGCACGAGGCCCTGGTCGTCGATCGCTTGCAAATCCATGGTGCCCCCCTGTCGCACGCAAGGTTAGGGGCGACAGGCGCGGGCCGCAATGGCAGATCAGGCCCGGCCGCGCGGCTCCGCCATGGCGATCTTCATCGCGTCGGCGGGGGATCGGTCGGCCCATGTCACGAGCTGGAACGCGGGGTAGAACCGTTCCGCCGCCGTGACGGCGCCCGCAATCAGCCGGTCGATCTGTTCCGGCGTCGCCTCCTGCCCGCCCGCAAGGCAGAGGCCGTAGCGCCAGACCATCAGCTGCCGGTCCTCCCACCAGGTGAAGGCGCCGGTCCAGACCATCTCGTTCGCGCGGTTGAGCAGGTCACGGAGCGCGTCCATCCGCCCTGCGGGGGGCGCCATCTCGAAGGTGGCAATCAGCCGCAGCGTCTCGTCCTGCGCCGACCACGCGAGGGTCAGCGCGTAGGTGCGCCACTGCCCCTCCACCGTCATGGCGATGCGGTCGTCGGCCAGCCGGTCGAAGCTCCAGTCCTGCGAGGCGGCCAGCGTTTCCACGATGTCGATGGGATGGCATGCCTCGGAGTGCCAGTCTGCCGTCTCGAACATGCTCTGCCTCGCTGTGTCGCCTCGTCGGCCCGGGGAGAACATTCCCAAGGGACGGTGGCGTGATCGAAGGTCGGTGCCCCCGTGCCCCACGACTACTAGATGTTGAAACGGCGGGGATAGGGCGGATTTCGCAGTGCGGGCAATCTCTTGTGGACAAGTCCGCAGACCGGGACGGCGTTTACAGGCGGTGCCGGGCGGATTACGACGGCCGGGCACAGGGCAGACGGAGCGTCAGGACATGGAGATCGCCCCCTTCGGCGTCGAGCAATGGATGAACCGGTGGGAGACGCAGTGCGCCTTCAACCTCGCCGAGACCTGCGTCGAGAGCCTGACCATCGCGGAGCTGCTGCAGCTTGCGGGGCGCAACGGGGATGACCTCTCGGCGCTGCTGCCGATGAAGATGACCTATGGCGCCATCGAAGGGTCGGACCGGCTGCGTGACGCCATCGCCGCGCTCTACGCCCGGCAGGGCCGCGACGACGTGGTGGTGACGCACGGCACCATCGGAGCCAACATGCTGGTCTGGCGCGCGATGGTGAATGCAGGCGACCCGGTGGTCACGTTTGTTCCCACCTACCAGCAGCACCGCTCCATCCCCGAAAGCCTCGGCGCCAAGGTGAGGCTGCTGCACCTGCGGGCGCAGGATCGCTTCCTGCCCGACCTCGACGCATTGCGCGACATGGCGAAGGGCGCGCGGCTGATCGCGCTGACCAATCCCAACAACCCCACCGGCGCCCTGATCGAGCGCCCCATGCTGGAGGAGATCGCCGCCATCGCGCGCGCCGAGGGGGCGTGGGTGCTGTGCGACGAGGTCTACCGCGGCACGGATCAGGAGGGGCCGGGCGCCACCGCCTCCATCGCCGACATCTATGAAAAGGGGATCGGGACTGCGGGCATGTCGAAGGCCTTCTCGCTCGCCGGCTTGCGTCTGGGATGGATCGTGGCACCGAAGGAGGTGCGGGAGGCGGTCGCGCTGCACCGCGACTACGACACGATCTCGGTCGGGATGCTCGACGACCATTTCGCAGCCTTGGCGCTGGAACATGCAGACCGGGTGCTGGCGCGCGCGCGTGGGATCGTGCGGGCGAACCTCGCGACGCTGGGCCGCTGGGTGGAGGCGGAGCCGTCTGTGGGCTGGGTGCGTCCCCGGTCCGGCACGACGGCGCTGTTGCACTGGCCAATGCCGGAGGGGTCAGTGGCGGTCTGCGAGGCGCTGATGCGCGACACAGGCGTCCTGCTGACACCGGGCGCTGTCATGGACATGGAAGGCCATGTGCGGATCGGTTACGCCAACGGGCCGGAGATTCTGGCGCACGGTCTGGAACGGTTGTCGGACTTGCTCCGCAGCCGGGCCTGAGGCCAGAACGCGTCAGGCGTCCGCATGCTTCGTTTCCAGTGCGGCAATACGGGCGGACAGCGCCTCGTTCTCCTCACGCGCTTTCTGCGCCATGGCGCGGACGGCGTCGAACTCTTCCCGCGTGACAAAGCTGCGCTTGGCCATCCAGCGGTCGATCATGCCGTTGACGGCGGTTTCCGCCTCCGACCTCGCACCCTGGGCCACGCCCATCGCGTTGGTCATCAGTTGCGAGAGGTCGTCAAATATCTTGTTGCGGGTTTGCATGGCACACTCCGTTCCATCGCTCCCCCGCAATATGGAGGCACCCTGCCGCCGCGACAAGACCCGCGCCGCGCGCCCCGTTGACATCCCCTGCCCCGCGCCGGACAAGGACGCCGAACCGGCGCACCCGGCCCGGCCCCCTTTGCCCGGCGGAGCGTCATGCACGGCTACATCCCCTTTCCCGACATCTCGCCCAACCTGGTTGCGTTCAACCTCGGGGGTTTCGAGTTCGCGCTGCGCTGGTATGCGCTGGCCTATATCGCGGGCATCCTGATCGGCTGGCGGCTCGTCCTTGCCGCACTGGCCACGCCAAGGCTCTGGTCCGGCGCGCCGCCGATGAACCCTGAACAGGTGGAGCGCCTGCTGACCTGGGTGATCGCGGGCGTGATCCTCGGCGGCAGGCTCGGCTTCGTGATCTTCTACGAGCCCGCCTATTTCATCGCCAACCCGCTCGATATTCCGAAGGTCTGGCAGGGCGGAATGTCGTTTCACGGCGGCTTTCTGGGCGTTCTCGTCGCCTGCGTGCTGTTCTTCCGGTCGGAGGGCGTGCCGCTCCGGTCGGGGGCTGACGTTCTGGCCATGGCGACGCCGCCGGGGCTGATGCTGGGCCGGATCGCGAATTTCATCAACGCGGAGCTGTGGGGCCGTCCCACGACCCTGCCGTGGGGCGTGGCGTTTCCGGGCGAGGCGGCGCAGCTCTGTCCCGGGATCGAGGGCGTCTGCGCGCGCCATCCCTCGCAGCTCTACGAGGCGCTGCTGGAGGGGCTTATCCTCGGCGCGCTTCTGATCTGGCTGGTGTGGCGAAAGGGCTGGCTCCGCCGTCCGGGCCAGACCGTGGGGCTGTTCATGGCGGGCTATGGAATCGCGAGGTTTCTGGTGGAGTTCGTGCGCCAGCCCGACGCGCAGTTCGTGAGCGCGGACAACCCGCTCGGCCTCTACTGGCATGTCGGGGGTTACGGGCTGACGGCCGGGCAGACCCTGTCTCTGCCGATGATCGCGGTGGGTGTGCTGCTGATATGGTATGCGCGGAGGCGCCGTCTTGCCGGGGCCTGAAACGCCGCTCGCCAGCCTCCTCAGGAAACGGATCGTGGCTTCGGGGCCGATCGCGCTGTCGGATTACATGGACGCCTGCCTGCTGCACCCCGCGCATGGCTACTACACCACCCGGACGCCCTTCGGCGCCGCCGGCGATTTCATCACCGCGCCGGAGATCAGCCAGATGTTCGGCGAGCTTACAGGCCTCTGCCTCGCGCAATGCTGGCTCGATCAGGGCGCGCCTACCCGGGCGACGCTGGCCGAGCTTGGTCCCGGGCGGGGCACTTTGATGGCCGATCTGTTGCGCGCGACGCGGGGCGTGCCCGGGTTCCATGCGGCAATGGATGTCGTGCTGGTGGAGGCCTCGCCCGCGCTGCGCGCGGCGCAGGCGCAAACGCTGGGAACGCATCCGGTGCGCTGGGAAAGCAGCATCGACGCGCTGCCGGACGCGGCGTTGTTCCTCGTCGCCAACGAGTTTTTTGATGCGCTTGCGATCCGGCAATTCACCCGCTCGGGGCGGGGTTGGGCGGAGACGGTGGTCGGCGTCGCCGGGGATCGACTGGCCCGCGGGCGCGCCCCTCCGGTGGCGCTGCGGGAGCTGTCCCACAGGCTCGCCGATACCGGCGACGGCGACGTGGTGGAGCTGCGCCCCGCGGCGGTTCCGGTGATGGAGGCTATCGGCGCGCGAATCGCGTCCCATGGCGGGGCGGCGCTGATCGTGGATTACGGCGGGCCCAGGTCGCTCGGCGACACGTTTCAGGCGGTGAGGGGTCATGCCCCCGCCGATCCCTTTGCCGAGCCCGGTCTCGCCGACCTGACCGCGCACGTCGATTTCGGCGCGCTGGCGGATGCGGCGTTGCCTGCGCGGTCAACGCAACTCACGTCGCAGGGCGCGTTCCTGACGGCGCTGGGGATCGAGGCGCGATCGGCACGGCTGGCGCGCGGGCTTGCGGGCGATGCGCTCGACGCACACCTCTCGGCAACGCGGCGCTTGACCGGGGCGCAGGAAATGGGAACGCTCTTCAAGGCGATGGCGCTCTATCCGCCGGGCGGCCCGGTGCCGCCCGGGTTCGATGCACCCAACCGCGGGGCGTGACATGCTCGATATCATCACCTCGGACGCGCTTTCGCCGCTGGTGCACGGCTTCTTCGGGCGGCGAGGGGGGGCGTCATCCGGCATCTTTCACGGGCTGAATTGCGGGCGGGGAAGCTCGGATCTGGCGGAGGTCGTGACGATCAACCGCACCCGCGTGGCCCGCGCGATGGGCGTTGCGGCGGGGGCGCTGCAAACCGTCCATCAGGTCCATTCCGCCACCGTTACGACGCTGCACGGGCCGATGGAGGAACGGATGGAGGCCGATGCGCTGGTGACGAACGTGCCGGGTCTGGCGCTCGGCATCCTGACGGCGGATTGCCTGCCGGTGCTGTTTGCCGACCGCGAGGCGGGCGTGATCGGGGCGGCGCACGCGGGCTGGCGCGGTGCGAAATCGGGCGTGCTGCAGGCCACGCTCCACGCGATGGCGGCACTGGGGGCGGAGCCGTCACGCACCGTTGCCGTGATCGGTCCCGCCATCGGTCCGGCCGCCTACGAAGTCGGACCGGAGTTCATGCAGGCCTTTGTCGACGAGGACGCCGACACCACACGATTCTTCCATGCGGGAAGCGGCGACCGGATGCAGTTCGATCTGCCCGGCTATGCGCTGGCGCGTCTGACCGTCGCCGGGGTGAACCAAGCCGCATGGACCGGCCACTGCACCGTCAGCGATCCCGCACGCTTCTTCTCTTACCGCCGGTCGCAGCACCGGGGGGAGGCGGACTACGGCCGCATGATCGCCGCGATCCGGCTTTAGGCGTTCACGGCCCCAGCGGCACGCCGGGATCGTCCTTGGCAACGCGGATCACGAGACTCGTCTTTACGGACGCGACATTGGCGGCCTTCAGAAGCTCCCCTGTGAGAAAACCTTGGAAGGCGGAGAGGTCGGGCGCCACGCACTTCAGGATGAAGTCGATTTCCCCGTTCAGCATGTGGCATTCGCGGACCAGCGGCCAGGCCCGGCACTGCGCCTCGAAGGCGGAGAGGTCGCTTTCGGCCTGACCGTGCAGCCGCACCATGGCGAAAACCGCGACCTCGAAGCCGACGTGCAGGGGGTCGATGTCGGCGTGATAGCCACGGATATAGCCCGCTTCCTCCAGCGTGCGGACGCGGCGCAGGCAGGGCGGGGCGGAGATCCCGACCCGGCGCGCCAGCTCCACGTTGGTCATGCGCCCGTCCGATTGCAGCTCCGCAAGGATCTGCCGGTCGATCTGGTCGAGCCTCGTTGCCGCCATCGCTCGACCCTTTCTCCGACGAGGCCGGACGTTACCCCCCTTCCCCGTTTCGCGCAACATTCTTTCGCGGGTGATACGGCGCAGGGCCGCCGCTTTGTCTTTATATCCCCGCCGCTTTTGCCTATATCGGGCCGGACCCCGCCGCCCTTTCGTGGAGAGCCCCATGAGCCAGACCCGTCATACCAAGGTTCTCATCGTAGGCTCAGGCCCCGCGGGCTATTCTGCCGCCGTCTATGCGGCGCGCGCGATGACGCAGCCCATTCTCGTGCAGGGCCTGCAACCCGGCGGCCAGCTGACCATCACAACCGAGGTGGAGAACTGGCCCGGCGACGCGCAGGTGCAGGGCCCCGACCTGATGGTGCGGATGGAGGATCATGCCCGCGCGATGGGGGCAGAGGTGGTGTCGGACATGATCGCCACGCTGGACCTGTCGCGGCGGCCCTTCGTGGCCACCGCCGATTCGGGCGACATCTACACCGCCGAGGCGCTGATCCTCGCGACCGGCGCGCAGGCGCGCTGGCTGGGCCTGCCGTCGGAGGACCGCTTCAAGGGCTTCGGCGTCTCCGCCTGCGCCACCTGCGACGGGTTCTTCTACCGGGGCCGCGAGGTCGTCGTCGTGGGCGGCGGCAACACGGCGGTGGAGGAGGCCCTGTTCCTCACCAACTTCGCGACCAAGGTGACGCTGGTGCATCGCCGCGACAGCCTGCGGGCGGAGAAGATCATGCAGGACCGCCTGTTCCGCCATCCCAAGGTGGAGGTCCTGTGGAATCACGCGGTGGAGGAGGTTCTGGGCGACGCCTCCCCCCCCGGTGTCACCGGCCTGCGCGTGCGGCATGTGGAGACGGGGCGCCTCACCGATCTGCCCTGCGCGGGCGTGTTCGTGGCGATCGGCCATGCGCCGGCGTCGGACCTGGTGAAGGACCAGCTGGACCTGCACAACGGCGGTTATGTGAAGGTGCTTCCCGGCAGCACGCAGACCTCGGTTCCGGGCGTTTTCGCGGCGGGCGATCTGACCGACCACATCTACCGCCAAGCCGTGACGAGCGCCGGGATGGGCTGCATGGCGGCGCTCGACGCGGAGCGGTTCCTTGCCGAGCATGGTGTTCAGGAAGCGGCGGAGGCAGCCGAGTAGGGCTTTCGCGGGCAACGGACCCTTAACCGGTCCGTGCGACAAGGGGCCTGCGCTTGAACCCGGCCCCGGGTGTGCCTATTGGGCGGTGCGTAACGCTGACCCGAAAGGCCGTTTCACATGGCAATGACGAACGTCACCCCGATCCCGGAACTCTACGTATCCCCCGATTCCGCGCGCAAGTTGAAGTCGGATGCGGGGCGCCTCGCGTCATGGGATCTGACACAGCGGCAGGTCTGCGACCTCGAGCTTCTGATGAACGGCGGCTTTTATCCGCTGAAGGGTTTCCTGTCGGAGGCGGATTATCGCGGCGTCCTGTCCGACATGCGGCTGGAGGATGGCGCGCTCTGGCCGATGCCCGTGACGCTCGACGTGTCGGAGGCGTTCGCCGGATCGGTGGAGCCGGGGCAGGACGTGGCGCTGCGCGATGCCGAAGGCGTGATCCTGGCCATCCTGTCGGTGACGGACAAGTGGGTGCCCGACAAGGCGGCTGAGGCGGTGGCGGTGTTCGGCGCCGACGATCTGGCCCACCCGGCGGTAAATTACCTCCATCACCGGGCGGGGCCGGTCTATCTCGGCGGGCCGATCACCGGCCTCCAGCCGCCGGTGCACTACGATTTCAAGGCCCGGCGCGACACGCCGAACGAGCTGCGCGCCTATTTCCGCAAACTCGGCTGGCGCAAGATCGTGGCGTTCCAGACCCGCAATCCGCTTCACCGCGCGCATCAGGAACTGACCTTCCGCGCGGCGCGGGAGGCGCAGGCGAACCTGCTGATCCATCCCGTCGTGGGCATGACCAAACCGGGCGACGTCGATCATTTCACCCGCGTTCGCTGCTACGAGGCGGTGCTCGACAAATATCCCGCCTCGACGACCCACATGAGCCTTTTGAACCTCGCGATGCGGATGGGCGGCCCGCGCGAGGCGCTGTGGCACGCAATCATCCGCAAGAATCACGGGCTGACCCACATGATCATCGGGCGCGATCATGCGGGGCCGGGGAAGACCAGCGCAGGTCAGGCGTTCTACGGCCCCTATGACGCGCAGGCGCTGGTCGCGCAACATCAGGCGGAAATCGGCATCGAGATGGTCGACTTCAAGCAAATGGTCTACGTGCAGGAGCGCGCGCAGTATTTCCCGGTCGACGAGGTGCCGGAGGGCGCCACCGTCCTCGACATCTCCGGGACCGAACTGCGCCGGCGGCTCCGCGAGGGACTTGAGATCCCGGACTGGTTCTCCTTCCCCGAGGTGGTGACGCAGCTTCGCCGCACCTCGCCGCCACGCGACCGTCAGGGCTTCACCGTGTTCTTCACCGGGCTCTCGGGATCGGGCAAATCGACTATCGCCAACGCACTGATGGTGAAGCTGATGGAGATGGGCGGACGCCCGGTGACGCTTCTGGACGGCGACGTGGTGCGCAAGAACCTGTCCTCCGAGCTTGGATTCTCCAAGGCGCACCGCGATCTCAACATCATGCGGATCGGCTATGTCGCGTCCGAAATCACCAAAAACGCGGGCATCGCGATCTGCGCGCCGATCGCACCCTACACCGCGACCCGCCGCGCGGTGCGCGAGGGGATCGAGGCGTTCGGCGCGTTCGTGGAGGTGCATGTCGCAACCTCGCTCGAAGCCTGCGAGGCGCGGGATCGGAAGGGCCTCTACAAGCTCGCGCGGGAGGGAAAGATCAAGGCGTTCACCGGCATCTCGGACCCCTATGAGGCCCCGACGCATGCCGAACTGGTGGTCGACACGGAGAATGTGGATGTCGACCATTGCGCGCATCAGGTGATCCTGAAGCTGGAGAGCATGGGCCTGATCCGAGCGTGATCACTCCGGCCGGGCCATCCGCCACAGGATCCCGTCCTTCAGCACGAACTGGTGGAACAGCGCCGCCGCCGCGTGCAGCAGGATGAGGATCATCAGCGCGTTCATCGCGTAGACATGCCAGTCGCCCAGACCCGGAAACCGCGCGAACCATGCGATCAGCCCGAGCGACGGCACGAGGATGAGCAGTCCGTATTGCAGTCGGTGGGTCCAGAGCGCGAAGCGGTCGATCAGGGGCCAGGCGGTCCGTTTCGGTTTCGGCACGCCCTCGACCCGCCGCAGCGTCAGGCGCAGGATCGTCAGCGCGAGGATCGCCGATCCTACGCCGATATGGCTGTAGTGGACCCACCCTGCGACCGCCGCCCCCTCGACGCGCTGGTCCAGCGCCTTGCCCATGCCATCGCTGAACACCCAGTTCCACACGATCAGGATGGCGATGATCCAGTGCAATGCGATATGCGTCGCACTGTAGCCTCTCGTGATCGGCATGCTCTCGTCCCCGATAGTTGCGCGCAACGTCGACCCGGCAATCTGGCACGAAAAAGCCCGCGGGAAAGTCCCCGCGGGCCGTATGTCGCACAATCCTGATGGTCAGTGCACGCTGACGGGCGCCAGATCGTTCTGTCGGGCCAGCGCGAAGGCCATGCCCTTGTCGGCGACCAGCGCCAGACGTTCTCCGTCCGCTCCGTGCACGGCATAGAGCATGGTCAGCCCCTCGGCCTGTTCCTGCACCTCGTCGGGCAGATCCGCGACCAGAACCGGCCGCACGTAGACGATGTCCTGTGCCGTTTCAGGCAATCCGTTGATGGTGGTGTTCATATCCGCCTCCTATCTGCGGTCGATGGTGATGGTCTGGACGACCCTGTCGGGCACCGCGCGCCGGAGGTCGATGGAAAGAAGTCCGTGCTCCAACCCTGCGCGCGCGACCTCCACCCCTTCGGCGAGCACGAAAGACCGCTGAAAACTCCGCGCGGCAATCCCGCGATGGAGGAACGTACGCGTATCCTCCTCCGCCGTCTGCCGGCCCCGAACCACGAGCTGACCACCCTCCACCGTGATCGCCAGATCTTCATCGCGAAAGCCCGCGACGGCCAGCGTGATCCGGTAGTCGGTCTCGCTCACCGCCTCGATGTTGAAGGGCGGGTAACCTTCGGCGGAGGTCTTGGCCGTCCGTTCGACCAGCCGTTCAAGCTGCTCGAACCCCAGAAGGTTGGGATGGGCCCCAAAGCTTAGTTTCGTCATCGTCCTGCCCTTGTCTCAAGCGACATTCCGTTCGGTGAACGCCGATCACGGCCGTTCCAGAAGTTTGAATATGGAGCATTTCCCCGTGATCGCAAGGGTCGCGATTTCTTCGCAACCCCGCGCCCGATCGGATATGATGGCGGTTCCGGGCCCTTCGGGCTCCCATCCGACGGACCCTGCATGAACGCGCCTTCCGAGATGAAACACGACGACATGATCCGCTTCCGGCTGGAGGTCCTTCGCCGCGAGCACCGCGATCTGGATGCTGCGATTCAAGCCGTGGAGGCGCAGGTTCTGCCCGATGCGCTGATGCTCCGGCGTCTGAAAAAGCAGAAACTGGGGCTGAAGGAGCGGATTGTGAAGCTCGAGGATGACATCATCCCCGACATCATCGCCTGAGCGCCCCGCTCTCTGGCCCTCCGCGCGCGTTCGGGCTAGAGCGGTGCCGACCTTCAGTCCGGAACGCGCATGGCCCGCCATCTCATCACCTCGGCGATCCCCTATATCAACGGGATCAAGCATCTGGGCAATCTGGTGGGCAGCCAGCTTCCCGCCGATCTCTATGCCCGCTACCTGCGCGGGCGCGGCCACGAGGTGCTGTTCCTCTGCGCCACCGACGAACACGGCACACCGGCGGAGCTTGCGGCGGCCAAGGCCGGCCTCCCGGTCGCGGATTACTGCGCGGGTATGCATGCCGTGCAGGCGGAGATCGCGCGCGGCTTCCGGCTGTCCTTCGACCATTTCGGCCGCTCCTCCAGCGCCGAGAATCGCGCCCTGACGCAAACCTTCGCGGCCCGGCTGCATGCGCAGGGGCTGATTCGCGAGGTCAGCGAGCGCCAGATGTATTCGCTGACCGACGCGCGCTTCCTGCCCGATCGCTATATCGAGGGCACCTGCCCGAACTGCGGCTACGCCTCCGCACGGGGCGACCAGTGCGACAACTGCACCAAGCAGCTTGATCCGACGGACCTGATCGAACCGCACTCCACGATCTCGGGCTCCACCGATCTGGAGTTGCGCGAGACGACACACCTGTTCCTGCGCCAGTCCGAGATGCGGGGCGAGCTGGCCGCATGGATCGACGGCAAGACCGACTGGCCGATCCTCACGACCTCCATCGCGCGGAAATGGCTGACGGACGGCGAGGGTCTGCAGGACCGCGGCATCACGCGCGATCTGTCCTGGGGCGTGCCAGTGCAGTTCGACGGCGCGCCGTGGCAGGGGATGGAGGGCAAGGTCTTCTACGTCTGGTTCGATGCCCCGATCGAATATATCGCCTGCGCGCAGGAATGGGCGGCGGCCACCGGGGCCGACTGGGCGCGCTGGTGGCGCACCGATCAAGGGGCCGCCGACGTGACCTACACGCAGTTCATGGGCAAGGACAACGTGCCGTTCCACACCCTGTCCTTCCCCGCGACGATCCTCGGGTCGGGCGGGCCGTGGAAGCTCGTCGATTACATCAAGTCGTTCAATTACCTCAATTACGACGGCGGCCAGTTCTCCACCTCGCGCGGGCGCGGCGTGTTCATGGATCAGGCGCTTTCCCTTCTGCCCGCTGATTACTGGCGCTGGTGGCTCCTGACCCATGCCCCCGAAAGCGCCGACGCCGAGTTCACGTGGGAAAATTTCCAGCAGTCGGTCAACAAGGATCTGGCCGACGTGCTGGGGAATTTCGTGAGCCGCGTGACCAAGTTCTGCCGCGCGAAATTCGGCGAAACAGTGCCCGCGGATGGCGCCTTCGGCCCGGCGGAGGCGTCGCTGATCGCCGATCTGGGCGTCAGGCTCATGGCCTACGAGGGCTGGATGGATGCCAAGGAGGTCCGCAAGGCCGCGTCCGAGTTGCGCGGCATCTGGGTCGCGGGCAACGAATATCTCCAGGCCGCCGCTCCGTGGACGACGGTGAAGACGGACCCCGCGCGCGCGGCGGCGACCGTGCGGTTGGCGCTCAATCTGATCCGGCTCTACGCGGTCCTGTCGCGCCCCTTCATCCCCGATGCCGCCGCCTCGATGATGGACGGGATGCGGTCCGACGACTGGAGCTGGCCCGACGATGTCGGCACCGCGCTGGCGCTGTTGCCCCCGGGCCACGCGTTCGACGTGCCCGAGGTGCTGTTTCGCAAGATCACCGACGAGGAGCGCGCCGACTGGCAGGAGAGGTTCGCGGGGGTGCGGACCTGACCGCACCCCGACGGATCAGGCGTCCGCCTTCACGTCCTGCCGCTGGGTCCCCAGACCGTCGATGCCCAGTTCCACCTTGTCGCCCGCTTTCAGATAGCGCGGCGGCTTCATGCCCATCCCCACGCCCGGAGGCGTCCCGGTGGAGATCACGTCGCCCGGATGCAGCGACATGAACTGCGACAGATAGCTCACCAGATGCGCCACGCCGTAGACCATCGTGGCGGTGGAGCCGTCCTGCACCCGCTCGCCGTTGACCGAGAGCCAGAGCGAGAGGTCCTGCGGGTCGGCCACCTCGTCGCGGGTCACGAGCCACGGCCCGATCTGGCCGAAGTTGTCGCAGCTCTTGCCCTTGGTCCACTGGCCCGACCGCTCGGTCTGGAACGCGCGCTCGGAGACGTCGTTGGTCACCGCGTAGCCTGCCACATAGGACAGCGCGTCGGCCTCGGAGACGTATTTAGCGCGCCGTCCGATCACCACCGCAAGCTCCACCTCCCAGTCGGTCTTCTGCGACCCGCGCGGGATCACGATCGGATCGTTCGGCCCCACAATGGAAGAGGTGGCCTTCATGAAGATGATCGGCTCCGGCGGCACGGAGGCCCCCGTCTCCGCCGCGTGATCGGAATAGTTCAGCCCGATGCAGATGAACTTGCCTGTCCCCGCGATCGGCGGGCCCAGCCGGGTCTTCGGGTCGACCTTCGGCAGGTTCGACGGATCGATCTTGGCCAGCGCCGCCAGCCCTTCATCGGACAGCGCGTCGCCGCGCAGGTCCGACACATGGGCCGAGAGATCGCGGATCGTGCCGTCCGCCGCCATCATTCCGGGGCTTTCCTTGCCCGCGGGTCCGTGACGCAAAAGCTTCATTCGGTATTCCTTTCCTCGACATTCGACCACCCGCCGTCGATGCCACGCGCAGCGCCGGATGTCAGGGGGGGAATTGCGGGACAGGGCGGCGTCACTCTCCCGCAGGGGAGGACTGGTGCCCGGAGGCGGATTTGAACCACCGACACACGGATTTTCAATCCGTTGCTCTACCAACTGAGCTATCCGGGCACGTGGCGGCGGGTTTAAGCGAGGCCATGCGGGCTGTCCAGAGCTTACGCGGTGAAATCTGCGCATCCCGCCCGGGACGGCTACTGGCGTTGCGGCGGAACGGGGGCCGGGGCCTCGTCATCCTCGTCCGCGGGGCCTGCGGGAAGCGCATAGCCACTTGTCAGCCAGCGCCCCAGATCCACGTCGGCGCAGCGACGCGAGCAGAACGGGCGGTAGTTCGGATCGCTCTCGCGCTGGCAGATCGGGCAGGTCATCCGAATATCTCCGACAGCGCGATCCGGTCGCGCTTTCGCACCAGTTCATAAAGTCCCATTGTCGTCCACCCGACAAGGCTCGTTTCCGCCGCCTCCCCCTTGAAGGCCGCGCGGAGGGTCTGCTCGATCACCGCGCGGTCGCGTTTGGGCACCGGGGCGAAGTCCACCACCACCTGCCCGCCCAACCCGCGCAGCCGGAGGAGCCGGGGGAGGTCGCGCGCCGCCGCGATGTTGGCCTTCAGGCCTGCGGCGGGGGAGGTGTCGGGCCCGGTGTTCACGTCGACGCAGACCATCGCATGCGTCGGCTCGATCATCATGTGCCCGCCGCCCGGAAATGCGGCTCGGGGGGACAGGAGTGCGGCCAGCGCCTCCTCGACCCCGTGATCAGGCATGGCATCGGGACCATCCTCCACGGCGTCGGGCAGCGGGTCGGCCCAGTCGCGCCACGCCGCTTCTTCGGCCGAGGGCGCGTCGAGCAGAACCTCCGGCCGTCCGGCGCGGTCGGCCAGCACACGCTCCGCCAGATCGCGGGTGGCGGCGATGTCGGCGGCGATGTCGGCGTGCGCGCCGTTCTCGCAGGCCGAGCGCAGGATCAGGCCGAGGCTCTCGTCCGCACCGGCCATCCCGGCCTCCGCCAGTGCCTCCAGCGCCGCGCGCATCTCCACCGCCTTGATGCGGCGCGAGATGTTGCGCCCCGGCGCGCCCGGGGTGAGGATCGCGTAGCGGCTGCGAAAGAGGAGCCGCGTGGTGACCGGCACGGCCTTGCCATGCTCCGCCGGGCCCGTGACCTGAACCAGAAGCGATTCCCCCGGCACGATGCCCGAGGTCTGGCGCAGAAAGCCCGATCCGCCAGGGAGCTTCACGAACATGCCGCCCTGCCCCTTCATCGGACGGTCGGCCACCGCGCGCAGGATCGCACCGGGCAAAGGCGAAGCACTGTCTGCATCGACGAGGAGGTCCACCAAGCGCCCGTCTTCCATCAGCGCGGCCGCAGGCACGCCGCGCAGAGGGCCAAGGATCACGATGCGGCCCTTCACGGCGTGGCCCGCCAGACCGGCCAGCCCGCTGTCGCCAGCATCTGCGCCGTCTCCGCGACCGGCAGCCCCATGATCCCGGTGTAGGAGCCGGAAATCCACGGAATGAACGCCCCCGCGGCGCCCTGTATCCCGTAGCCACCGGCCTTGCCACGCCAGTCGCCGCCCTCCAGATAGGCGTTCAACTCCACGTCGGACAGCCGCTTCATCTTCACGGCGGACACCACCTCCCGCGTCCAGACCTTGGCACCGCGCCGCACGGCGAGCGCTGTGACGACCGTATGGCGCCGCCCGCCCAACGCCACGAGGAACGCCGCCGCCTCGCCTGCATCGCGGGGCTTGCCCATGATGCGACGGCCCAGCGCCACGGTCGTATCCGCGCAAAGCACGATGTCGTCGGGATCGGCCGCCACCGCCTCGGCCTTGGCCCGTGCGATGCGGGCGCAATAGGGGCGCGGCAGTTCCACCTTCAGCGGCGTCTCGTCCACATCGGGCGGACGGACGGCGTCCGGCACGATCCCGATCTGTGCGAGCAGGTCCAGCCTGCGCGGGCTGGCGGAGCCGAGGATCAGGCGCACGGTCTCACTTGAAGCGGTAGTTGATGCGGCCCTTGGTCAGGTCGTAGGGCGTCATCTCCACCTGCACCTTGTCACCGGCCAGAACGCGGATCCGGTTCTTGCGCATCTTGCCCGCCATCACCGCGATCAGCTCATGGCCATTTTCAAGCTCGACCCTGAATGTCGCGTTCGGCAGCAATTCCTTGACGACTCCGGGGAACTCGAGAATGTCTTCCTTGGCCATGGTCGCTCCGCAAAGAGGATGGCCCGCGTCATTCGCGCGGGCCTGCAGCGGGCATATGCGCCCGGATCGGCTGATTTTCAAGCGAATAAAGCGGCTGGCCTCCCTGAAGGGCGCGCGCGGTCAGCGTCAAGGCGCGGTCGGGGGGCCGAACCGGGCCAGCATCCGGGTGCGGATCTGGTCGCGGGCCTCGCGGTAGGCGGCAAGCCGCGCCTCGCGCCCCTCACCCATCGCGGTGGGGTCCAGGATCGGCCAGAACTCCACCTCGATATGGGAGTGCCGGGTGAGGTCGAGCGCCGTCCGTTGGCTCACGGGCGACAGGGCCACGATCAGGTCGAACTGCGCCAGATCGTCGCCCAGCGCCTGCATCTCGTGGAACGAGCGGCTGCGGTGACGCTCCAGCTCGATCCCGATCTCGCGGCACACTGCGACGGAGAAGCCGTCCACCTCCATGTCGTTGAGCACACCCGCCGACTGGACATAGGCGCGCTGGCCATAGAGCCGTTTCATCAGCCCTTCGGCCATCGGGGAGCGCACCGCATTGTGGTCGCAGCAAAACAGCACCGATGCGGGAAAGGCGGCCACGCTCACCCCCAGTGCAGGACGCAGATCAGGGTAAAGAGACGCCGCGCGGTATCCATGTCGACCAGCGCCTTGCCCTCGAGCCGTTCCACGAGCACCCGCGCGCCCTCGTTGTGGATGCCGCGCCGGGCCATGTCGATGGCCTCGATCTGCGACGGCTGGAGGCGCTTGACCGCCTCGAAGTAGCTCTCGCAGATCTGGAAATAATCCTTCACCACCTGCCGGAACGGGTTCAGCGACAGATGGAAGGCCGCGACCGGCTCCTGCGCCTCCGACGTGATTTCGAACACCACGCGGCCGTCCCGGATCGCGAGGCCGAGGCGGTAGGGACCGGCCGCCCGTGCCTCGCCGTCGCGGGGCGGCAGGGAGAAGCTGTTCTCCTCCAGCAGGTCGAAGATCGCCACGCGGCGTTCCTGTTCGATGGCCGGCGTGGGGGCGCGCAGGCCGCGGTCGTCGATCTCGATATGGCAGATGCGGGTCATGGCAGAGGTCCGGGTCGGGTCCGTCCCGTGATGCCCGACCGCAGGGCGCCGCGC
This sequence comes from Rhodobacterales bacterium, assembly GCA_038233815.1. Lineage (GTDB taxonomy): Bacteria > Pseudomonadota > Alphaproteobacteria > Rhodobacterales > Rhodobacteraceae > JBBSVE01. Next base: position 35,761 of record JBBSVE010000006.1, read on the forward strand.
AAGCATCACGCCGGTGGACGGCCAGCGCCGGTCATGCAAACGGCCCGCTTACGCCTCGTTCAGCCGATCGAGACGCGCCCGCACCGATCGGGCGTGCGCGTCGAGACCCTCGGACCGGGCGAGGCGTTCGGCGGCGGGGCCGATGGCGCGCAGGGCGGCGGGGGTCATCGCCGCCAGCGTCGTGCGCTTCATGAAGTCGAGCACCGACAGCCCGGAGGAAAAGCGCGCCGAGCGTGCGGTGGGCAGCACATGGTTCGGACCGCCGACGTAGTCGCCCACCGCCTCCGGCGTCCAGGAACCGAGGAAGATGGCGCCGGCATGGCTGATCCGGGCGGCCAGCGCCTCGGGGTCGGCGACGCAAAGTTCCAGATGCTCCGGCGCCACGCGGTCGGCGAGGGTCGCGGCCTCGGCCAGATCGCGCACCGTGATGATCGCGCCGCTGGTGGCCCAGCTTGCGGCGGCGATGGCGCTCCTCGGGAGGGTCGGGAGGATGCGCGCGACGGCCCCTGCCACCGCTTCGCCAAAGGCCGCATCGTTGGTGATGAGGATCGCCTGCGCGGAGGCGTCATGCTCGGCCTGGCTCAAAAGGTCGAGCGCCACCCAGTCGGGATCGTTGTCACGGTCGGCGATCACGAGGATCTCCGACGGGCCCGCGATCATGTCGATGCCGACATGGCCAAAGACCCGGCGCTTGGCCGCCGCCACCCACGCATTGCCAGGGCCGGTGATCTTGTCCACCGGCGCCACGCTTTGCGTGCCGTAGGCCAGCGCCGCGATCGCCTGCGCGCCACCGATACGGTAGACCTCGTCCACCCCCGCCAGCTCGGCGGCCAGCAGCACGAGCGGGTTGACCACGCCGTCCGGAACCGGGCAGCAGATGGCGAGCCGCGACACACCGGCCACGCGCGCGGGGATCGCGTTCATCAGGACCGAGGACGGGTAGCTCGCCGTCCCGCCCGGCACATAGAGCCCCGCCGCGCGAACCGGCGTCCAGCGCCAGCCGAGCCGCGCGCCCGCCGCGTCGGTCCACATCGCGTCTTCGGGCATCTGGCGTGCATGATAATCCCGGATCCGCTCCGCCGCGAGTTCGAGGGCGACGCGATCCTCGGGCGACACGCGCGCCACCTCGGCTGCGATCTCGGCGGCTGAAAAGCGCAAGGTCTCGGGCGTCAGGGTCAGGCGGTCAAATCGCTCGGTCAGCCGGATCAGCGCGTCGTCGCCGTCGCGCCGCACCTCGGCCAGAATGGCGGCCGCTGCGGCATCAACATCCTCGCGCTCCTCGCGCTGAAGGTCGAGCAGGGCAGCGAAGTCCGCCTCGAATGCGGGCGCGGCGGTGGAGAGGAACAGGGGCATCGCGGTCTCCGGCACGGAACACCCGCGCCCCTTATCGCGGCGCGGCGGTCATCTCAAGGAAACCCGGCGGCGCGCAGTCAGTCGCCGTGCGTGGGCGCCGTCTTCGATGGCGCGAGCCACGGCCGCGTCACGTCACGGAGCGCGAGGTTCAGCGCCTCGACCTCCAGCGCCACCGCCCCGTCGCCGGCCAGCACGAGCGTCAGCCGCCCGGTGCCGTCGGGCCCGGGCTCGAACCCCACCGACAGGAGAGAGAGCACGGTGTCCGCGTCCGCCCGGTCGATCCCGGAGGTCTGCACCGATACCACGTCGCGGACCAGAAGCACCGATTGCGCGCGCTCATACCCGCGCGTGTCGCGTTCGGCGAAATCCCGATCCTCCCAGCGAAAGCGGTTGACAAGCAACGCAAACTCCCGCCGCGCCTTGGCATAGCGCATCTCCGTGATCGGAAATACGGCATCCTGCACGAGGGCGGAGATCACGACCAGATCCTCCACGTCCTGCGCCTCCAGCATCACGGCCCGCTCGGCCCCGTCCTCGTAGCGCGCATCGCTCATGCCGGCACCCGTTCGATCCGGGCCCCGACGGCCCCCAGTTTCTCCTCGACCCGTTCGTAGCCCCGGTCGAGATGGTAGACCCGGCTCACCACCGTCTCGCCCTCCGCGGCCAGCCCGGCGAGGATCAGGCTCACGCTTGCGCGCAGGTCGGTGGCCATCACCGGGGCGCCCCGCAGCCGCTCCACCCCGCGAACCGTCGCGTGACCGCCGTGGACCTCGATCTCGGCACCCATGCGGACCAGCTCCGGCGCGTGCATGAAGCGGTTCTCGAAGATACGCTCCTCCAGCACGGAGGTTCCCTCGGCGGTGCACAAAAGCGCCATCATCTGCGCCTGAAGGTCGGTCGGAAAGCCCGGAAACGGCGCCGTGACCACATCGACGGCCCGGACGCGCCCGTTCTTGCGCGCAACCCGCAGGCCTGTGGAGGTCTCCTCCACCGACACCCCCGCCGCATCCAGCGTCTCGCAGAAGGCCCCCACCAGATCGATCCGCCCGCCCAGCAGCTCCACCTCGCCGCCGCAGATCGCGGGCGCGAGCATATAGGTCCCAAGCTCGATCCGGTCGGTCACGACGGGATGCGTGGCCCCGCCCAGACGGTCCACCCCCTCGACCGTAAGGGTGGACGTCCCCTCCCCCTCGATCCGCGCGCCCATCCGGCGCAGGCATTGGGCGAGGTCGACAATCTCCGGCTCGCGTGCGGCATTTTTCAGGACCGTCGTGCCACGGGCAAGCGTCGCCGCCATCAGCCCATTCTCCGTCGCACCGACCGAGACGACGGGAAACTCGAAGACCGCACCCTTCAGCCGCCCGCCGGGCGCTTTGGCATGGACATAGCCGTCGCGCAAATCGAGGTCCGCGCCCAGAGCTTCCAGCACCTTGAGATGCAGGTCCACCGGCCGCGCACCGATGGCGCAACCGCCGGGCAGCGATACCACCGCGTGACCGTCACGTGCCAGCATCGGACCGAGGACCAGGATCGAGGCGCGCATCTTGCGCACGATATCATAGTCGGCAGTATGGTTGCCGATCGCGTGCGAGGACATCACGAGCACCTGCCCGCCCTGAAGGCTCGCCACCTCCGCGCCGAGCGAGCCCAGAAGCTGCGTCATGGTGCGGATGTCCGACAGTCGGGGCGCGTTGGTCAGCGTCAGGGGCTCATCGGTCAGAAGCGTCGCGGGCATCAACGTGAGGCAGGCGTTCTTGGCCCCCGCGATCGGGATCTGCCCATGAAGCGCCCCGCCGCCCCGCACCACGATGCTGTCCATGACCGCCCGCCTTTCCGCGCCGGCGCGGCGCCCTTGGGGGGCGGGCCGGCAGTCCGTGCCCCCGAACCGACGGGGATCCTTCGCCCGCTGCGGTCTAACCGGTCGGACTGCCCGCTCCAAGGGCGATAAGCCGTGCCGCGCCAAAAGCCGGATCATAGATGGGGTCGATGGCATTTCCTGCCGGGTGTCAGCGGTATATCCGGATCGTTTATGAGGCAACGGCGACGCCGATCTCCCGCTCAGTCCCCGTCGGACAGCCGCTCCTCTGCAGGCAACACCGCATCACCGATATCGGATCTCGCCCGCGCCTGTATCTTGCGCCGGGCCATATTCGCCTTCAGCGCCTCCTTGAGACGCCTCGCCCGTCGATCAGCCTCCCTTTGCGCCCCATCGCCGAGAGGCTTCCCCCCGCCGCCCCGACCGCTCCCTTTTCCGTCACTCCGTTCCATCCCGCAGACATATCTCACACCACGACAACCGTCCAGTTTACCCTTGCACGAGCCCAGATTTCCCACTATGCCGCCGCACGTTCGCTGCCGCCCGATACCATTCGGTCCAGAGCAGCCGTTCAATGCTGTGGTAGCTCAGTGGTAGAGCACACCCTTGGTAAGGGTGAGGTCGAGAGTTCAATCCTCTCTCACAGCACCATTTTTCTCCTTTCAAATCAAGAAGATGATGTCTATCAAGGGTTTGTACTGGCTGCGGTGCCACACCGAGGTGCTACACCATGGTTTTGCAAATAGCACGACCGTACAAACATCCGAAGACCGGCGTGTACTATTTCCGCCAGCATGTTCCCACGGACTTGCGGAGGCTGATTGGTGATAAGATCGTCAGTCGTTCGCTGCGGACAAAAGACCCGCAGGAGGCGAAACTCGCCAACGCCGCCGAGGTGCAAAAGCAGGCAATGATCTGGGAACGGCACCGCAAGCAGCCCGAACCCATTCCCCATGCTCAAATCGTGGCCCTGTCTGGCATACTGTACCGAGACTACATGGCGATGATGCAGCTTGAACTGGGCGGAACGCAGATTTGGACGGAGGTTCTGAAACTGCTTGATCGCGTTGCCGCTGCACCAGATGGACTTGAAAAATGGTACGGCCCAGAGGCTGACAAACTCCTGCTCGAAAAGGGAATAGTCACGGACGATCACAGCCGTGCACGTCTGCTGCAAGAATTGGACCGTGCGCTGCGGCAGGTGAGCGAAGAACAGTTGAAGCGTGCAGGCGGTGACTACAGCCCTGACCTCAAGGCGAACCGCTTTCCGCCGTTGAGGATGGGCGCGACGATGCCTTTCGAGGCTGCTCCTGAGGGCCTGACGGTGACTGCGCTTTTGAAACTTTGGGAACGGGACCATCTGGCTGACGGTAAGTCCTCTCGCACGGTCGCCGGTTTCCGGCAGAAAATCGATGCTCTGGTAGACTGGCTGGGGCACGACAACGCCCTACAGGTCACTGCGGGAAACATCGCAGACTGGTGCGACTACCTCCGGCATGAAAAGGACCTTGCTGCCCGGACGGTGGGTCAGAAATATCTGGCCGTGGTGAAACTGGTCTTCAAGCTGGCAGTTGAAAAGCGAAAGTTGCAAACAAATCCCGCTGATGGCGCTAAAGTCCGTTTTACGAAACTGCAGCGCACGAGGTTGGCGGGCTACACCGATGCAGAGGCGAACATCATCCTCAAAGCCGCACTGCTATCTGAGACCCTTCTTGACGGATGGTCCAAAGAAAACCGCCGGGCAGTGCGCTGGGGGCCATGGCTTTGCGCCTTTACCGGCGCGCGTACCGCCGAGATAATGCAGATGCGACTGACGACCTCCTTTTCGAGCAGATCGATGGGCAGTTTGTACCATGCATCCGCATCACCCCAGAGGCTGGTTCTGTAAAAACTGGAAAAGTACGTGTGGTGCCTTTGCACCCGCAGTGGCTCTGTTGCACAAAGCTTGTGATACCCGAGGTTCCCCTTTCCCCGGATGGATTCATCCCACGGCTTCTGTGACAGGGATGCCAAGGGCGGTGTAGCCGTTCATGATGGCGATGCGGACCTGGACTTTCGCGACCGATCGGTCGAAGTCCCGCGCCATGCATTGCCCGGCAATGGTTTGCTTGCAAACCATGA